>NZ_CP043505.1:633350-950025 GCF_008365295.1 Agromyces intestinalis
GCGTCGCCTCCGCGTCGGCGAAGTTGTAGCCGATGTACAGCAGGTATCGGCCCGCGCCGGGCACCTGCAGGTCGCTGCCGACCACCACGCCGGGGTCGGTGCCGGTCTCGAGCGCCGCGGGCACGCGCGGCAGGGCGACCGACTGCCAGAACTGCGTGTCGGGGTTCTGCTGCACCATCTCGCGCAGCTCGGGCGTGATGACGCCCGCGAGCTGCGGCGAGAGTCGGTCCTGCGGCGCCACGATGGACGGATCCTCGTCGGTGTCGCGGAACAGGCCGATCGCGGAGCTTCCGGATGCAGCCTGGACGCTGCGCATCGCCTGCTCCATCACGCCCTGCAACGAGACGCGGTCGCTCGCGTCGGTGGAGCCCAGGATGGTCTGCGCGGCATACGTCGCGGCGTTCGACGAGGTCAGCACGCGGTCGAGCTGGTTCTGGAACAGGTTGGATGCCACGGTGAACGTGATGTAGAGCCCGATGACGAGGATCGCGAGGCTGGACAGGCCGATCGTGAGCAGCACCGTGCGGAACTGCAGCGAACGCCGCCACAGGCCGGCGATGCGCCTCGGCGCACCCCGCCAGCCGCCGACGGCGCGCACCGCGGGTGCCGACCCGGTCATCGCGCGCCTACGTGGTGGCGCCGGCGCGGTACCCCACACCGCGGACGGTCATGACGATGCGCGGGTTGTCGGGGTCGTGCTCGACTTTCGCCCGCAGCCGCTGGACGTGCACGTTCACGAGCCGGGTGTCGGCCTTGTAGTGGTACCCCCACACCTGCTCGAGCAGCATCTCGCGGGTGAACACCTGCTGCGGCTTCGAGGCGAGCGTGAGCAGCAGGTCGAACTCGAGCGGCGTGAGCGAGATGCGCTGGTCGCCCCGGCGCACCTCGTGGCCGGCCGCGTCGATGATGAGGTCGCCGACCGCGATCGTCTCGACCACGGGCTCGGGCGCGGGGCGCAGCCGGGTGCGGATGCGGGCCACCAGCTCCTTCGGGTTGAAGGGCTTCACGATGTAGTCGTCGGCGCCCGACTCGAGGCCGCGCACCACGTCTGCGGTGTCGCTCTTGGCCGTCAGCATGATGATCGGCGTGCCGCTCTCGGCGCGGATGCGGGTGCACACCTCGATGCCGTCGATGCCGGGCAGCATCAGGTCGAGCAGCACGAGGTCGGGCTTGGCGTCGCGGAACGCGGCGAGCGCCCCTCCGCCGTCGGCGCAGAACACCGGCTCGAAGCCGTCGGCGCGCAGGACGATGCCGATCATCTCGGCGAGGGCCATGTCGTCGTCGACGACGAGTACGCGTGAGGTCATGCGCTCAGTTCTCCGGTGGGGCGTCGGTGCGTCATAGCGTAGTCGCTCGCTGCCGCGAGAGGGCTGAGCGCGGATCCCCCGGTCGGGACGGTGGATGGCGCCTCACGGCGGCGTTCGCCTGTGCCACCATTGGGGAACGACCCGGAGGGAGCGCGACGACGTGTCCGATCAGGAATGGCAGGCACCCGGTGGCGACGGCGCCTGGCAGCCCCCGATCCCGCCCGCGCCGACGCCCGCCCCGCTGCCGGGGTACGCGCAGCCCGGTTCCGCGCAGCCGGGGTACGGAGCGCAGCCGGGGTACGGAGCGCAGCCCGGGTACGGCCAGCAGCCGGGATATCCACCGCCGGGCGGGCCGACCGGCTGGACACCGCCGCCCAAGCCGGGCCTGCTCCCCCTGCGTCCGCTGAGCTTCGGAACCCTGCTCTGGGCCCCGTTCCGCACGCTGCGCCGCAACCCCGCCCCGACGTTCGGCACCGGGCTGCTGGTGCAGCTGGCGACCGTCGTGGCCACCGCGGCCGCGGTGGTCCCGTTCATGTTCATGGTGTTCGCGCGCACGGGCAACGCGGTCGGCGAGGACGCCGACACCCTGCTCGCGGGTGCCGTCGGCGGGTTTCTGCTGCTGATGCTGGTGCCGATCGCCGTCTCGGTGGTCGCGAGCGCGTTCGTTCAAGGCGTGATGGTCGTCGAGGTCGCCACCGGCACGCTCGGCGAGAAGCTCGGCTTCGGCGCGCTGTGGCGGCGCACGGCGAGGCGCGTCTGGCCGCTGATCGGCTGGACGCTGCTGCTGGCCACAGCCGTGCTGCTCGCGGTTCTCGCGCTCGTCGCGATCATCGCCGTGGCGGCGGTGCTCGGGCCGGTCGGCATCGCGATCGGCGTCGTGTTCGCGATCCTCGCCGGTCTCGGGCTGCTCGCGCTGGGTGCCTGGCTGGGCGTGAAGACGTCGCTGGTGCCGAGCATCATCGTGCTCGAGGAGGTCGGCATCCGGGCGGCGATCGTGCGCTCGTGGCGACTCACCGACGGCTACTTCTGGCGCACGCTCGGCGTCGAGTTGCTGGTCGCCGTCATCCTGAGCGCGGCATCGAACCTCGTGGTGCAGCCGATCTCGTTCCTCGGCGGCATGCTGTCGGTGCTGATCGATCCCACGGGCACCGGTTCGGGTGCCGCGGTGCTCATCGTGCTCACGGTGGTGTCGATGGTGCTGTCGCTGCTGATCGGCGCCATCACGCTCGTGGTGCAGTCGGCGGTCATCGCGGTCATCTACATCGACCTGCGGATGTGCAAGGAGGGGCTCGACCTCGAGCTCGAACGGCACGTCGAGCTGCGCGACGCGGGGCATCCGGTCGACGATCCGTATCAGCCGCGGGCGGGCGAGCCGGTCTCGCCCGGCGCACCGTACGGCTGGGCCTGATCCCGCGTGCACCTCGAAATCCCGGTCGACCCCGATGCCCCCGAGGCGCGCCGCTGGCTGCAGGACGAGCTCGCCAAGGGCGAGTACCAGGCCGCCCAGCCGACCTGGTTCGATCGGCTGATGGCGGCGATCCGCGATTGGTTCCTCGGGCTGTTCGACGGGTCGATGGGCGTTCCGAGCGGGGTAGTCGTCCTGATCGTCGTGCTCGCCGTGCTCGCGCTCGTCGCGATCGGGCTGCTCGTGTTCGGCCTGCCGCGGTTGCGCCGCCGCCGCGCGACGCCCGCGCCGATCTTCGACGACCGCGACACCCGCGACCTCGTCGCACTGCGTCGCGCGGCCGAGCAGGCGGCCGCACGACAGGAGTGGCCGCTCGCGATCGAAGAGCGCTTCCGGGCGGTGGTGCGGGGCCTCGTCGATCGCGACCTCGTGCAGGTGCATCCGGGCACGACCGCGCACGGCATCGCGAATGCCGCGAGCCACCGGTTCCCGGCCTTCGCCCTCGAGCTCGGGGTCGCCGCCGACGAGTTCGACGGCGTGCGATACCTGGGCCGGCCCGGCGGGCGCGACGAGTACAAGCGGGTGACGGCGCTCGAGCAATCGCTCGCGGCCGCACCGATCCGGCCCGATGTCGAACTCGAGGCGGTGCGATGAGCCTCGACGCACCCGCGGACACCACGGCCGAGGCCGAGTCGACCGCTTCGGCGTCGGCCGCCCTCGCCGACACCCCGACCGTGCGCGGCGCGCTGCGGCGTGCTCGCACCTGGATCGTGCTCGGCGCCGTCCTGCTGGTCGGCGCCCTCGTCGTGCTCATCGTGCAGGGCGGCCTGCGGGCGCCCGGTCCGACGCTCGGCGCCGACAACGCCGCACCCTCAGGGGCCCGCGCACTCGTTCAGGTGCTGCGCGCGCAGGGTGTCGAGGTGACCGTCGCGAATCACCTCGAAGCGGCGATCGACGCCGCAGACGGCGCGACCGTGCTGCTCTTCGATGAGCACGGACTCCTCGACCGTGCGAGCCTGCGCCGGCTCGCTGGTGCCGCCGACGGGCTGGTCGTCGCTCTCCCGAGATTCGCCGCACTCGAGGCGCTCGCGCCCGGGGTGCGCCTCGCGGGAACGGCCGTCGGCGAGCTCGACGATCCGGCGTGCGAGGTGCGGCCCGCCGAGCGTGCGGGCGAGCTCGGCCACGGGCAGGGGCTGCTCACCATCGACGACGTCGCGGAGGGCGACGGCTGGACCGGCTGCTTCCCCGACGGCGACTTCGGCTACGCCCTGGTCATCGGCCCGTCGGACGCGGGCGCCGAACTGTCGCTCGTGCCCTCGACGGCGGTGTTCGCGAACGACACGGTCGATGAGCGCGGCAACGCGGCGCTCGCGCTCGGACTCCTCGGCGAACGCGAGCGACTGGTCTGGTACCTGCCCGGACCCGCCGATGCCGAACCCGCCGGGGCCACCGCCGGCGAGCTCACACCCGGCTGGGTGAGCCCGGTGCTCGTGCTGCTGCTGGTCGTCGGGCTCGCCGCAGCGATCTGGCGCGGGCGCCGCTTCGGCCCGCTCGTCATCGAGGACCTGCCGGTCGAGGTGCCCGCCGGCGAGACCGCCGAGGGGCGGGCGCGTCTGTACGCGCGCGGTGTCAGCCGCCTGCATGCGCTCGACCAGTTGCGCATCGGATCGGTGGGCCGGCTCACCGCGCTGCTGCGCCTTCCGCGATCGGCACCGTTGCCAGAGGTGATCGCCGCGACGACCGCCGCGACCGGCAGGGATCCGCTCGAGGTCGAGTCGCTGCTCGTCGGCGCGGTGCCCGCCGGCGATCGAGAGCTCGTCGAACTCGCCGACCGCCTCGCCGCCCTCGAGCAGCGGGTGCGCGACGCGCTCGGCCCCCAGACATCCGGGCCCGTGACATCCGGAACCGAGGCATCCGACCCCGCGAGCGTTCGCGGCCCCGCGACATCCGACCCCACCACCGATCACCGAGGAAGGCGACCATGACCGACCCGACCCCCACCGACGCCGATCTGCGCGCCGCGCTCAACCGCGTGCGCACCGAGGTCGGCAAGGCCGTCGTCGGCCAGGACGGCGCGGTGACCGGCCTCATCATCGCGCTGCTCGCCAACGGGCACGTGCTGCTCGAGGGCGTGCCCGGGGTGGCGAAGACGTTGCTCGTGCGCACGCTCAGCCGCACCCTGCACCTCGAGACCCGCCGGCTGCAATTCACCCCCGACCTGATGCCGGGCGACGTGACGGGGTCGCTCGCGTACGACCCGGGAACGGGCGACTTCACGTTCCGCGAGGGGCCGGTGTTCACGAACATCCTGCTCGCCGACGAGATCAACCGCACCCCGCCGAAGACCCAGTCCGCGCTGCTCGAGGCGATGGAGGAGCGGCAGGTGTCGGCCGACGGCGTCACCCGGCCGCTGCCCGACCCGTTCCTGGTCGCCGCCACGCAGAACCCCATCGAGTACGAGGGCACCTACTCGCTGCCCGAGGCGCAGCTCGACCGGTTCCTGATGAAGCTCGTGCTCGAGGTGCCCGAGCGCGACGCCGAGTGGGCGATGCTGCGCCGGCACGCCGACGGCTTCGATCCCCACGATCTCGCCCGCGCGGGCGTCGAGCCGGTGCTCGACGCCGCCCAGCTCGCCGCGGCCCGCGCGGCGGCCGCGCGCATCGGCGTCTCCGACGACGTGCTCGCGTACGTCGTCGACCTCGCGCGGGCCACCCGCCGCAGCCCGTCGATGCGGCTCGGCGTGAGCCCGCGCGCCTCGACCGGCCTGCTCGCCGCCGCGAAGGCGTGGGCGTGGCTGACCGGGTACGACTCGCTCACGCCCGACCACGTGCAGGCGATGCTGCTGCCGGTGTGGCGGCACCGCGTGCAGCTGCGCCCCGAGGCCGAGCTCGAGGGAGTCGCGGTCGACCAAGTGCTGCGCGGCATCGTGCAGCAGGTGCAGGTGCCGCTGTAGATGGCGATCTCGGGTCGATTCGTGTGGCTCGTCGCGGCGGGCGCGGTCGTCGTCGTGCTCGCCGGCTGGGCGGGCGGTTCGGCGTCGGGCGCTTCGGGCCTGCCCGGTTCGACGCTGCCCGGCGACGGCGCCGGAGCGGCCTGGCTCGCCCTCGCGGCCTGGCTGCTGCTCGCCGTCGGCATCGGCGCGATCGACCTGTCGCTCGCCGGGTCGCCGCGGCGCGTCGGGATCGAGCGCACCCTGCCCGAGCGGGTGCGGCTCGACGAGGAGGCGACCTCCGAACTCGTGGTCGTGAACCTCGGTTCGCGTCCGCTGCGCGCGATCGTGCGTGACGGCTGGCAGCCGTCGGCGGGCGTGGTCGGGCCGAATCGCGCGCGGGTGCGCATCCCGCCGGGCGAACGGCGGCGGATGTCGCAGACGCTGAAGCCGACCCGTCGCGGCGACCGGCGCACCGAACGGGTCACGATCCGCTCATGGGGCCCGCTCGGGCTCTGGGCGCGGCAGGCGTCGCTCGTCGTCCCGGGTCGGCTGCGGGTGCTGCCGCCGTTCCGGTCGCGCGCGCACCTGCCGTCGCGACTCACCCGCCTGCGCGAGCTCGACGGGCGCACCCCGCTGCTGATCCGCGGCCAGGGCACCGAGTTCGACTCGATCCGCGAGTACGTGCGGGGCGACGACGTGCGGGCGATCGACTGGCGTGCCACCGCGCGCCGCAGCGACCCCGAATCGCGCGGAGGGTCGAAGCTCATGGTGCGCACGTGGCGCCCCGAGCGCGATCGGCGCATCGTCATCGTGGTCGACACCTCGCGTACCGCGGCCGCCCGCATCGCCGACGAGCCGCGCCTCGACACCGCGTTCGAGGCATCCCTGCTGTTGGCCGCCCTCGCGTCGCACGCGGGTGACCGCGTCGACCTCGTCGCATGGGACCGCCGCGTGCGCGGGCGCGTGCACGGGTCGACCGGATCCGAGCTGCTCGCGCGCATGGTCGACGTGATGGCGAATCTCGACGCCGAGCTCATCGAGGCCGACTGGTCGCGGGTCCCCGCGCAGGTGCGCCGGCTCACCAGCCGCCGGGCGCTCGTCGTGATCCTGACCGGTGCCGACTCCCCCGCGAGCGCGCGAGGGCTGCTCGCGATGCTGCCGCAGCTGACCTCGCGGCACACGGTCGTCGTGGCATCCGTGGCCGACCCTGACGAAGTGGTCGCCGCCCGCCGCATCGACGACCTCGACGAGGTGTACCGGGCCGCGGCCGCCGAACGCTCGCTGCTCGACGGGGCACGCGTCGGCGCGGCGATCCGGCGCCTCGGCGCCGAGACGGTGACAGCCCCGCCGCTCGACCTGCCGCCGGCACTCGCCGATCGCTACCTCGAGCTGAAGGCAGCCGGACGGCTCTGAGGCGCGTCGCCCGGACGGCTCTGAACCGCGCGCACAGTGCGATGAGCTCCTGCTTCAGCCCGCGGTCCGCGCGCACCGCCCGCCGCGCCCGCGTCAGCGCCCGGGTCCGCGCCCGCGGTCCGCGGCGCCCGCTCTCACCCCGCGACGAGTCGACGCACGCCGGCCTCGAACTCGACGAGGTCTCCCGTCTCGCCCGCGCGTGCCGCGCGCCGCCCGAGCCCGAGCATCACGAACAGGAACCCGGCGAACGCGAGCACGCCGATGCCGATCTTCACGGCCCACGGCCAGGGCGCCGGCGTCACGAACCCCTCGATGAGCCCCGAGACGAAGAGGAAGAACACCAGCCCGATCGCGACGCTGAACAGTGCCCGTGCGTCCTCGGCGAGCGCGGCGCCGCGCGTTCGCGCGCCTGGGGCGACCCAGGCCCAGAAGATGCGCAGGCCGGCCGCCGCGGCGACGAACACGCAGGTGAGCTCGAGCAGGCCGTGCGGCGTGATGTAGAGGAAGAAGGTGTCGAGTTCGCCGTACGCAGCCATGACAGCGGCGTTGAGCCCGAGGTTCATCGCGTTCTGCAGGATGACGACCGGCACCCACACCCCGAGCACGCCGAACGCGACGCACTGCGCAGCGATCCACGCGTTGTTCGTCCAGACCGCCCCCGCGAAGGATGCCGCCGGGTTCTCGGAGTAGTACGCCGCGAACCCCTCGTCGGCCAGCTGCTGCAATTCGTCGTCGCTGCCGAGCGTCGCGAGCACGCGCGGATCGCCGGCCGCCCACCAGGCGAACAGCGTCGCGACGAGGAAAGTGACCACCGCGACCGCGAGGGTCAGCCACCGCAGCCGGTACAGCGCCGCCGGCAGGCTCACGAGCCAGAACCGGGTGAAGCGGCGCAACGGGTTCTCAGGGGCGCCGGTGAACCGCAGTCGGGCCCGTGCCAAGCGGATCGACAGCCGGTCGCCCAGCGCGGTCGAGCCCGCGGTCGTGCGGATGAGCGAGAGGTCGGAGGCCCCCGACTGGTACCGCTCGATGAGCTCGTCGGCCTCGGTGCCGCCGAGGAACCGACCGCGTGCGAGCGCGTCGAGTCGCTGCCAATCGTCGTGGCGCGCGGCGGCGAGGGCGTCGAGGTCCATGTCTGCTTGAATACTAGCCATGTCGCAGGCCGCCACCGCCGACCGCTCCGCGTCCCGGCTCACCGATGACGGACTCGTCACCGGCGAGGCCGTCGCCCTCGACGTGCGTCCGGCGAGTGCCGTCATGCGCGGCGGCGGCACTGCCATCGACGTGATCGCGACGGTGCTCGTGCTCATCGGCGTACTGCTGCTCGCCTCGTCGCTCTCGCTCGACGAGGCGGCGATGCGGGCGATCTCGATCACCGCGCTCGTCGTGTGCCTCGTCGTCGTGCCGACGGCGGTCGAGACCGCGACGCACGGCCGGTCGATCGGCAAGCTCGCGCTGGGACTGCGGGTCGTGCGCGACGACGGCGGGGCGATCGGGTTCCGGCACGCGTTCATCCGCGCGCTGACGGGCGTGGTCGAGATCTACCTCACGCTCGGCGGGCTCGCCGTGGTCGTCGGATTCCTGAATCCGTCGTCGAAGCGGCTCGGCGACCTGCTCGCGGGCACCCACGCGCAGGTCGAGCGGGTGCCGAAGGTGGTGCCGCAATCGTTCGGGGTTCCCACGCAGCTGCTCGGCTGGGCGGCGACCACCGACGTCGGCCGGCTGCCCGACCCGCTCGAGCGGCGCATCGCGGCGTTCTTCCGCAACGCCCCGCACCTCGAGCCGAACCGGCGTGCCGCGATCGCCGCGACTCTGGCCGCAGAGGCCGCTCCCTTCGTCTCTTCGGTGCCTGACGCGCCCGCCGAGCTGTTCCTCGCCGCGATCGCGGCACTCCGTCGCGATCGCGACCTCACCGCGCTCACGCTCGAAGACCGCCGCATGGCCGACCTCGCGCCCGTGCTCACGGCGCGGCCGAACGGGTTCCCTGAGCGCTGAGCGCCGGTCACGAGGCATCCGCATGATGCGCGGTTCCCTCGCGAGAGTTCGAGAGTTCGAGAGTTCGAGAGTTCGAGAATTCGAGAGTTCGAGAGTTCGAGAGTTCGTAGGACGCAGCCGCGAATGTCGAACGCGAACCTGCTTTCACGTCCTGCACAGCGTCGGTTGTCCTACAAACCCTCCTGCGGGAACCCGCGCGCGAAGACTCCCACGAAGACTCCCACGGAGACGCCGTGACCGAGGAGCTCAGTACCGGTAGTGGTCGACCTTGTAGGGCCCCTCGACCGGCACGCCGATGTATGCGGCCTGCTCGGGCGAGAGCTCGGTGAGCTCGACGCCGAGCGCGTCGAGGTGCAGCCGCGCGACCTTCTCGTCGAGGTGCTTGGGCAGCACGTAGACGCCCACCGGGTACTCGGCGGGGCGGGTCCACAGCTCGATCTGCGCGAGCACCTGGTTGGTGAACGAGTTCGACATCACGAACGACGGATGCCCCGTCGCGTTGCCGAGGTTCATCAGGCGCCCCTCGCTGAGCACGAGCACGCTGCGCCCCGTGGGCAGGCGCCACTCGTGCACCTGGGGCTTGATCTCGACGCGCTCGGCTCCCGGCAGCGACTCGAGGCCGGCCATGTCGATCTCGTTGTCGAAGTGGCCGACGTTCGCGACGATCGCGAGGTGCTTCAGGCCCTGCAGGTGCTCGACGCGCACCACGTCCTTGTTGCCGGTGCCGGTGACGAGGATGTCGATCTCGCCGATGACCGACTCGAGGCGCGACACCTGGTAGCCGTCCATCGCGGCCTGCAGCGCGCAGATCGGGTCGACCTCGCTCACGATGACGCGCGCGCCCTGACCCCGCAGCGCCTCGGCGGCACCCTTGCCGACGTCGCCGTAGCCGCACACGAACGCGACCTTGCCGCCCATCAGCACGTCGGTCGCGCGGTTCAGGCCGTCGGGCAGCGAATGGCGAATGCCGTACTTGTTGTCGAACTTCGACTTGGTCACCGAGTCGTTGACGTTGATCGCCGGGAACAGCAGTTCGCCGGCCGCGTGCAGCTCGTAGAGGCGGTGCACGCCCGTCGTGGTCTCTTCGGTGACGCCCTGCAGCTCGGCGGCGACGCGGGTCCAGCGGTCGGGCGTGCGCTCGAGCGAGGTGCGCAGGGTGTCGAGGATGACGCGGAACTCGTGACTCGTGTCATCCGATGCCTCCGGTACCGAACCGGCCGCCTCGAACTCGCGCCCCTTGTGCACCAGCAGTGTGGCGTCGCCGCCGTCGTCGAGGATCAGGTTCGGGCCGATCCAGTCGGCACCCGCCTCGGCGGCCTCGGCGCTCCAGTCGAAGATGCGGTCGGTGCACCACCAGTACTCGTCGAGCGTCTCGCCCTTCCACGCGAAGACGGGCACGCCCGCAGGAGCGTCGACCGTGCCGTCGGGGCCGACGACGACCGCGGCGGCGGCCTCGTCCTGCGTCGAGAAGATGTTGCAGCTCGCCCAGCGCACCTGCGCGCCGAGGGCGACGAGCGTCTCGATGAGCACGGCGGTCTGCACCGTCATGTGCAGGCTGCCTGCGATGCGGGCGCCCGCGAGCGGCTTCGACTCGCCGAACTCGGCGCGCAGCGCCATGAGGCCGGGCATCTCGTTCTCGGCGAGGCGCAGCTGGTGGCGGCCCGCCTCGGCGAGCGCGAGGTCGGCGACCTTGAACGGCACGGTGGACGTCGTCGTGAGACTCATGCCGTCCATTCTCGCAGGACCAGCCCCCAGTGCGTTTCTCAGGAGGGGCGGCCCGATTCGCTGCGTTTCTCAGGAGGACACGCCGGTGGATGCCTCGAACCGACCCATTACGCCTGAAAACGGCACCCGGCACCCGGCACCCGGCACCCGGCACCCGGCACCCGGTACCCGTGACCCGGCACCCGCGAGCCGCGGCTGGCGAGGGCGACCGGGCAGGCAGGGCGGGGGCAGGCCGGCCGCGGGCGGGGTCAGGCGCGGATGAGGGCGAGGAACTCGTCGCGGTAGCGCGTCATGGTCGCGGGGTCGGATGCTTCGACGTTCAGCCGCAGCAGCGGCTCGGTATTGGACGGGCGGATGTTCGCCCACCAGAACGGCTCGCTCTCGGCGGTGATGCCGGTGACCGTGAGCCCGTCGAGCTCGTCGAAGTCGGCGCGGCCGGTGAACGCCTCGACGATGCGCGTATACGCGGCGGGGATGTCGGCGACGGTCGAGTTGATCTCACCCGACAGCGCGTACGGCGTGAACCGCTGCGCGAGCGTCGACAGCGGGGCATCCTGCGATCCGAATTCGGCGAGCAGGTGCATCGCCGCGAGCATGCCGTTGTCGGCGCCCCAGAAGTCGCGGAAGTAGTAGTGCGCCGAGTGCTCGCCGCCGAAGACGGCGCCGGTCTGGGCCATCCGGTCCTTGATGAGCGAGTGGCCAACCCGGGTGCGCACCGGCGTCGCACCCGCCTGCTCGATCGTCTCGGGCACGATGCGCGAGGTGATGAGGTTGTGGATGACCGAGACATCCGCCTCGCCGGCCGCGCGCACGCGCGCGATCTCGCGCAGCGCGACGATCGCGGCCACCGCAGACGGCGTCACAGCCTCGCCGCGCTCGTCGACGACGAAGCAGCGGTCGGCGTCGCCGTCGAACGCGAGGCCGAGGTCGGCGCCGTGCTCGACGACCGCGCGCTGCAGGTCGACCAGGTTGGCCGGTTCGAGCGGGTTCGCCTCGTGGTTCGGGAACGTGCCGTCGAGCTCGAAGTAGAGCGGAACGATCTGAAGCGGCAGCGCGGGCAGGCCGGCGGCCTCGCCGAGCACGGCGGGCACGGTCAGACCGCCCATGCCGTTGCCGGCGTCGACGACGACCTTCAGCGGCCGGATGCCCGACAGGTCGACGAGCGAGCGCAGGTAGGCCGCGTAGTCGGCGAGCACATCGAGGTCGGTGACGGTGCCGGGCGTGCCGACGGCCGTCACACCGTCGGCGAGGTAGTCGCCCGCGCGGTCGCGGATGGCCGCGAGCCCGGTGTCGAGCGAGATTCCCTGGGCGCCGGCGCGCGAGAACTTGATGCCGTTGTAGGCCGCGGGGTTGTGGCTCGCGGTGAACATCGCCGCGGGCGCGTCGTAACGCCCCGACGCGAAGTAGCTCTCGTCGGTCGAGCAGAGCCCGATCGCGAGCACGTCGGCGCCTCGCGCGACGGCGCCGCGCGCGAAGGCGGCGGCGAACCCGGGGGACGAGTCGCGCATGTCGTGGCCGACGACGACCCGGCCGCCGGCCGCCCCCACCTCATCGACGAAGGCAGCGGCGAGCGCCTCGACCACGGTCTCGTCGAGGCCATCGCCCACGATGCCGCGCACGTCGTAGGCCTTCACGATGGCGTCGAGCGCCCCGCGGGCGCCGGGAACTGCAGAGTCGGTCACGGTGAGCAAACCTACCTCACGCGCGTTTCGGCAGCGTGCCCCACCGGTTACCCGAGCGGGCGGGCGATGCGGGCGATCGGATGGCGCGACTCAGCGTTCGACGGTCGACGCGCCGCCGATCGGAGCGTGACGCACCACCCGCCACCCGCGCGGCACCGAGGTGCGCTCGGCGTGCCGCGCGCACAGGTCGTACGCGTGCGGCTCCGCGCGGAACGCGAGCGGCCCCAGCACCACCATCGAATCGGCGTAGTCGTAGGTGAGCGTCGCCACCGCCTCAGCGGTGCATGCGGAGCGCGAACACGGTCTCATGGCCCGACCAGACTAGCGATCGAGGCCCGCACTACGATGGAGGCCATGCCCCGCCCTCGCCGTGTCGCCCGAACTCCGAGGTCGCCGCGGCGGCTCGCCCGCGATCGGCACGGCCGCGGCATGCGTTCGCCCGTCACGGGCCCCCATCTGCCGCTGCTGCATACCCGGCTCGACGACTTCGACCTCACGGTCGCGAGCACCGCGACCTACCTGCGGGGTCTCTGGCCCGAGCTCGAGGGCGTCGTGTTCGAGGTCGCGCAGGGCCCCGAAGAGGCGATCCACGACGACCACATCGATCGATGGAAGGTCTACCACGACGAGCGGCGCATCGTGTTCTTCCGGCTGCCGATCGTGCGGTTCATCCGGGTGCTCGAAGGCGAGGATCGCGAGGAGAAGCTCGTCGTCGAGAGCTGCGTGTTCCGCGCGGTCGCCGACCTCCTGGGTCGCGAGCCGTGGGAGCTGTCGCCGGGACGATACCGCCCCTACTGAACGACTCAGCGCGGGTAGACCCGGATCGGCGCGTCCACGGGCCCGGGCGGCTCGACCGAGAACGACGACAGCATCCGGGCGCCGATCGATGAGACCGACGCGTGCAGGCCCTCGACGCCGCGCAGCACCACCTGGTCGCCGGGCCGCAGCGTGACCGCGACCCCTCCCCCGCCGGGCACCGTGACGTCGCGCTGTGCGCCGCGGGTCGCGACGACCACATCCACGTCGTCGGTGCCTGCGGCGACCAGGTGCAGCACGGGCGCCGGGACATCCGGCACCGCGACCGCAAGGTCGCCGATCAGCGCCGTGGTCGCCGGGAACCAGGCGAAGTCGCCCGTGTCGTCCTCCTCCTCGCCGGGTGCGAAGCTCGACCTCGCGGCAGCGACGACCGGCCCATCGGCCACCAGGTCGATCGCGTAGGCGCCCGGCGACAGCTCGCCCAATGGCACGTCGATCGTCTGGCCCGCCAGCAACGACACGTCGATCGAAGTGCGCGCGCCGCCCTGTTCGGGCACCACCGACACGGTCGCCTCGACGTCGTCGGCACCGGGCGCGAGCAGTCGCAGTGCCGGGAACCCGTCGCCGTCGAGATGGTCTTCATCGACGGGCACGCCGCCCTCCTCTGCCACCACGAACCCGGGGATGCGCGCCTGATCGCTGGGGGCGGCCGCTGGCGCGATGAGCTCGACTCCGGCCGGAACGAGTCCGTCGATCGCCGACTGCTGCAGGGTGGCGGCGATCCGCCCGCCAGAGCTCGTCACGCGCACCACGGGTGCGGCGATGTCGGGCGCGAGCCCCGCCAGCGAGACGACGCGCTGCGTGCCGGGCGGCACCACGAGGCCGAGTCCGGCAGGCGCCTCGACCGTGCCCTCCTCGCCGAAGATGCGCAGGTCGACGGTCGCCGCCACGTCGGTCGGGTTGGCGAGCAGCACGAGCGATGTTCGCCCGAGCGCGGTCGATCCGCCGACGAGCCAGGACTCGGCGGCCGGTTCGCGGCACGCGGCGATGGCGAGACCGGCGAGCATCTCCTGTCGCGCCCGCTGCTCCTGCGCGCCCGCGAGCATGCCGATCTCGGCTGCGCTCGGTTCGACCTCGATGGCGACCGGGGCGCCGTCGTCGTCGGCCTGATCGTTGTCGGGCGCCTCGAGCGGCACTTCGTCGACCTCGATATCGGCCGGGAAGGTCGCGGTCACCAGGTCGGCCGATCCGAACGAGGTGGCGGCCGTGGCGGCCTCGGCGTCTTCGGCGAGCTCGAGCAGCGGGCCCGGGCAGACGCGCTGCTGCCGGCTCTCGACCGGCGCGACGACGACCGACTCCGGCTCGGCACGGTGCTCGGGCCAGGGCACCAGCATGGCGGCCGCGACCGCGGCGGTGCACACGGCCGCGGCGGCCACGGCGGCCACACCGCGGCCGGCGGCGCGCAGGCCTCGGTTGCGTCGCTCAGCGTCCATCATCATCGCCTCCCTCGGCGGGTCGGTCGGCGGGTTCGTCGGGCTCACCGGATGCTTCGGGCTCATCGGATGTCTCGGGCTGTTCCGACGCCTCGGGCTCACCGGGCTCCGCGGAGGCCTCGGGCTCACCGGATGCCTCCGGCTCACCGGATGCCTCCGGCTCACCGGGCTCCGCGGCTGCGTCGGGCTCACCGGGCTCGCCGGGCTTGGCTCCCTCGTCCTGCGCCACAGCGTCCGCCACGGCGGCCGTCCCGGCCGACGCACGCTTGGCCCGGGGCGGGCGGCGCCGACGTTCGGCCTCGCGGCCCACGCCCGTCGGGATCGAGAGCAGTAGCGCGAATCCGAGCACCAGCCATTGACCCGCCGTGATCCAGCCGGCGAGCGGCGAGCCGGCGCCCACGGGGATCGCCGCGGCCGGCGCCGGCGACGTGGCATCCGCGAATCGATACAACCGACCGAACGCGGTGTCGCCGACCGCGACCAGCGCGGCGTTGCCGTCGAGCGCAGCCCGCGCGCGGTCCTCGGCGGCCTGCGCCCGCCGGTCGCGCTCGGCCGCACCCGACGGCGGCGCGAGCAGCACGAATCGGGCGCCGAACTCCCGCACCGCGGCATCCGCATCGGCGCCGCTGCGCGACGCGAGGTTGCCCGCGATCTCGGCCAAAGTCTGCTCGTCCTCGGTGAGGGCGGTGCGGGTCGCGGCGAGCGTCGATGCCGCGTCGAGCGTGTCGCCCGTGCCGTGCACGAGTTCGGCGTGCACGCTGCCGCCCCGCAACGGCTCGATCGTGATCGTCGCCACGCGCGGATCCTTCTCGGCCTCGGCGACCACGAACGCCGGCATGTCCCGATCGGCGGCAGGGTGCACAGTGGCCTGGCCGGTCGTCAGCGCGATCGCGGCGGGCAGCACGGCCACGACGACCGCGACGCCAGTGAGCGCCGCGAGCCAGTTCCGACCATGGCGCAGCCCGTCGAGGCACAGCACGGCCGCGGCGATGAGGCCCAGCCACATGAGGCTCTGACCGGCGCCCGTCCACACGGCCACCGCGTCGGCGCCGACCGTCGCGACCGACACCTGCGCGGCGGCGACGGCGATCGCGAGGCCCAGCAGTGCCGCACCGAGCGCCGCGACCGCGGGCAGCGCACGACGCCGCGCGACGGCGAGCACGGCCAGCAGCACGAGGGGTGCGAGCAGCGCGGTCGCGACCCAGTGCGGGTCCACGCTCCCCGAGAGGCGGGCCACGGCGTCGATCGTCGCGGGCCAGCCGCCACCGCCACCGCCCGGGAACCCGAGCACGAGCCACCAGGGGTCGGGCACGGCACTCGACACGGATGCCCCGGGGTCGGCCGCGAGCCCGAGCGGCGTGCCGCGCACGACCTGCTGCCACACGAGCGGAAGGGACAGCGCGAGCGCCGGCAGCGGAACGACGAGCAGCCGCACTGCGCGGCGTCCGCTCACCGCGAGGCCGACGACCCAGCCCACCACCAGGGCGGGCGTGAGGCTCGGCGCCGCCGCGACCACGCCTGCGGCGAGCAGCCCGGCGGTGGCCGCCGCCGCCCAGGACCGAGCGGCACCGAGCGCCGCGTACGCGAGCCAGCCGAGCAGCACGTGCGCGAGCACGGCCGCCGGGCGGCCGTCGGCGAGTGCGACGAGGAACGGCGGCGCGACCGCCCACACGACGGCTCCGAGCGCCCGCAGCCCACCGCGGTCGGTGAGCCGCGACATCGTGAACCAGGCGCCGAGCGCCGCGGCGGGCAGGGCGACGATCCAGAGCCCGACGAGCGCCCACGACGGCGCCCAGAACGCGATCGATCCGAGCACCGCGAGCAACCCGGCGAACGGGTCGGCCGCGCCGACGAACCCGGCGCCGACATCCCGCCAGCCGTAGCCGGCATTGCGCCAGAGCTCGCCGAGGTGCCCCGACAGCGGCAGCAGCGCACCGCCCGCGATGCCGTTCGCGCCGAACAGTCGCGCGGTGAGCACGATGCCGATGAGCGCCGTCACCAGCAGCACCCAGCCGCCACCGGTGGCGAGGAACCTCGCCCCGTCGGTGCGGCCGCGGGCCCGTGCCCGGCGCGCCTCGGCGTCGAGTCGTCGACGTCGACGCACCTCGTCGGGCGGGATGCGCAGCGGCGCGATCGCCGACCATCCCGTCGTGCGGGCACGCTTCAGGGTGCGACGCGCGGCGGCGACGCGTCCGAACGAGAACATCGCTCGCAGTGCCGCGCCGAACTCGCCGACGATGCGACCCGGCGCCTTGATCAGCAGCATCCCGATCGATCGCACGATCGCGAGCGGAAGCAGCGTGATCCAGTGCAGCGGAAGGGTCGCCGCGGGCGCGTAGGCCATGCGGCGGTGCAGTTGGGCTCGGCGTTCGAGCGCGTACCGCCGGCGCAGCACCCGGGCGCCGCCGACCGGCTCGCCGGCCACGCCGGCACCCGCGAAGCGCACACGTGCGGTGGGCGCCGCCGCGACCCGGTGCTCGGCGAGCCTCGCCCGGATCGACAGGTCGAGCGCGTCGTCGACCACCGGCAGGGCCGGATCGAACCCGCCGAGCGAACGCCACACCTCGTGGCGCACGAGGATGCCGGGAGCGTCGGCGCCGAGCACGTCGCTCAGGTCGTCGTGCTGGCCCTGGTCGAGCTCATCGCGGACGAGATCGACGGTGCGCCCGTACCGGGTGATGGATCGGCCGAGGTGCGCGATGCGATCGGGATGCTCCCACTCCACGAGCTTCGGGGCGACGATCGCCACCGACCGGTTGAGCTCGAGCAGCGCGACGAGCACGGCGAGCGCGTCGGCTTCGGGCGCGGCGTCCTCGGCGAGCAGCCAGAGCGCGTCGGCCTCGCCTGTCGGTGCCTCGAGCACCGCGTCGGCCGCGCGCACCGCCTCGCCGAAGGGCACGCGGTTGGCGAGTTGGATGACGTGGGTCGGGCCGATGGCGGCGACCTGGTCGAGCGCGGCCTGACCGGCGTCCGCGAGCACCGCGATGACGGCGTCGGGGCGGCGTTCCTGGGCCTGCAGGGCGTCGAGCGTGGTCTGCAGACGGTCGCCGGCGTGCTGAACGACGAGGATCGCGGTGACTCTGGGGAACATCGGGGTCAGCCTAGGCGGCTGGCCCACCGCGACTCGGGAGGCCGCGTGGGCGTGCCGCGGAACGGGTCCGGTGGCCCGACGGCCGGCTTCGGTGCCGGTCGCCTCGTCGGCGCGTTCGCGCGCAGCGCGTCAGACGGCGCGCTTGCGCAGCTTGCGCCGCTCGCGTTCGGAGAGCCCGCCCCAGATACCGAAACGCTCGTCATTCGAGAGTGCGTACTCGAGGCACTGCGCACGGACTTCGCATCCGGTGCAGATGCGCTTCGCATCGCGCGTCGAGCCGCCCTTCTCGGGGAAGAACGCTTCGGGATCGGTCTGCGCGCAGAGCGCATCGCTCTGCCACGCCAACGGATCGTCGTCATCCACCGCAGGACGCACCCCCGGCACGCCGAGGCGCACGGGGTCGACGAACCAGTCTTCAGGTACTCCAGAACGATATTCAGGATTGCCCATATCGTCTCCCACCCAGTTGTACCGACCGCCACGAGGGCGTGTCAGAACAATTACACCGATGTGATTCGATCGAGTCAAGCCGGGAATCGTAAACCCTCAAGCCACCGTCGAGGCTTCACGGCGCGCGCGACACGCCGACGCCGTGTCCGAGCCGTGATGAACGGATGCCTCAGGCCGCGGCTTTGCGGGCCTGCCAGGCGCTCTCGACCATCTCGGCGAGGGTGTGGCGCATCCGCCAGTCGAGGTCGCGGGCGGCGAGTTCACCCGACGCCACGATGCGCGCGGGGTCGCCCTGACGTCGCGGCGCGATCTCGGGGGTGAAGTCGATGCCGGTCACCTCGGCGACCGCGCGCATGATCTCGCCGACCGATACGCCGTCGCCCGAGCCGAGGTTGTAGACCGGCTCGATGACTTGGCCGGCGTCGAGCCGTTGCGCCGCGACGACGTGCGCGTCGGCGAGGTCGGCGACGTGGATGTAGTCGCGCACGCAGGTGCCGTCGGGGGTCGGGTAGTCGTCGCCGTTGATGCGCGGCGTACGACCCGCCAGCAGCGCGTCGAAGACGAGTGGGAACAGGTTGTGCGGGCTGACATCGTAGATGTCGGGGGTGCCGGAACCGACCACGTTGAAGTAGCGCAGGCTGGTGTGGCGCAGGCCCTGCGCGCGGCCCTGGTCGGCGAGCAGCCACTCGCCGATGAGTTTCGACTCGCCATAGGGCGACTCGGGATGCTTCGGGGTGCCCTCGGTGACGAGGTCGACGTCGGGCGTGCCGTAGACGGCGGCGCTCGACGAGAACACCATGCGCTCGACGCCGGTGTGCTCCATCGCGGCGAGCAGCGTGGCCGTGCCCGTGACGTTCTGGTGGTAGGCGCGCAGAGGTTCCTGCACCGAGACGCCGGCGAACTTGAACCCGGCCAGGTGCACGACGCCCGTCACGCCGAAGCGCTCGACGGTGTTCTCGATGAGCGACCCGTCGAGGATCGAGCCCTGCACGAACGGGGTGCCCGTCGGCACGAACTCCACGCGCCCGGTCGACAGGTCGTCGAGCACGACCGCCTCGATGCCCTTGGCCGCGAAGGCGCGGGCCACGTGGGCGCCGATGTAGCCGGCTCCACCGGTCACTAACCAGGTCATCTCGTCCGCCTCTCCTGCGCCCGTCGTGACGCCCGTCCGATGGTACTGGACGGGCGTGACGGCGAGTGGGCGGCGCTCAGCGCGCCTCGGCGGTGCCGCGGAGTTCGGCGTCGTGGAGCCGGTCGGGGATGCCCCGCCAACCGTATCCGTCGCGCACGAACCCGAGCACCGCACCGACCAGCCCCGACACGACGAGGGCGGTGACGATGAGGAACAGGATGATCGACATGGCAGAAACGCTATGGGTTGCCAGATCCTGCCGACAGTGGCAGGGTGGACGTAGATCGGCTCATTCCTGCCATCCCCCAGCCGCCCACCGGAGGCCCTCATGCTCAAGACCGTCGCCTGCATCGCCGTGCCGCAGATGGCGCCCTTCGAGTTCGGCGTGATCTGCGAGGTGTTCGGCATCGACCGCACCGAGCACGGCGGGGTCGCGTTCGACTTCCACGTCGTCACCGCCGAGCCCGGGCCGATCCCGACCAAGCTCGGCTTCTCGATCAACGTCGACGAGGGCCTCGAGTTCGCGGCCACCGCCGACCTCATCGCCGTTCCCGCATCCCCGGTCGGAACGCCGGCCGACGAGGCCGTGCTCCGAGTCATCCGCGACGCCGCCGAACGCGGCGCATGGGTGCTGAGCGTCTGCTCTGGCTCGTTCATGCTCGCCGAGGCCGGCGTGCTCGACGGCCGCCGCGCGACCACGCACTGGATGTACGCCGACCTGCTGGCCGAGCGCTACCCCTCGATCGAGGTCGACCCCGATGTGCTGTTCGTCCAAGACGGCAACATCGTCACCGGTGCCGGCACCGCGGCCGGCATCGACGCGGCCCTGCACATCGTGCGCACCGAGCTCGGCGTCGCACAGGCCAATATCGTCGCTCGTCGCATGGTGGTGCCGCCCCAGCGCGACGGCGGGCAGTCGCAGTTCATCCGCACGCCCGTCGTCGAGTGCCGCAGCGACTCGCTCGCCGCCGTGACCACGTGGATGGTCGAGCACCTCGACGAGGAGCTCACCGTCGACCGCCTCGCCCGCAAGGCCCTCATGTCGCCCCGCACGTTCGCGCGCAAGTTCCGCGCCGAGACCGGCACCACCCCGAACGCCTGGCTCAACCGTCAGCGCCTTCTGCGCGCCCAGGAGCTGCTCGAGGGCAGCGACCTCAGCCTCGAGGAGATCGCCCGCGAGACCGGCTTCGGCGCGGCATCGGTCATGCGCCACCATTTCGTGAAGGTGCTGCAGACCACGCCGACCGCGTATCGGCGCACCTTCGGGTCGCACCTGGGCGTGCTGTCTGCGGTGGAGCCGGACGCGGACCTCTCGTCGGTCGCGAGCTGAGTCACGCTCAGCGGTCGGATGCCGCGGCGAACGCCCTGAGCTCGCGCGGTGCCGCTCGGAACCTGACGAGCGGCACGGCGGCCGATTCGTCGCCCCAGAACGGCATCCGCACGTAGTCGACCCCGTCGATGCGTACGAGGTCGTGCCGGAGCAGGTCGAGTCCTCCCCGAGCGATGTACTCGAGCGCCCGGGCCCGATCGTCGCGCAGCACGAACTCGAACAGCACCTTGTACTCGGCGGGCACCACGTGCCAGACCGGGTCGTCGGCGTCGGGAGCGAGCGCGGTGAGCCCCGATCGCAGCGCGGCGTACGCCTCATCGCCCATCCGCGGCAGTTCGGCGGCCGCGACGGCCGCGTCGTAGCCGAGGAACTGCCCGAGCCTCGCGAGGTGCACCGCCGTCGTCGACTCGTGCTCGAGCACCTCGAGCGCGCCGACCGCGGTCGCGAAGCGGTCGTGCACCTGCGCGGGCCGCACACTCTGCTGGGTCATCGAGGAGCCGTCTGACCGGATGCGCCACGAGACCACCGGGCGGGCGAGCACGTCGATGCGCTCGGCGCGGGCGTACGCGCTCGCGCTCACCAACTGGTCTTGGAAGTGCCCGCCCTCGGGAAACGCGAGCCCCGCGGCATCCCAGAAGCTGCGGCGGTACACCTTCGTCCACTGCACGGCGTTCACCATGATCTGCGGAAACTCCGCAGCCGAGGTCGCGCGCCGATCCTGCCCATGAGCCTCACTGATCCAGAACGCGGGCGGCGTTCGTCGCCCGCCGAGGAGGCGGTCGTATCCGCCGACCGCGAAGTCGGAACCGGATGCCTCGAGCGCGCCGACGAGGTCGCGCAGTGCGCCTGCCAGCATGAGGTCGTCGCCGTCGAGGAACGCCAGGTACTCGCCGCGCGCTTCGGCGATGCCGAGATTGCGACTGGCGTTCACGTCACCGAAGGATGCCTCGACGAGTCGCACCCGCGAGTCACGCGCCACCCAACGGCGCACCCGCTCGGTGGTGCCGTCGGTCGATGCATCGTCGACGACGACGATCTCGACCCGCCAGCGCCCCTGGGCGAGCACCGAGCGGATCGCGGCGTCGACGTAGCGCTCGACATCGTGCACCGGCATCACGACGCTGACCCAACCGACCGTGCGGTCGCCCGGTGCCACCACCTCTGCTGCGCGTCGGCCACGGCGCCGGCGTGTCTGCGCTGCGACAGCTCGCGCCGCACCTGTCGGAAGGGTGCGGAGCATGGGCATACCGAAAGCGTAGGTCACCGTGGCGATCAGCCCGGCGCCGCCCGTGCGACGATCACCGGATCCGGATCCGCGAGTCAGGTCTCCAGTGCCGCCGGCCCTTCTCCGGTCGCCGGTCCTCGCACTGCGTTCGCGTCGCGGGCCGCCTCTGGCCTGCCGCGCGAAGGGCGTGCCTTGAGCCGGAGCGCATGCTTCTCGATCGCGTGCCACGATGCGAACGCGAGGAGCGCGGTGACCACCGTGACGATCATCACGTTCGCGGCCAGCGGGATACCCGGATACCTCATCACGATGAGCTGCTGGACCGGGAACGCGAAGATATACAGCCCGTAGGAGATATCGCCGAACCGGGAGACCGATCGGAGACCGGGCGTACTCATCATGCCGAACGTGATGACCACGTATGGCAGCGTGATCCATGCCACCGCTCGGGCCGTAGGGGGATCGAAGGACGCGGCCACCAGAACCTGCACCACCAGGAGGACCAGCGCGACATCTGCTCGCCGCTGGATCTTCCGACTCAAGACCGCCATGAGCATGCCCGCGGCGAACGCGACCCAGAGCCCGAACGCACGCTGCCACGACGTGCCATACGCGATCAGCGGCTCATCGACGAAACGCGAGACGCCGACGCTCGCCAACGCGAAGACCAGCACCGCCAACGCCGGTCGCTTGACGAACAGCAGGATCGGCACGAACAGATAGCAGGCGAACTCGATCGGCAAGGTCCACAACGACCCGTTCACGGAGTGCGAGAAGGCGTTCTCCGAGAACACGCCCGGCAGGTCGTAGACGGGCCGCAGGAAGATGTTCAGGAGGTAGTTCCACGTTCGATCACTGCGGAAGTACTCCGACACACTCAGCGAACTGATGATCGGCCCGAGGATGAACACGGACGCGAGGACCACCGCGGCGAGCGCCGGAAAGATCCGCAGTGCGCGATTGCGGAGGTAGTGCGTCAGCCGCGGTGATCGTATCCACGACGTCGCGATGAGGTATCCGCTGATGATGAAGAACACCTGCACTCCGAGCGTGTGCAGCGGGAACCCGAGCACACGCGGCACCGCCGATGCGTGCCCGGTCAGCTCGAACCCGTGCCCCACGATCACCGCGAGCGCGGCCGCGATCCGAAGCGCATCGAAGTTGTTGCGGTGGGCCGTGCCGGTCTTCGCCGGCACGCCCGGGCCAGCGGGCTGCACCGCGCCGCCGGAGTCGCGGCCGCTCACTCTGCGATCCCGGCGGCTCGGGCGAGATACGGGGCCATCGACGCGGCGAACGTCGCGGTGAGATGGTTGCTGTCGCGATACACGTTCACGCCACCGATCGTGAGTTCGCACTCGGTCTCCGAGCAGAGGTACTCAGTGAGGTCGATCACCTTCACCCCGTCCTGTCCCGCGCCCGCCGCGACGATCAGATCCTCCTCCTCGATCGCGTCGCTGCGCAGCAACGCGCCGCAGAGCTCGAGTTCATCGAGGTGCTGCTGGTAGCACTCGTGCATCGTCTTCGACATCGTCGGGATGTCTCGTACCGCCCACACCTCGGTGCCCCGCTCCACCGCCGGTTCCCACGCGGCCCGGAACCCGTCGATGCCCGCTCGATCGCTCGGGTTTCCCTCGGCATCCACGAATTCGGCCTCCCCGGCGAAGTAGCTCGTCAACAGATAGTCGTAGGGCTCGCGTTCGGCGAGGACCTCCTGCAGCTTCCCGTTCCATTCGGTGCACGAGCGCCGGACGTCCGCCGCGAGATCGCGCTCGGCGGTATTGAACGCGCACGCCGACTTGAAGAACAGATCCAACCGCCAGCCGTGTGACTCGATGATCGCCTTCACCGCCGGAAACCACGAGACCGCGTGACTGTTGCCGATCAGCACGATCCGCTTCTCAGCGTCGTCGGGACCCCACGAGCATTCCCGAAACGCGTACTCCGTCGGCGGAACACTGCACTCGGGCGCGTACGCCTCCGACCGATCATGGGGCGGGCTCTCGGGGATCGCGGGAGAGCGCGGCACGACTCCGGCGCACTCGGGTTCGACCCGGTATGCAGCACCGAGACATGCATCGGGGTTCGCGATCAGCGCCTGTTCGGCAGCGACCTGCGCGTCGGCGCGATTCCGTTCGAACATGCCGGCGCCGAACGATGCGATCAGCACGACGGCGAGCGCGACCGCCAATCCTGCTCGCGCGACACGTCGGGTCGGCTCCGAATCCGCCGCGGTGGTGAACGGTCGTTCGACGCATCGCTTCGTGAGCCACGCCAGCCCGATCGCGGCCGCGATCACCGCCATGCCCGCGAGCACGCCGAGGGGCCGACCGTCGCGAAGATACAGCGCGAAGACGAAGATCGGCCAATGCCAGAGGTAGATCCCGTACGACAGGCCGCCGAGCCAGACGAGCGGTCGGAGCCCCAGGAACCGGTCGGCGCCGTACCGCGTCGGCTGCACGTGCGCCCAGAGCACGAGTACCGCCGCACCGGCAGGCCAGAGCGCCGCCCAGCCCGGGAACAGCTCGGAGACCTGGAGGAGCAATCCGCACGTGATGATCGCCGCGACTCCGAACCAGCCGAGCACGCTGGCGAGTCTTCGCGAAAGCGGGATCCTGGTCAGCACCAGCGCGGTGAGGCCGCCGAGCGCGAACTCCCACACGCGTGCGAACGTGTCGTAATAGGCGAACGCCTGGTTGTTCGCGGTCGAGACGACCGACCAGGCGAACGACGCCGCCAACACGACGGAGATGCCCGCGATGAGCGCACTCCTGACCCCGATCGCGGATCGGCGAACGATCCAGACCACCACCAGCCCCAGCACGAGCCAGATCAGATAGAACTGCCCTTGCGCGGACATCGCCCAGAAGTGCTGGACCGGAGAGTGGAACGCGTCGCGAGCCAGGTAGTCGATGGACGAGAACGCGAGGAACCAATTCTCGACGTACCCGGCGGCGGCGGCGATCTCCGAGAAGGTTCGCTCTCTGGCCGCGAGCGAGAGGATGAGGAGCGCCGCCACGCCCGTCACGGCGAGCACGATGAGTGCTGCGGGAAGCAGCCGTCGCGCGAGCCGGCCCACATAGACCAACGGTCGAACCGTGCCGAAGCGATCGATCTGGCGAACGATCGTCATGGTGATCAGGAATCCCGACACCACGAAGAACACGTCCACACCGCCCGACACCCGTCCGAGCCAGATGTGGAACGCGGCGACGAGGAGGGCCGCAATCGCCCTGAGCCCCTCGATATCTCCACGTCGAGCCGTCGGAGGGACGGCCGGGCGCGCGGGAGCATCGGCGAGAAGCGTCATGGGTAACCTTGTGCGGTCAGGGGTGGATACGGAGAACATCTTCGCATCAGCGAGGCTCAACCCCTATTTCGGCGACCGCGTGGTATGGCGGAGGCCGTTCGATCGGCCACGCGTCGTCGACTTCCGCGCTCCGAATCGGCTCGCCCGCACCGCTACGCTGTCCGCGTGCCAATCGACGCCCGATCGACGGTGCCCGTCCCTCACCGCTGGGTTCGGCAGTGGGCAACCCCTCCGCAGGTGCTCGCAGTCGCGCGCGTCGCGTTCGCGATCGGGCTCCTGCTCGTCTGGCAGCCGCTCGACGCGGCTCCGCTCGGAAGCCTTCCCGCCGAGGTGTACTTCGCGCCGCTCGGGCCGATGGTGCTGCTCGGCGGATTCCCGCCGACCTGGTGGCTCGTCGCGCTCGAGGTCGGCTCACGGGGGGCGCTCGCCGCACTCGCCCTGGGCTGGCGAACGCGTGCCGCCGGCCTGACGTTCGCGGTCATCGAGACGATCCTCTCGGGCTACCGCTACAGCACCGGGAAGATCGACCACGACATCCTGCTCTATACGGTGGTGCCGGCCGTCATGTCGTTCTCCGCGTGGGGGGATCGGCTCTCGATCGACTCGCTCATCCGTCCTCGGCGAGCTCGTGCGGATGCCTCTGCCATCGCGGTCTCGCTGGTCGCCGTCGCGACCGCGGTGGAGTTCGCGACATCGGGTATCGCGAAGGCGGCGACCGGATGGCTCGATCCGACCTCATCCGCGGTCGAGGCCTGGGCCCGCCAGTACGAACAGTCGTCTTCGCTCCGAGCCGTGGGTGAGACGCTGCTCGCGAGCGACAGCCTCCTGCTCTGGAAGTCGTTCGACGTCGCGACCGTCGTGTTCGAGCTCGGATTCCTCGTCGCGATCGTGTCCCGACGAGTCACCCGCTGGTACGTGCTCGGCGCCGTCGGGTTCCACCTCGGCATCCTGCTCGTGCTCGGAATCGATTTCTCGAAGCTGACCCTGGTCTACCTCATCCTGCTCGGCACGCTGGGTGCGAAAGCACTCGCGCCGCTTCCGTTGGCGAGAGGTCGTCGAGCCGCGTCGTGGCGATGGCTGATCTGGCCGGGCGTGACGGCGGCAGCCATCGGCGTCTACTGGACGTCATTCGACGTCAGAACCCTGGGCCCATCGCTGGCCGGGTACTCGTCGCGGTCGGTGATCGGCTTCGTCGCGCTGATCGCGTTCGGGGTGATCGTGATCGCGACCGCCCGCAGGGCGCCCGAGCGATCGCTGTCACCGCGCCTCCCGCGCTTCGCGGACCCCGTCGTCCTCGGCGCAGGCGCGCTCGCGCTCGGCATCGGACCGATGACCCTCTTCACCCTTTCGGAGCCGTTTCCCGCGGTCATGGGTCCGTTGTTCATGGGGAATCAATCCGAGGACCGTGCCATCACCACCTTTCGACAACGATTCCTCCTGATGCACGACGATGAATCCGCCCCCATCTCGGCGGCGGAGTTCTACGCCGTCCGCGATCCGTACGCGACGAGTCTCGGCGAGTTCCAGTTCCCGCGCAGCGTCGAGACCTGGCCACGCGCCGTCGGGAGCGCGCGCATCGCGGAGCTCTCAGCTCTCGGCCACCGATTCAGCTGGATCCCCGTGCACGGGGATCCAGCTGACGTCGGGGATGCGCAACGACAGGACCTCGCGGACCGCTTCCCGGATGCGACCGGCATCGAGATCCGGTGGCAGGAATCCACCAGTGTCGACGGGGAACCGATCGAAGAACGGATCGCCAGGCGATACCTCATCCCGCTGACCGCCGACCGCTGACCGCGCGCGCCACGAGGCTCGTCGCCTGGCCGACGTCATGCGAGGATTGGGCCGCGCGTATTCCGCGAACTCCGTCGCCCCGTCCCAGAGAAGGCTCCAACCTTGCGTCAGCGTGTCCGCCTCATCGCGAAGCGAAGCCTCCGCGTGTTGACCACCATCTCCAGCAGTCGCTCCGCCCGGCTCACCGGCGCCGCAGCCGAGTACCAGCGTGCCAACGTCCTGGCGGCCAGTGAACTGTTCGACGCGGAGCACTACGCCGCGTGGTCCGGGCTGACGGATGCCTCGCCCTTTCAGCTCGCGCTCCACTACCTGCGCGAGGGAGCCCATCGCGGATTCTCGCCGCATCCGTTCATCGAACCGTTGATGTTCCCCGGCGATGTGCGCCACTTCCTCGAGGCGGGACTCGCGGACGCCGCATTGCGCTACCTCCACAGCCCCGACTCCACTGCGCACGCGTGGAGCCCGATCTTCCAACCCGTCGAGGGCGTCGATCCGTGGGAGCAGCTGCAGCGGATGCAGCCCGACGATCGCCTGCCGGTGCCGGCCGACTTCGTGGGCGTGGCCCCGACCTGGGCCGAAGCACGAGCATCGATCATCCAGAGCGGGCACCGGCTCGCACTCGCCGCCCGGCGACGGATGGCCCCCGTCCGCAGCGACTGGGATGACACCGCTGAAGCCGCGTGGATCGCACGGGTCGAGGCCGAGCGCATGTCGCCCGTCGAGCAGCCGCTGGTGTCGATCATCATGCCCGTTTGGAACCGTTCCACGGAGGTCCTGCACGCGATCGACTCCGTCCGCGCGCAGACCCACGCGAACTGGGAGCTGCTCATCGTCGACGACGGCTCGACGGATGACACGCTGCAGGTCGTTCGTGAGGCTGCTTCAGCGGACTCGCGGATCATCCCGGTCGGCGTCGAGCACGGGGGTGTCTGCCGCGCACGGAATGCCGGCATCGATCACGCACGGGGACGGTACGTCGCGTTCCTCGACAGTGACAATCGCTGGACGCCTCGCTTCCTCGAACTCTCGCTCGCTGGATTCGGAGACGAGGCGCTCGGGGTGTACGCCGCCCTTCGGATCACGGAGGCGGACGGAACGACTCGATACCGCGGTGGCCAGGTGGACTTCGAAGACCTGCTCGTCGAGAACGGCATCGACATGAACAGCCTCGTGCTGCATCGATCGACGCTCGCCGAGGTCGGCCCGTTCGACGAAGCCCTGAAGCGATGGGTCGACTACGATCTCGTGCTGCGTATCGCTGCTCGAGGCACCCTCCGATACCTCCCCTTCGTCGGCTGCGAGTACTCCAATGTCGGGTCCGCCGACCGCATCACCATGAAGGAACCGTTCACCTGGCGATTCCGCGTCGCCGAGAAGGCCTTGATCGACTGGGAGCGCGAGCAGGCGAAGCCGCGACCGCTTGCGGCGAGCGTGGTCGTCGTCATGCACGAGCAGGGGAACCGAACGATCGCGCACATCGACGAGGTGCTGCGTACCACTCCCGACGACTGCGAGGTCGTTCTCGTCGACAACGCCTCGAGCGCGTACGTCGCGCGGGTCACCGACGCACGCTACGCCGCCAATCCGCGCGTGCGCATCCGTCGTGCCCCCCGCCCGGTCACCACTGCGCTCGCGATGAATCTCGGATTCGCCGAGTCGCAGGGTCGAGTCGTGGTGTTCCTCGACAATCACGTCGAACTGCGCCGCTCATGGCTCGAGCCCATTCTCGCGACGCTCGAGGCCGACCCCGATCTCATCGGCGTGCAGCCGCTCATCACGGATGCCACCGGAACCATCGAATCGGCAGGGTACGTGTTCACGCTCCCGGACGCGCGGCCGGTGCCGTTCCTCAAGGGGCATCCGCCTCAGGACGCGCGCCGTGCTCCCGCCGTGCTGTCCGCGGTGAGCGGTGCGGCCTTCGCGGTTCGCGCCAACGCATATCAGCAGGCGCGCGGTCTCGATGCCCTGTATCGCGGCGATCTGGCGACCGTCGACTTCTGCCTTCGCGCCGCCGCAGGAGCCGAGAACGCGTTCCGCAGAGTTGACGATTCGGTCGCCGTTCAGCACCCCAACCCCGCGATCGCCAAGCGGATCACGCCGTTCGAGACGGTGGACAACCGGCTCTTCCTGGACCGCTGGTCACGCAACCTGCCCGGCGCTCAGCTCGACCGATACGAAGCGCTCGGCTTCGACACGGTCTTCCTTCGTCCCGACGGCGATCTCGCCGGTGCCGCCACGCCCGTTCTCGTGCGCCGGCCGACGGAGTCGACATCGACGGAGGTCGCGCCCGCACTCCGCTGGGCGATCAAGATCGGTGCCGATTACACCAGGGGCGGTGACGGTTGGGGGGATATCCCGTTCGCCGAGGACCTCGCCGCTGCGCTGACTCGACACGGTCAAGAGGTCGTCATCGATCGCCGCCATGCGTTCAAGCGGCCCACGACGTACCTCGATGAGGTCGTTCTCACGATCCGCGGGTTCCACCGAGCCGAACCCCAGCCCGGTGCGATCAACGTCCTGTGGGTGATCAGCCGGCCCGAGCTCGTGACCTTCGACGAAGTGCGGGGGTACGATCTCGTCTTCGCGGCGTCGCCGAAGTGGGCCGCGTGGATGAGCGAGCGCACCGGAGTCGATGTGCACGTCATGCTGCAGGCGACGAACCCCGATCGCTTCCATCCGGCGGATGACTCGGTGGATCGAAGCGGGGAAGTGCTGTTCGTCGGCGGCCCGCGCATCACCGAGGGCGGGCGGCGAGTCGTGCTCGATGCGCTCGCGGTGGACGCGCCGCTCGCGCTCTGGGGACCCCGCTGGGGACTGGTCGCACCACCCGAGCGCGTGCGAGGTGAATTCCTGCCCTTCGACGAGGTGCCCGCCGCCTATCGATCGGCATCGATCGTCTTGAACGACCACATGCCGTCGATGGCCGAATGGGGCTTCGTCAACAACCGAACGATCGATGCGATCGCCGCCGGGACCCCGGTCGTGAGCGACGAGGTCGAGGGCCTCGACGAGTTCGAGGGCGCCGCGCGGAGCTATCACGATCTCGATGAGCTGCGCACGTTGCTCACCGATCACCGTTGGGTCCCGGATGCGCAGCGCATGCGTGAGATCAGCGAGCGAGTGCGCTCGCTGCACTCGTTCGACGCTCGTGCGCAGGAACTTCTCGACGAGGTGCTCGTCGTTCGCCGGGGCCGGCACGGGGATGTCGTACGCTGACGAGGTGTCAACCCGCGAGCCGCTGCGCACGGTGCTCGTCGCCCAAGCGCAGCTCAGCCGGTTCGCCGGATCCGAGATGGTGACGCTCGAACTCATCGAGCAATTCGTCGCCTGGGGAGCGCGCGTCGTGGTGGCGACTCACGCGAGCACGCCCCCGCTGCGACCGCTCATCGATGCGACGGGCGGTGTCGAAGTCATCCCGGTGGATGCGCTGATGGACCCGGCGAGACTCGACGGGTACCACATCGACCTCGCGTGGATCCATCATGGGGTGCTCCCGCCGGCCATCCTGCGGGCGGCCGATTCGATCCCGGTCGTCTTCAACCACATGTCCGGGGTCCATCCGATCGAGTTCCCGATCGTCCCCGAGGCGGAGGCGGACCTCGCCACCCTCTCCCTGTTCAATTCGCGTGAAACGCTCGAGCGCCAGCGAGAATCCGGACTTCTCGACCGCCTCGACCCTGAGCGCATCGGCCTGTTCGAGAATCCCGCTCCGGATGCGTTCCTCGACGTCCCCGCACGACCGGTCGGCGATGCTCTCATTCGTATCGCCGTCGTGTCCAACCATCTCCCCGACGAAGTGCGCGAAGCGCTCGAGAGCCTCGAGGGCGTCGTCGAAGCGGTGTACATCGGCGAGTCCACCCCGGGTGGTTCGCCTCGACGGCTCGATCCCGCCGTGCTCGAGCCGTTCGACGCCGTGATCACGATCGGGAAGACCGTGCAGTACGCGATCTGCGCGTCTCGCCCGGTCTACTGCTACGACTGGTTCGGCGGCCCGGGCTGGCTCTCCGCCGAGAACTTCGACGCGGCGCGCGCGCGCAACTTCTCGGGGCGCGGATTCACCGCACGCGAGCCGTCCCGAATCGCCTCGGAGCTGGTCGACGGCTTCGTCGACGCGCACGCGTTCGCGCTCGTCGCCGCCGACGTCCACGCTCCCGAATTCACGCTCTCGACACGTCTGAAGGAGGTGCTGGGCCGTTGCGCGGCTGCTCCCGAGCAGCAACGGTCCGTGACCGCCGAAACGGCTGCATCGATCGCCAAGCTCCAGGAGTTCACCGCCACGTGGGTTCGGGCCGGCTCACGAGCGAGCCGCGCCGCCGACGAGGCGGCAACCGTCGAACGCGCCAGGCAGGCTCTCGACGAGCAGGTTCATGCTCTCCAGGACGACCTGGAGGCGGCCCAGGCCATCGCCGCGCGGCGTGAGCAGCAGGTAGGTGAACTGGAGGCACTGATCACGACGCTGCGAAGCGACCTCGCCGATCTGGCAGAGCGCGAACGTCGACTTTCGGCTCGTGTGGCGCAGTCGGAGGAGGAGCTCGCGACGCTCCGGCATTTTCGTGCTCGTCGCAGCGTGCGTGCGCTCGTGGCGGTCACCAGGCCGTTCGTCCTCGCCGGTCGCGCGGTGCGGCGCGTGGTGCCATCACGCGCAACCCAGGCGGATCGCTGACCCATCGCTCGGATCCCCTCGTATCGGTCACGCCGCAGGGGGCTCGTCCGCGTCCACGCGTCGCATGCGGGTCATCCGTTGGTTGCGATCCAGGCGACACCGCGGCCCGACACGCTCAGCCGACCCTCATCGGGCGTGATGTAGACCGCTCCCCCGCGCGGCACGTCGACCCCGCCGAGCGCGCCCTCGAGACGCACCGCGTCCCCCTCCACGAGCACGATGGCCGGGCCGTCGAGCTCGATCGACGACGACCCGCCCTCGCCCGGCTCGACGCGGTGCAGCACGAAGTCGGGCACGTCGGGACGGAACGTCAACACCCCCGGCGACGCGCGCTCGGGCTCGAGGCGCGGCGGGGCCATCGGCGTGAAGTCGAGCACCTCGAGCAGCTCGGACACGTCGATGTGCTTGGGCGTCAAGCCGCCGCGCAGCACGTTGTCGCTCGCCGCCATCAACTCGATGCCGAGCCCGTGCAGGTAGGCGTGGATGTTGCCGGCGGCGAGGAAGAGCGCCTCGCCGCGGCGCAGCCGCACCCGGTTCAGCAGCAGCGAGATCACGATGCCGGGGTCGCCCGGATACGCGACCGAGAGGTCGACGACCGTCGCGAACGAGTCGGCGTAGGCGGATTCCTCGGCCTCGCGCGAGCGGGCGAGCCGCACGACGCGCTCGACGACCCACACGGCCTGCCCCGTGTCTTCGCCGCGCCCGTCGCGCAGCAGCCACTCGACGGTGTCGGCGAGTCCGATGTCGAGATGCTGCTCCAGCAGGTCGAGCGCGCCGGGTGCCGGCGCGGCATCCGAGGCATCCGCTCGCCTGAGCAGCTCGAGGATGTCGCGCACCTCGCCGAGCGGCCGGAAGCCCGACAGCGCATCGAAGGTCTCGCTGACGGCGACGACGAGCTCGGGCTTGTGGAACGCGTCCTTGTAGTTGCGGTCGTACGCGTCGATCGGGACGCCCTCGGCCTCTTCGCGGGCGAAACCCGCCCGCGCCTGGTCGGGTGTGGGATGCGCCTGCAGCGACAGCGGGCCACCCGCCGCGAGCAGCTTCAGCAGGAACGGCAGCCGGCCTTCGGCGGCCGACTCGGCGCCGAGCGCAGTATGCGGGTCGAACTGGATCCAGGCAGCGAGATCGGATGCCCCGCCGGTCTGCGCGGGATCGACGATCTGCGCCGGCGATCCGGCATGCGCACCGAGCCACAACTCGGCCTCGGGCCCGCCCGACGGTTCCACGCCGAGGAACCCGGCGATGTCGGTGGTCGAGCCCCACGCGTAATCGCGCGGGGTGTTGCGGATCGCGACAAACATGCAGGAGTGTCCTTTCGGGCGGTACGTCCCAAGCTACAACGGCATGGCATGCCGCTTCGCACCCGGCATACCCTCGTGGCATCCGCGCAATGACGATGAGGAGAGCTCTGCCATGTCCTTCGAACCGCTCGCGAGCGACTTCTACGGCTACTACGACCTGCTGACCGACCGCGAGCGCGAGGCGCTCGGCGAGCTGCGGGCCTGGCTCGAGGCCGACGTGAAGCCGATCATCGGCGGCTACTGGGAGCGAGCCGAGTTCCCGATGCAGGTCGTGAAGCCGCTCGCCGACCTGGGCGTGCTCTCGTACGCCTGGGAGGAGACCGCGCCCTTCGAGAACTCGACGCTCTTCCGCGGCTTCGTCGCCCTCGAGCTCGCCAGGGTGGATGCCTCGGTGAGCACGTTCGTCGGCGTGCAGAACGGCCTCGCGACCGGATCGCTGGCCGTCGGCGGCTCGAAGGAGCAGCGCGAGGAGTGGATCCCGAAGCTCGCCTCGGGCGAGATCCTCGGTGCGTTCGGCCTCACCGAACCGCTCTCGGGGTCGGATTCGGCCAAAGGCCTTCGCACCACCGCGCGCCGCGAAGGCGATGAGTGGGTGCTGAACGGCCAGAAGCGCTGGATCGGCAACGCCACCTTCTCGGACATCACGATCATCTGGGCCAAGGACGAGGGCGACGGGCAGGTCAAGGGCTTCATCGTGCCGACCTCGACGCCGGGCTACTCGGCCACCAAGATCGAGGGCAAGATCAGCCTGCGCCCCGTGCAGAACGCCGACATCACGCTCACCGACGTGCGCGTGCCCGAGTCGCTGCGACTGCAGAACGCGAACTCGTTCCGCGACACCGCCGCCGTGCTGCGCGCCACGCGCGCCGAGGTGGCCTGGGCCGCGGTCGGCACCTCGGTCGGGGCGTACGAGGCGGCCCTCGACTACGCGAAGCAGCGCGTGCAGTTCGGCAAGCCGATCGCGTCGCACCAGCTCATCCAGGAGCACCTCGTCAACAGCCTCGGCAACATCACCGCGTCGCTCGGCATGGTCGTGCGCGCCTCGCAGCTGCAGGACGCGGGCCGGCTCGGCGACGAGCACTCGGCGCTCGCCAAGGCGTACGCGACCGCGCGCATGCGCGAGACGGTCGCCTGGGCCCGGGAGGCCTGCGGCGGCAACGGCATCGTGCTCGACCACCACGTGGCCCGCTTCTTCGCCGACGCCGAGGCGCTCTACTCGTACGAGGGCACCCGTGAGATGAACACGCTCATCGTGGGTCGCGCGATCACGGGCGAGGCGGCGTTCGTCTGAGCGCACGCCACGGCGTGTCGCGCTCGCGCTGACCGGCTGCGATGCTCCGCGCCGGTCAGCGCCCCAGCCCGCGGTACTCGAACCCGGCGGCGCGCCAGGCGGCGGGCTCGAGTGCGTTGCGTCCGTCGATGATGCGGGCCGAGTCCATGAGAGCGGCGGTCTGCTCGGGATCGAGGGAGCGGTACTCGCCCCACTCGGTCACGAGCACGGCGAGCTCGGCGCCGCGCAGGGCTTCCGAGACGTCCGCGACGTAGGTCAGCTGCGGATGCTTCGCCTGCGCGTTCGCGATGCCCTCGGGGTCGGTCGCGACGACCGAGGCACCGAGCCCGTTGAGGCGCTCGGCGACGTCGAGTGCCGGCGAGTCGCGGACGTCGTCGGAGTCGGGCTTGAAGGTGAGGCCGAGCACGGCGATGCGCCGCTCGTAGACCGAGCCGCCGAGCATCTCGACCGCGAGGTCGACGACGCGCTCCCTGCGGCGCAGGTTGATCGCGTCGACCTGACGGAGGAACGCGACCGACTCGCCGCGACCCAGCTCCTCGGCGCGCGCGGTGAAGGCGCGGATGTCCTTCGGCAGGCAGCCGCCGCCGAATCCGATGCCCGCGTTCAGGAACCGACGGCCGATGCGGGCGTCGTGGCCGATCGCGTCGGCGAGGGTCGTGACATCCGCGCCGGTGGTCTCGGCGATCTCGGCCATCGCGTTGATGAACGAGATCTTGGTGGCGAGGAACGCGTTCGCCGCGGTCTTCACGAGCTCGGCGGTCGCGAGGTCGGTCACGATCCGCGGGGTGCCCGTGGCGAGGGGCTGGGCGTAGACCTCGTCGAGCAGCGCCGTCGCGCGCTCGTCGGTGACGCCGTAGACGATGCGGTCGGGAGTGAGGGTGTCGGCGACGGCGAAGCCCTCGCGGAGGAACTCGGGGTTCCACGCGAGCAGTGCCCCGCTGCCGGCCTCGCGGATGCGCTCCGCCAGTGCGGCCGCCGTGCCGACGGGAACGGTGCTCTTGCCCGCGATGAGCGATCCGGGGCGTGCGACGCCGATGAGCGCGTCGATCGCCGCATACACGAAGCGCAGGTCGGCCGCATCGCCGTCGTGCTGCTGCGGGGTGCCCACGGCCAGGAAGTGCACGTCGGCGTCGGCGGCGTCGGCGAAGGACGTCGAGAACCGCAGGCGCCCCGTCGAGAGCGCCTCGTCGAGCAGTTCGGGAAGCCCCGGCTCGAAGAAGGGCGCGACACCCGACGCGAGCTTCGCGATCTTCGCCGCATCGGTGTCGATGCCGACCACATCGTGACCCAGCTTCGCCATCGCCGTCGCATGCACGGCGCCGAGATAGCCGCAACCGATCACCGAAATCCGCACCGTGCAGACCCCTTTCATTCCAAACCACGCCATTCTCCCCCATCGCGCGACGGCTGGCGCACCCGATCGGGGAGGCGACCGCGGGCGCGCATATGCTTGTGCGGTGAGTTCACCGAGTACGTCACCGCGAACGATCGCCGTGATCCTGGCGGGGGGTGTCGGGTCCCGCGTCGGACTCGGGCTGCCGAAGCAGCTCATCAAGATCGCCGGCAAGGCGATCGTCGAGCACACGCTCGAGCGGTTCGAGGCGAGTGAGCAGCTCGACGAGGTGCTCGTCATGATGAACGCCGAGACCGTGCACGAGCTCGACTACCTGCGCGGCGACGAGCGGTTCGCCAAGCTCATCGGCATCCTCCCCGGCGGTGGCACGCGCAACGACACGACGAAGCTCGCCATCGCGGCCCTCGCCGAGCGCGGTGCCACCGATGACACCAAGGTGCTCTTCCACGACGCCGTTCGTCCGTTCGTCGACGACCGGATCCTCGACGACTGCATCGCCGCGCTCGACGAGTACGACGCGGTCGATACCGCGATCCCGTCGGCCGACACGATCATCGAGGTCGACGACGCATCGGTGATCACGGGCATCCCGCCCCGCTCGACGCTGCGCCGCGGTCAGACCCCCCAGGGGTTCCGACTCGGCACCATCCGCCGGGCGTACGAGATCGCGGCGGGCGACCCCGAGTTCGCCGCCACCGACGACTGCGGCGTGGTCTTCAGCTACCTGCCCGAAGTGCCGATCAAGGTCGTGGCCGGCTCGGCGCAGAACATGAAGATCACCGAACCGCTCGACATCCACATCGCCGACAAGATCTTCCAGCTCCAGTCCGAATCGCTGAGCACGTCGACCGCGGGCCTGCCAGACCTCCGGAGTCGGTCGGTGGTCGTGCTCGGCGGCTCGTACGGCATCGGGGCGGCGATCGCCGACCTCGCCCGCGCCGCGGGCGCGCGCACGCACGTCTACAGCCGCAGCCTCACGGGCACGGATGTCACGTCTCGCAAGCTGGTGCGACGTGCGCTGTCGGATGCCGCGGAGCACGGCCCGATCGACTACGTCGTGCTCACCGCCGGCGTGCTGTCGATCTCGCACCTGGTGCGGACGCCGAAATCGCAGCTGCGGCACACGCTCGACGTCAACCTGCTCGCGCCCGCGAAGGTCGCGCAGGAGGCCTACGAGTACCTGCGGGAATCGCGCGGCCAGCTGCTGCTGTTCACCTCGAGCTCGTACACTCGCGGCCGAGCCGGCTACAGCGTGTACTCGGCGACGAAGGCGGGCGTCGTGAACTTCACCCAGGCGCTCGCCGACGAATGGTCGGCCGACGGCATTCGGGTGAACTGCGTCAACCCGCAGCGCACCCGCACGCCGATGCGCACGAGCGCGTTCGGCGACGAACCGGCCGAGTCGCTGCTCGAACCCGAGGCCGTGGCTGCCGCCTCGCTGCGGGTGCTCACCGCCGACTTCACCGGGCAGATCGTCGATGTGCGGGTCGAGGCCCAGCGCTCGGCGGCTCCTCCCCGTACTTGAGCGCAGCGGCGCCGTTCAGTCCCGTTCGTCGACGAGCCGCTGCGAGACGAGGTCGTAGAGCTCGGCGATGCGCCGCGAATCCTCGCGGAGCTCGTCGATCTCCTCGGTGAGCTCGGCGACGCGGCGCTCGAGTTCGGCCACACGCGCGTCGGCATCCGCCGATGACTCGACGGGCGCCGGCTCGGGCGCCTCGGGGCCAGCGCCCCGGCGGAGCATCCGCTTGGCACGTTGCATGAGTACAGCCTCCCATGATCGATCAGGGTCGCCGACGTCGATGACGACGACGGCGAAGACTCGGGGCTCGCCCGCGATGACGCGCAGGTCGTGCCGCAACAGGCGAAACCGCAACCCGTGCGCGGCGAGCTCGTCGTGCAGCCACGGCAGGGCGAGTTGCCAGGTCTCGGGCAACTGCTGTGCGAACCGGCGCGATGTCCGCGTCGGGAACGAGGCGACGGCGACGCCGTGCTCGCCGGCGAGCACGCGGATCATCCCGTACACGTTGCGCCGGGTCTGTTCCGGAAGGTAGGCGAGCGTGTCGGCCAGCAGGAACGACACGTCGCCCTCGCCGCCGAGCTCGCCAGCCGTCGCGGTGACCGCCCGCCGGTCGGCGAGGTTCAGCTCCCAGACGTCGAATCGTTCGTCCGCGCGCAGACGCGCCTCGTCGAGCGCCCGGCTCGCGTAGTCGACCGCGACGACGCGGCGGCCCGCTTCGGCGAGCACCTCGGCGAGCCGACCCGAGCCGGTGCCGAGGTCGACCACGAGATCGCCGGGCTCGGTGCGATCGAGCATGTCGCGGGCATCCGATCGCCTCGCGCCGCCGACGGCGTCGTACGAGAGCTGCCAATGGTGGCGGAACGAGTCAAACACTCCGAACCAGTGCTCGAACCGGCGACGCGTCACCCCGGGCGTCTCGAAGCGGAACGCCGGGTCGGGTACGCGCCAGCTCGGCCCGTAGCAGGCCGCGAGCCACGCCTCGGGGTCGCGCACCGAGGGGAACCACCGCCCGCCGAGCTCGATCTGCTCGAACGGCACGAGCTGCGACTCCGCGAGGCCGGCGCGCACGTGGATCGGCTGGTTGTAGACACCGGCGTGGTGAAAGCCCATGAACAGGTCGACGTGCGCAGCGCGCCCCGCCGTCGTGGTGCCCGCGGGCACCTGCAGATGCGCGTCGCTGTGGCGGATGACGCGGTAGCCGTGCTGCTCGAGGCGCCGCTGCAACTCGAAGGACGCGAGTGAGACGTCGGTCGGCGTCTGCTCGCCGAGGTAGACGAGCAGGTCGACGTCGTCGTCGCGTTCGAGGATGCTGCCGGTGCGGACGGCGCCGAGCAGAGTGCCGCCGGTGATCGCCACCCGGTACCCCTCGTCGGCCAGCACGGCGATGAGCGCCGCGCCCGCATCGAGGAGCAGCTCGTGCAGCTCGGAGGTCGCGGCACCCACGAGCTTGCCCCACTTGTCGACCGTGGTGCCGGCCGCGGCGAGCTCCGCGAGCGATCTCGGCGCCGGGATCGACGCCGAGCCGCCGGGTCGCGGGGCGAAGCGGAACGACCCGGCCGCAATCGGCTCGTCACCGGCGAACACCTGGATGCGCCCCGACCCGCGCAGATGCGGTCGAAGGCTTTCGGGCCACGGCACGCGCACGACGCCGTTCACCGCCTCGGGCAGGTGCGTGCTCCAGACTCGACGACCGTCGACCTCGAGGTCGACCGGTGTCCCGGCCGGCTCGCCTCCGCTGCGCCAGACGACCCCCCGACGGTCGACGGCAAGGTCGATCGCCTGGGGGCGTGCGGAATCATCGGCTCGGTTCACGTCGGCTTCGCTTTCGGAATCCATGCAAGTGTAACGACGGCCCCCGTTCCAGCAGGGCGGCACGGGCCCCCCGTTCGCGGGCCCGACCACGCGACACCGCTGGCCCGGCACCCGTGCGCGATAGCCTTGAGCGCATGACCCCTGCCCGCCGCACCGCGCTCGTCGGCGCGTATGCGACGTTCGCATTCTTCACCGTGCTCGCGGGCCAGTTCTGGCGCAACCTGCTCGGCTGGTGGGGCTTCTCCGTCATCGCCGTCCTGGTCGTCGTCGGCGCGGTGTGGCTGATCCTCGCGACCCGCCCCACATGGATCTGGCGCCGCGCGCCGAAGTCGACGCTCGCCTTCGTGGGCCTGGCCGCCGTCTCGATCACGTGGTCGGCCTACCCCGGGGCATCCGCGCTGGGCGTCGCGATCACCCTCGTGACGGTCTTCGTCGCGGTCGCCCTCGCGATCTGCCTGCCGTGGACACGGTTGGTCGCGGCGCTCGGCGCGGCGATCAAGTGGGTGCTCGCGCTCTCGATCGTCTTCGAGGCGTGGGTCGCGATCGTCGTGCGCGAGCCGCTGCTGCCGAACTTCCCGCCGTTCGAGGTGACCGGCGAGAAGCTGCCGATGGCGTTCTACTGGTCGCGCGCCCTGCTGTTCGACGGCGGCCCGATCGAGGGCATCGTCGCGAGCCGCAACCTGCTCGGCATGGTGGCCCTCATGGGCGTGATCGTCTTCGGCTGCCTGCTCGCGGCCGGCAGCATGCGGCGGGCCCATGGCATCGGATGGCTCGTGGTCGCCGCCGCCACGCTCGTGCTCACCCGTTCGGCGACCGTGATCCTGGTCGGGATCGTCGTGCTCGTGGCGCTCGGGTTCGCGGCGTGGACGAGGCGGGTCGGACCGAATCGTCGGCGGCCCGTCTACGCCGCGGCCACCGCGGCGCTCGTGGCATCCATCGCGCTGTTGATCGCGGCCTGGGGCTGGCTGCTCGAGGTGTTCGGCAAGAGTGAGGATGTCACGGGCCGGTTCGACATCTGGCGCTCGGTGATCGAGCTCGCCCAGCAACGGCCCTGGGCGGGCTGGGGCTGGGTCGGGTACTGGCCCCCGTGGGTCGAGCCGTTCGATGACCTCGCGGTGCGCAAGGGCGTCACCTACCTGCAGGCGCACAACGCCTGGCTCGACGTGTGGCTGCAGCTCGGCGTCATCGGCGTGCTGGCGTTCGCGTCCGTCGTCATCGGCGCGCTGTGGCGCTCGTGGTTCCTCGCCGTCGATCCTCCGATGGACGGCACCGGGCGCCGTCTCGCGTACCGCGCGAGCGCGCTCACCCCGATGCTGCTCATGGTCGCCCTCATCGCGCAGAGCCTGGCCGAGAGCCGCATCCTGATCGAGGGCGGCCTGGTGCTGCTCGTCACGATCGCGTGGTCGACGAAACAACGGCAGTGGGCGCCCGAGCCGCTGCCCGCGGCCGCGGCATCGCCCCGCTTCGATCCTGCGCGCCGACCGGCGCCCTCGAGCGACTCCCGATGAGCGAGGGGCGCACCCGACGACGCGCCTGGCCGGCCATCCTCGACGCGACCGGGTCGGCCCGCTTCGCCCAGGCCATCGCGGTGCTCGCCGTCGGCATCTCGTTCTCGACCCATGCCATCGTCGCCCTGATCGGGTGGCCCGGCCTCGTCGCCGCACTCGCCCTGCTCATCCTGCTCGCCGCGTCGTCGCTGGTCGCTCGCTGGCGGTTCATCGAGTGGTACGGCATCCTGCCGATCAGCATCCTCGTGTTCGTCGCCTGGTGCGTGGCCTCGCTGCTCTGGACCGACTCGCTGCGCCTGGGCGTGATCGGGGTGCTGTACCTGCTGGCGTTCGGCGTGCTCGGCGTCTACATCGCGCTCATGCGCGACACGATCCAGGTCGTGCGCGCTTTCGCCGATGTGCTGCGAGTGCTGCTGGGGCTCTCGCTCGCGCTCGAGGTGCTCTCGGGCATCCTGCTCGACCTGCCGATCGCATTCCTCGGCATCGAGGGCGACATCGCGGCGCTCGGGCCGATCCAGGGCATCTTCGGCACCCGCAACATGCTCGGTTTCGTCGCACTCATCGGTGCCGTCACCTTCGTCATCGAATGGCGCACCCGCCTTCGGCCGCGGCTCGTGTCGGTCGCGTCGGTCGTGCTCGCGGGGCTCTGCGTCGTGCTCTCGGGCTCGCCGACCACGTGGATCGCGCTGGCTGCCGTGCTCGTGGCTGCGGCAGCGCTCTACGGTCTACGACGGGTCCGGCCGGCGACCCGGTGGCGGTGGCAGATCGCGCTCGTCGTCTCGGGACTCGTCGCGCTCGTGCTGGCGTGGCTGTTCCGCCTGCGCATCATCGAAACGCTCGACGCCCGCGCCGAGTTCGACGTGCGACTCGACGTCTGGCGCGAGGCATCCAGGTACCTCGCCCTCAACCCGCTGCAGGGCTGGGGCTGGGTGGGCCGCTGGCCGCAGGAGGTGCCCTACACCTGGATCGAGCGCATGACCGGCCGGCCGCACTCCTCGGCCCTCAGCGCCTACATCGACGTGTACTTCCAGGTGGGCGTCATCGGCGTCGCACTGTTCGCCGGGCTCATCGGCGTCGCCCTCGTGCGCGCCTGGCTGCTCGCCTCGTCGCGCAAGAGCCCCGTATACATCTGGCCCGCGCTCATGCTCGTCATCCTCGCCGTGACCTCGTTCGCCGAGAGCTTCGCGCTCGTAGAGGGCGGCTGGATGCTGCTGGTGCTCTGCGCGGTCAAGGCCGCGCGAGACATGAGCTGGCGCGATGCACTCAGAACACGTGGATAGAATCTCGGCGATGTCTGAACGCCCTGCACCCGACCTGACGGGCTTCACGGTACCCGGCACAGGGCGTGGAATCCTCGATGTCTTCTCGTACCGCTACCTGCTTCGGCTGCTGGTGCGCAAGGGCATCCTCACCCGCTACCACGGCACCGCCCTCGGGTGGGCCTGGTCGTACGTGAAGCCGGCCGCGCAGTTCCTCATCTATTTCCTGGTGATGGGCGTCATCCTGCGGTTCAACCGCGGCATCGAGATGTTCCCGATCTACCTGTTCTCGGGCGTCGTGGTCATCAACCTCTTCAACGAGGCCTTCGGCAACGCCACGAGATCGATCGTCAACAACCGCGCGCTGGTCAAGAAGATCTACCTGCCGCGCGAACTCTTCCCGATCGCCGATGTGTTCATCGCGTTCGTGCACTTCCTGCCGCAGCTGTCGATCCTGCTCATCGTCTGCCTCATCGTCGGCTGGGCGCCCACCGCCGTCCAGTTGGCCGGCGTGCTGCTCGCACTGCTCATCGTCCTCATCGCCGCGCTCGGGTTGGGGCTGCTCTTCGGGGCGATGAACGTCTCGTTCCGCGACGCGCAGAACCTGGTCGAGCTCATCCTCATGTTCTCGACCTGGACATCGCCGGTGCTCTACTCCTCCGAGATGGTGCGAGCCATCGCCCCACCGTGGGTCTACGACCTCTACATGCTCAACCCGCTCACGAGCGCGGTCGAGCTCTTCCACTCCGCCTTCTGGTTCCCGACCACAGACCAGACCGCCGCACGCCCCGAGAACCTGTGGCTGTTCGCCGGGCTCGGGTTCGCCGCGGCGCTCATCATGCTCGTGGTCGGCCAGCTCGTCTTCCGAAAGTTCGAGGGTCGCTTTGCCCAAGACCTCTGAGGCCCCGGCCCGCATCATCGTCGACGGCGTCTCGAAGACGTACCGGCTGCGGCACACCCAGTCGTTCAAAGAGACGTTCACGGCGTGGGCGCGGCGCAAGCCCATCTCGACCTCGTTCCAGGCGCTCGAGGGCATCGACGTCACGGTCGGCGAGGGCGAGTCGATCGCCGTGCTCGGCTACAACGGCTCGGGCAAGTCGACGCTGCTGAAGCTCATCTCCGGCGTGCTGCGCCCCGATCGCGGCCGGGTGCTGACCCGCGGCCGCGTCGCCGGGCTCATCGAGGTGGGCGCAGGCTTCCACCCCGACCTGAGCGGCCGAGAGAACGTCTACCTGAACGCCGCGATCCTCGGCATGTCGAAAGACGAGATCGACGCGAAGTTCGACGAGATCGTCGACTTCAGCGAGATCGGCGAGTTCATCGACACCGAGGTGAAGCACTACTCGTCGGGTATGTTCGTGCGGCTCGCGTTCGCCGTCGCGATCCAGACCTCGTTCGACATCCTGCTCGTCGACGAGGTGCTCGCCGTCGGCGATGCGCCCTTCCGCGAGAAGTGCAAGGCCAAGATCCGCGAGCTCGCCGAGCGCGACAAGACGCTGTTCATCGTGAGCCACGACCTGGGCATGATCTCCGAGCTGTGCGACCGCGGCATCGTGCTGCGCCGCGGCAACGTCATCTTCGACGGGCCCGTGAGCGACGCGATCCAGGCGCTCAAGGCATCGGATCGCTGACCACCCGCGGTGTCGCGCTGCCGACCAGCCGCAGCGGGGTCGGCCGATCCGTCACGCCTTGCGAGCGACCACGACGAACTCGTTGTAGGTGAACGCCCGGCCCGCCGCGCGCGGCAGCGGAAACGAGAACCGCCGCTCGACCGTGAGCCCTGAGGCCTCGGCGATCTCCTCGAGCCCGGCGAAGTCGACGAACTGCACATGCGTGGCATCCGATCGATAGCCGCGTTCCTGCGGCGTGATGAAGCACACCGTGCCGCCCGGCCGCAGATACGGAAGGTACGTCGCGACGAGCACGTCATCGGATGCCCGATCCATGTGCTCCATCACATGCGCGAACAGGAGCGAGTCGAACGACTCGGGAACCGCGTGGGGCGAGGTCGCGAACTCGGCGACCGTGTACGCCTCGAGCCCGCGGTCGCGGGCGATGGCGATGGAAGTCGGGTTGTGGTCGACGCCGACGCCGTTGCCAGCGAGATGGGCGAGGTTGCGACCGAGCCCGCAACCGATGTCGAGCGTGTAGCCGAGGCCCAGTCGCCGGATGTTCCACCGATAGGGGGCCTGCACGTCCACGAACCGCCGCCAGCCCGTCGTCTCGATGGAACGCAGCCGTTCGGCGTAGTCGGGCGACGCGGTCGATCGTGCCTCACCGGCAGCAGCGTCCACTCTGACCTCCCGACTTCACGATAGCCGCCGGGCCGACGGGGCGCATCTCGCACGGGCTCGAGGCGTGAAGGGGTGTGGCACCATTGATCGGTGACCCTCGACATCATGATGCCGTTCTACGGGCGCCCCGATCACCTCGTGGCCGCGGTCGAGAGCGTCCTCGCCCAGCGAGACGACGACTGGTCGCTGACCGTCATCGACGACGTCTATCCCGACCCCGAACCGGGGCGCTGGGTCGCGGGGCTCAGCGACCCGCGCATCACGTATCTCCGCAACGCCGAGAACCTCGGCCCGAGTGGCAACTTCCGCAAGAGCGTCGACCTCATGACCGCCTCGCACGGCGTGATCATGGGATGCGACGACGTCATGCTGCCCGGCTACGTCGAGCGGGTCGCCGAGCTCATCCGGGCGTTCCCCGACGCCTCGGTCATCCAGCCGGGTGTCGAGGTGATCGATCTCGACGGCCACGTGCACTCCCCCATCGCCGACCGCACGAAGGCGGCGTTCCGTCCCGGTCCGGGTCGCCACGGCGCCTCGGTCGTCGCGGGCGAATCGCTCGCGGCGAGCCTGCTGCGCGCGACGTGGACCTACTTCCCCTCGCTGGTGTGGCGCGTCGAGCCGCTGCGCCGCCACCCCTTCCGGGCCGACCTCGGCATCGTGCAAGACCTCCCCGTGCTGCTCGACCTGGTCGCCGACGGCGGTTCGTTCGTGATCGACCGCGAGGTCGTCTTCCAGTACCGCAGGCACGAGGCGAGCGTCTCGCAGGCGAACCACGACGGCACGAAGTTCGCCGAGGAGCGGCTCGTCTACGCCGAGTACGGCGCCAGGTTCCGCTCGCTCGGCTGGCATCGCGCGGCGCGCGCGGCGCGCACCCGGCTGACCTCGCGACTGCACGCGGGCCGCGACCTCGCGTCGGCCTCCAAGTCGGATCCCGACCGGCGGCGCGAACTCGCGCGCCATGTCTTCGGGCGCGGAGTCGAGTGATCCGCGCCGCCTCGGGCACCCGCCCCGATGCGACGGCGTCACGCGTCGGATTCGCGCTCCTCGCGCCGCGCGGCTGATCCTGCTTCGGCGAGGGCCTGCGCCGCAGCGGCCAGCGACAACGTGCGGCGCGCGCGGAACAGCGCGAGCACCACGCTCGCGCACGCGATCGCGAGGAACGCTCCGACCGCCCCCCAGAACGGCGTGAGCAGCAGGATGCCAGTGCTGCCGGCGATCGCGCAGACCACCGATGAGGCGGCGAGGTAGCGGGCCGCACCCAACGCCACGAGGCTCGAGAGCCCCGTGACCTGCGAGACCGCCTCGCCCGCGAACGCGATGCCGATGAGGATCGCCAGCACCCACGGCACGATCGCCTCGCCGTGGGTGAGCCAGTTCGACACGAGCGGTGCGAAGCCGATGAGCCCGGCCATGCCGACGACGCCGATGCCGACGCTGAGCCACACCACCTGCCGCGATCGAGCGACGGCCTCGGTGCGGCCCGCCTCGGGAACCCAGCTCTGGATCGACTGCAGGATCGGCGCCAGCACGAGCACCGCGTAGCGGAACAGCCGGTCGGCGATCGCGTAGACCGGCACCTCGCGCGGGGCGAACATCTGCACGATGACGGCCGGAGCGGAGGTGTAGAAGCTCGCCGCCACCGAACTGGCCATGCCGGGCACCTGCCCGCGGTAGGCGCCGAACAGGCGCGAGGCGCCCAACCACCAGCGCACGGGGCCGTGGGTCGACGCCAGCACGACGATCGTCGCGACCGCGAACCCGATCGCCTCGCAGGCGACCATCGCGACGAGGAACATGTCGAGCGACGGCACCGCGATGACGGCGATGAGCCCGGCTACGGTCCCGGCGATCGGCGGCAGCGAGTCGAGCAGGAACATCCGGCCGGGCTGGTTCGTGCCGACGAAGTACCACCCGGCGCCCGCGCCGGGCAGGGTGTAGGCGAGGATCGCGAGCGTCACGGTGAGCACCGGCAGGCTCGTGATCGCGCTGCCGATCAGCACCGCGACGGGCACGAGCAGCACGAACAGGATGCCTCGGGTCACGACCGAGTCCCAGTAGAACTGGCGACGCTCTTCGGCAGGCAGCCCGGCGACGTGCGCCGGCCCCGTCGCCCCCCAGCCGAACGCGATCAGGAACCCGAAGAACGCGGCGAGCGCCTGCAGCACGGCGAGCACGCCCCAGGTCGACGCGCCGAGCACGCCGACGAGCACCGGGATGGTGAACACGCCCACGATCGTGGCGGCGCCGATCGACAGCGAGAAGAGCGCCGATCGGCGCACCAGGGCGTGCCCGCCGAGGTGGCGCAGCCGTTCGCGGATCATGCGGCCCGCGTTCCGCGGATCCGCTGCAGCACGTCGGGGCGGATCCGGCCGAGGCGGTGCGCGAACCCGTCGCGCACCCCGTACCGGATCGCCCGGAACTGCGCCCCCGAGTCGGGGCCGAGCACCGCGCCGGCGAGGATCATCGACCCCATCTTGCGCCACCGCAACAGGTGCCACCGGGCGTGGCCGCGATAGCGCCGGGTGAGGTCGATGCTGTTGCGAACCATGTAATAGGTGCGGAACGCCGAGTGGTGCACCACGTGCCGCGGGCGACCCGCGAGCCGCAGCTGCCGGCCGAAGACCATGATCGGCACCAGTTCGCCGAGCGCGTGGTCGAGTTCGAGCTCGTCGACCAGCACGAGCTCGTAACCCGCGCGCTGCAGCCGCAGGGTGTAGTCGCTGTCGACCGCGTCGATGAAGAGCTCCTCGCGGAACGGCCCGACGGCGCGCAGCACGTCGGCCGGAAACATCGCGCCCGACTGGATGGGGTCGAACGGCGCCGGTCGCCCGTCGCGCTGCACCTGCAGCGCCGGCGCACCGCCGACGGTGGCGGGCACGACGACGCCCACCCGACGCAACGTGGCGAGCGCAGCCTGCTCGGCCTCGAGCGCCCGCTCGAGGTAGTGATCGTCGAGGTCGGAGTCCTGGTCGAGCGTGACGACGTGGTCGGCGCCCTCCTGAAGCGCGCGTTCGATGCCGACGTTCAGCGCGTGCGCGATGCCGCGGTTCTCGGGCAGGGCGATGACGAGGATGCGCGGCTCGTCGGCGAACCGGTCGGGTGCGACCGAGTCGGATCCGTCGTCGACCACGACCACGTGCTGGAAGAGCGACGCGAGATGCCGGACGCGCACGTCGAAGCCCTCGGGCGGATTGAACGCGGACAGCACGGCCGCGATCGTCGCCGACGGCGGGGATGAGGCCTCCGCGCTCACGCCGCGACCTCCTCGTAGACGCCGAGCAGGCGCTCGGCGAACGCCTCGAACCCGAAGCGCGACGACGCCCATTCGCGCGTGCGGGCGGCTCGGTCGGCATCGGGGCGGCGGAGCTCGTCGATGATCGCGCGGGCGAACCGCTGCGGATCCTCGGTGACGGCGGCGTAGTGCTCGGGGCCGCCGAGCCCCTCGGCGCCGACGGAGGTCGTCACCACCGGGATGCCACGGAGCATCGCGTCGATGGTCTTGAACTTCACGCCGGCGCCGGTGAAGAGCGGCACCGCCATGACGTCGGCACCGGCGTAGTAGGGCTCGAGCGACTCGACGTAACCGGTGAGCGTCACGCTGGGCATCGCCGCGGCCTGTTCGACGAGGTTCGCGGGCGGGTTCGCTCCGGCCACGACGAGTCGCGCCGAGGGGACGGCCTCGACCACCGCGGGCCAGACGCCGTGCAGCAGCCAGCTGACGCCCTCGTGGTTGTCGGCGCGGTTCATGGCACCGGTGAACAGCACGGTGGGCGGAGCATCGGCGTCCCGAGCGACGCCGGGATCGACTTCGACGACGTCGGCCAGGCCGGGCGGCACCACCTCGACGGATGCCCCTGGCGCGAGGTTCAGCGCGATCTCGGCGTCCTTCTCGCTGAAGACGAGCACCCGGTCGACCGCCTCGAGGCTGCGCCGCTCGCGCACCGCGCTGCGACTCGCGGCGGCGCTGTACGCCGAGCGCACGGCGGGCGAGCGCGATTCGAGGGCGCGGCGGCGCCAGCGTTGCGTGATGACGTCGTGCGCGACGAGCACCTGCGCCGCCCGCGGCGCGAGCCGGCGCAGCAGAGGCGAGAGGGATCCCATCTCGCTCCACTGGAACTCGACCAGTCTCGCGTCCGCGAGGATTCCGGCGAGCCGGCGGTCGCGGCGGAACTCGGCCGTGAAGTCGGCGGTGGCGGCACTGCCGCGGATCACCGAGTGCAGGTCGGCCGCGAGCTTCAACCGGCCGTGGCGCAGCGGGCCGCGCCCCGCGAGCAGTTCGACGCGACCCCCGAACGCGGACGGGCGGGTGAGCGCGTCGCGGTTGAGCGGCGTCGACGGGGCGATGAGGTCGATTCCGTACCGGCGCTCGAGCGCACGGAAGTGCTGCACCAGGTACTGGCCGCCGGCGTGCGGGATGCCCCGGTACGGCACGTACTTGGAGATGCTGATGAGGTGGCGTGGTGCCGACGAGCCGTTCTCGGCACTCGCTTCGCGCATGTGCTCAAGCCTAGGTCACGCCCTCACCCGGCCGAGCCGTAGGCTTGGACAGCGTGACCCCGTACTCCGCCGTGATCATCGCCTATCGGCGACCCGACCTGCTGCGCGAGCTGCTCGGCCGCCTCGCCGCCCAGCGGGCGCGCCCCGAGCACGTGCTCGTCGTCGACAACGGGGGCGACCTTCCCGCCGACACCCCGACGTGGTCCGACCTGCCGCTCACCGTGATCACGCGGCCCGACAACCCCGGCTACGCCGTGGCGGTGAACCTGGCCCGTGAGGCGCTCCCCGGCGGATTCCTGCTCGTGCTGACGCATGACGCCGAGTTCGGGCCCGAGCTCGGCGAGGCGCTCGTGGCGGCGCTCGAGCACACGCCAGGCGCCGGCGCCGCCGCGCCCGTTCTGCACCGGGGTTCCGAGCCCGACCGGGTGTTCTCGGCCGGCGGCAGGCTCACCCCCCGCGGGCGCGCGCTGCACGATGTCTCGCCGCTCGAACCCGGAGCCGTGCGACGCGCCGACTGGCTCGACGGGGCGATCATCATGTACGACCGCACGGCCCTCGACGCGATCGACTGGATCAGCGAAGACTACTTCCTCTACTTCGAGGACGTCGACACGGGCTGGCGACTGGCGCGCGCCGGTTACGCGAGCATCGTCGTCGGCGACGCCGTGGCGACCCAGGAGCCCGGGCTCCACCCCACCTCGCTCGGCATCCGGAACATGGTGCTCTTCGGCCGCACCGCGGGCATCCCTCGCCGTCGCACCGCCGGCGCGGTGATCCGGCGGGTGGCCGAAGAGAGCGCGGTCGCGCTCACCCGCGGGCATCTGCCGCCGCTGCGGGCGGCGTGGCGGGGCTGGCGCGACGGCGTGCGCGGCCTGCGCGGCAAGCCCGATGTCTGGCCGCCGCGGTGATCGCCGCGGCGCCGCACCCCGCGCACGGCTCGATCCGGTGCTCGCGCTTCGTATGATGGACTCCATGCCCACGCCCCCCACGCGAGTACTCGTCATCGTGCCCGCATGGAACGAGGAGGCGAACGTCGGCGCGACCGTCGCCGAAATCCGCGACTCCGCGCCTTCGTTCGACGTCGTGGTCGTCGATGACGGCTCGACCGATGCGACCGCCCGGATCGCCGGCGACGCCGGGGCGACCGTCATCTCCCTCCCCTTCAACATGGGCGTCGGGGGTGCCATGCGCACCGGGTTCGTGTACGCCCAGCGCGAGGGCTACGACGCGGCGATCCAGGTCGACGCCGATGGCCAGCACGACCCGAAGGACATCAGCCGGGTGCTCGACGGACTCGCCCTGGCCGACATCTCGATCGGGGCGCGGTTCGCCGAGGTCGGCTCCTACGAGGTGCGCGGGCCGAGGCGCTGGGCGATGCGGTTCCTCGCCTCGGTGCTGTCGCGCGTCTCGAAGACGCGCCTCACCGACGTCACCTCGGGATTCCGCGCCGCCAACGCCCGCGCCATCGCCCAGTACGTGCACTACTACCCGGCCGAGTACCTCGGCGACACGATCGACTCGCTGGTCGCCGCCGTGCACGCCGGACTCACCGTCACCCAGGTGCCGGTCGCGATGCGTCCGCGCCAGCAGGGCGTGCCCAGCCAGAACCCGCTGGGCGCCACGATCTACCTCGGTCGATCGATGTTCGCCCTCGGTCTCGCCCTCGTCCGGGGCGCCATGATGTCGCGGAGGAGTGCGCACTGATGGTCTTCTTCGCCTTCGCACTGGCGATCGTCCTGCTGGCGATCGTGATCACGCTGCTGCTTCGCCGCCAGCTGAGTGAGAAGTACGCGACGCTCTGGCTCATCATCAGCGTGCTCGTGCTCATCCTCGCGATCTTCCCCGGCCTGCTCGACGGACTCACCGCGGTGCTCGGGGTGCAGGTTCCCTCGAACCTGCTCTTCTCGCTCGCGATCGTGCTGCTGCTCGGCGTCGGGCTCCACCTGTCGTGGGAGCTCTCGCGAGCCGAGGACGAGCTTCGCCGGGTCGCCGAAGAGGCGGCGATCGCGCGCTCGCGCATCGACCGGCTCGAAGACCGACTGCGCCGCCTCGACGGGCCGACCGACAGCGCAGACGCAGAGCCCGGGCCCGACGCCGACCACGACTGACGTCGCGTCGACATCACCCCGGGTCAACGGCAGATCGTGACCTCGTAGAGCCGGGCATCGCCGATCTCGCGCACGAGCTGCACCGCGTCGGACTCCTCGAGGTTCTCGACGCCCTCGTACCCCTCGTGGTGGCCGCCGTGCACTTCGCGGTCTCCGAAGTCGAGGATGTACCGCACATCGTGCTCGGCGAGCGCGTCGCACACGGACGGGTCGCCGGTCGCGAGCTCTTGGTTGATCACTCCCCCCGCGGGGTCGACGTAGGCGAGGATGTGCGGCATCAGCACCTGCCGGTCGGCGAACGCGTACGCGAGCCCGGTGCCCGTCCACGGGTTGCCCGCGATGAGGGCGCCTTCGGGCACCAGGTCGTCGAGTTCCTCGAGCAGCGCGACCTCGTCGTCGGACAGCAGCCACGCGCCATCCGCCATGTTGTAGCTGGCCTGCGCCTTGGTGATGCCGCTCCAGATCGCGCCGGTCTGCGAACCCGCGAGCAGCAACACGGCCGCGACCGTGGCGATGGTCGCCGTGGCCGCCCGGCCGAGCCGCGCCACGCGCGGCCGCGCGAGCAGCCATTCCCACGCCGCCGCGACACCGACCGCCGCCACGACGACGATGGGAATCACGAGCAGCGCGGCGAGGCGCGGGGTGTTGTTGTACCAGGCCGCCGTGATCCAGTTGCGCAGCGTCGCACTGCTGACGCCGGCGACGACGACGTAGAGTGCGCCGGCGGTGGCGAACAGGCCGATGAGCGCGAGATCGGGTGCACGATGACGACGCCCGAGCGCGATGAGGCCCACGATCAGGAACGCCGCCACGACGAACGGGACGGGTGCGCGATCGGGCGATGCGACGAGCACCTCGCCGATCGCCTGGCCGAGCGTGCCGGTCGGCGGCCACAGGGTCGCCTCGAGCGGCGGCCGCAGCACGCGCACCGCCACCACACCCGCGACCAGGTAGGCGGCGAAGGCGACGACCGGCCAGACGGAGCCGCGCCAGCCGGCGCGACGGATGCGGCGCGCGAGGGCGACCACCACGAGCGGCACCGACAGCGCGAGCCACGCCATGAACGCACCGGGGTGCGTGAGCGCGAGCGCCGGCAGGGCGCCGAGCAGGACGACGACGTCGCCCGTGACCGACAATCCGGTGCGGACCCGCCCGAGTCGCAGCGCCGCGGTCGTCACCGCGAGCGCGAACGGCAGGGCCGCAAGGCCCGCCCCGTAGGGGTAGAGGACGCCGTAGGTCGACATCAGCAGCGGGAACGCCGGCACCGCCGTCGCCCCGGCAGCAGCGCCGATCGCGACCGCCGATGCCGAGCCGCCGAACACACGCGCCAGCAGCACCGCACCGACCGGCCACACCACGGCGGCGAAGGTGATCCACGTGGCGTTCGCCGCGACGGGGATCGACACCCCGGTCAGCTGCACCAGCAGGGCTGCGATCGCGTGCCAGCCGGCCGGGTAGAACCATTGCGCAGGCGAGCTCATGAGCCCGACCACGAACGGGGAAGACGTGCCGGTGTCGAGCACGTAGCGGATCGCGTTCAGGTGGAAGACGTTGTCGAACGTCTGCGATACCGCGTCGGGGCGACCGATCGACAGGACGCACTGCGCGACGATCACGATGGCGGCGACCACGGGCGCAGCGATCCAGATCCACCGCGACCGGGCCGGGGCATCCTGTTCGCCACCGCGACGCCAGCGGAGGATCGCACGCAGCCCGGCGACGACCAAGCCGAGCATGGCCACCGCGATGACCACCGACCACAGCGACCAACGCACCCCGATCAGCGGCGACACGACCCCCGCGATCGTGATCGCCGTGACGGCGAACACCGGTGCGCCGGCCCACAGCCACAGGCCGCGCAGCCCGGCGACCAGGCCCAACGCGAGGCCGGGCACGAACAACAGCAGTACCGCCGCCGCCCCCGCGAACGCCAGGTCGCCCCAGCTCACGACTCGTCCGACCCGCGACCGTCGACGCCGAGCGAATCCGCCCAGCGATCGATCGAGGTGATCTCGGGCAGCGCGTCGCGATACTGGCGCGACAGACGCGGCCACGCGCGACGGTAGCGCAGGTTCAGCCGCACCGCGTCGACGAGCATCCGGCGGAACCGGCGCGGGTTGCGCACATGCCACGTGACCGCCGACCCCTCGGCGTTCGTCACGAGCACGCTGTCGTACTCGGGCACCTGGAACCAGCGGGCGTCCTGGTAGGCGAGGTGGGCGCGTGGAGAGTCGGTACCGACCGGCTTCGCGAAAGCGTGCCGCCAGAGCTTGCCCGTCAACCAGCCGACGAATGCGAGCCCGGTCGGGCCCGGATCGACCGTCGAGGTGGTGATCGTCTTGATCTCGCGTGCCGGGAACCGCGGAAGCTCCTCGGCGATGCGCATGGGCTTCGACTCGACGAAGTCGGCACCGAGCGCGCGCACGCGCGCCAGCCGGTCGACCATGTCGGTGTGCAGCTGGCCGGGCCCGCGCAGCACATTGCGGATCGCCTCGTGCTTCATCGCCACCGTGTAGTAGTCCATCGTGAGCAGGTTCTTCACGTCGCTCGCGAGGTTCGAGCGCCACAGCTTGCCGCCGCGCCGCTTCGGCGAGTGCAGCAGCGCCGCGACCAGACGGTTGCGGGCGTGGAAGAACGCCTGCCAATCGTGCGAGTCGTCCTTGTCGACCCAGGACACATGCCACACCGCGGCGCCCGGCAGGCTCACCGTCGCCGCGCCGTGCGCCCGCGCGCGCAGCGAGTACTCGGCGTCGTCCCACTTGATGAACACCGGAAGCGACAGCCCGATCGAGCGCACCACCTCGACCGGGATGAGCGACATCCACCACCCGTTGTAGTCGACGTCGAACCGTCGGTGCATCCAGCGGGTCTGCCGCAGGTTGGACTCGGCGAAGTCGTGACGGTCGGGCGTGAAGGGCCCCCAGATGAAGGCGTCCCAGCGGATGCCCTCGGCATAGGCGTGCAGCTTCGACTTGTCGTACATGTCGAGCATGTGGCCGCCGACGATGGTGGGGCGGTTGCAGAAGTTGCCGAACGTGATCGCCCGGCGGATGCTCTCGGGCTCGACCTCGACGTCGTCGTCGAGCAGCAGCACGTACTCGGAGTCGCCGGCCCGCACCGTCTCGAGCATGCCGCGCGAGAATCCGCCCGACCCGCCGAGGTTCGCCTGCTCGATGACCTGCAACCGGTCGCCGAGCACGGCCTGCGCGGCGGGGTAGCCGGCGTTCTCGACGATCCGCTCGGATCCCTGGTCGACGACGAGCACTCGGTCGAGCAGCGCGATCGTCGGCTCGTCGTTGCCGATCTCGGTGAGCAGGCGCGTGCAGTAGTCGCCCCGGTTCAGCGTGGTGATCGAGACGGTTGCGGTGCCGGCGGTGCGCGGTGACGCGCCCTCGCGGGCGAGCCAGTCGCCCTCGACGAGCGAGAAGTCGGCGTCGTCGGCGATCAGGTCGAACCAGAGCCAGCCGCCGTCGATGAACGAGGTGAAGGGCAGGTCGAACTCGGTGGTCGCCTCGCCGGCCACCTCGACGGCGTCGACGCGCTGCACGACGCCGCGCGCGTTCGAGCGATACACGATGACCCGGCCGACGCCGTTGGTGCGCACCCGCAGCACGACGCCGTCCAGTGCCGTCCACGTGTTCCAGTAGCTCGCGGGGAACCCGTTGAAGTAGGTGCCGAGCGAGATCGTGCGGCCCGCCGGGACGGTGAGTCCCCGACGACCGTCGAGCAGGGTGATGTCGTTGCGCGAGGTGAGCCGCAGCGGGCGCCGGTTGGGGTTCTCGGCGTCGAGGCCGCGCGCCTTCGCGAGCAGCGTGAGTCCGCCGTCGGACGACTCGGTCCAGCTCCAGGTCTCGGCGTCGAGGTACAGCGGCAGCGCCTGCGGGTCGCCGTGCACGGGGAACACGACCCGCTGCAGCACGGTGCGGGCGTCGGCGGTCGGGTCGGTCATGGAGTCCTCGATCGTCGGGGGCTCAAGAGAGCACGGACTTGAGCTTGTTCTCGAACATCGACAGGGCCGAACCGATGGCCATGTGCATGTCGAGGTACTGGTAGGTGCCGAGACGTCCGCCGAACAGCACGTCCTCGCCCTTGGCGAGTTCGCGGTAGGCCAGCAGTCGTTCGCGGTCTTCGGCGGTGTTCACGGGGTAGTACGGCTCGTCGCCGCGGTTCGCGAACCGCGAGAACTCGCGCATGATGACCGTCTTGTCGGTCGGGTACTCACGCTCGGGGTGGAAGTGGCGGAACTCGTGGATGCGCGTGTACGGCACCTCGAGGTCGGCGTAGTTCATGACCGGCGTGCCCTGGAAGTCGCCGATCGGCAGCACCTCTTGTTCGAAGTCGAGCGTGCGCCAGCTCAGCTCGCCCTCGGCGTAGTCGAAGTAGCGGTCGACCGGGCCCGTGTAGACGACCGGCACCTGCCCGACCACGGCCGCGCGATTGACCGGCTGCGACTCGTCGAAGAAGTCGGTCGAGAGCCGCACCTCGATGTTCGGGTGATCGGCCATGCGCTCGAGCCATGCCGTGTAACCGTCGACCGGCAGGCCCTCCCAGGTGTCGTTGAAGTACCGGTTGTCGTAGGTGTAGCGCACGGGCAGGCGGCTGATCACCTCGGCGGGCAGCTCCTTCGGGTCGGTCTGCCACTGCTTGCCGGTGTAGTCGCGGATGAACGCCTCGTAGAGGGGGCGGCCGATCAGCCCGATGCCGCGCTCCTCGAGGTTGCGCGCCTGCTTCGGGTCGAATTCGCCCGCCTGCTCGTGCACGAGCGCACGCGCCTCGTCGGGCGTGTACGCGGCCTGGAAGAACTGGTTGATCGTGCCGAGGTTGATCGGCATCGGGAACACTACGCCGCGGTGGTTCGTGTACACGCGGTGCACGTAGTTCGTGAAGCGCGTGAACCGGTTCACGTACTCCCACACACCGGGGTTCGAGGTGTGGAACAGGTGCGCGCCGTAGCGGTGCACCTCGATGCCGGTCTCGGGCTCGGCCGCGCTGTACGCGTTGCCGCCGATGTGGGGCCGCCGGTCGATCACCACCACGCGCCGACCGAGCGCGGCGGCCCGTTCGGCGATCGTGAGACCGAAGAACCCGGATCCCACCACAACGAGATCGACGTCCGTCATCTACCAGTCCGTTCCTGTGTTGCCGGCGACGCGAAGGGCGCGTACCGAGAGAGCGGCGCCAGCGCGGTGGCGGCCGATCGATGATTCTATCGTTCCGCCTGCGCGCGAACCTGAGCGCTCAGCGGTCGGCGGGGAGCCGCTGCAGGTAGCGGCCGTATCCGCTCTTGATCAGGGGCGCGGCGAGCGCCGCGAGCTGCTCCTCGTCGATCCATCCGTTGCGCCAGGCGATCTCTTCGATGCATCCGATCTTGAAGCCCTGACGGTCTTCGATGACGCGCACGTACTCCGACGCCTGCATCATCGACTCGAACGTGCCGGTGTCGAGCCAGGCCGTGCCGCGATCGAGCACCTGCACGCTCAGCGAGCCGTCCTGCAGGTACCAGTCGTTCACCGAGCTGATCTCGAGCTCGCCGCGCGCGCTCGGTTCGATCGCCTTGGCGACCTCGACGACGCGGTGGTCGTAGAAGTAGAGGCCGGGCACGGCGAAGTTGCTCCTCGGCTCGGCCGGCTTCTCTTCGATCGAGATCGCGCGGAATCCGTCGTCGAACTCGACGACGCCGTAGGCGGTCGGGTCGCTGACCTGGTAGGCGAAGATGAGCGCACCGTCGACGTCGGTGTGGCGCCGAAGCGCCGTGCCGAGCCCGCTGCCGTGGAAGATGTTGTCGCCGAGCACGAGCGCGACCGACTCGTCGCCGATGAACTCCTCACCGATGATGAAGGCCTGGGCGAGACCGTCGGGCGAGGGCTGCACCGCGTACTCGAGGCGGATTCCGAGTTGCGAGCCGTCGCCGAGCAAGGCCCTGAACTGCTCGTTGTACTCGGGCGTCGTGATGACGAGGATCTCGCGGATGCCCGCCATCATCAGGGTCGAGAGCGGATAGTAGATCATGGGCTTGTCGAAGATCGGCATGAGCTGCTTCGAGATGCCCTTAGTGATCGGCCAGAGCCGGGTGCCCGAGCCCCCGGCGAGGATGATGCCGCGCATCACACCCCCCTGTTCAGTTCGTCGGAGTATGCGCGGACCTGCTCCCAGGTGGGCAGCAGGCCGGATGCCTCGGCCTCGGCGAGGGTGGGCGCCTCGATGTCTTTCGGCGAGAGGATGAGCTCGTCGGCCGGGATGCCGAACTCGAGGCCGATGGCGGGATCGCGGGGGTCGATGCCGTGCTCGCGTGCCGCGTTGTACGGTGCCGAGACCAGGTAGCTCACGGTGGTGTCGTCGCTCAGCGCCACGAAGCAGTGCCCGAGCCCTTCACCGAGGTAGATCGCCCGACGGTCGGTCTCGTCGAGCAGCACCGAGTCCCACTGGCCGTAGGTCGGCGAGCCCACGCGGATGTCGATGACGAAGTCGAGGGCCGCACCCCGCGTGGCGGTGACGTACTTGGCCTGGCTGGGGGGCACGTCGGCGAAGTGGATGCCGCGCACCACGCCGCGCTTGGAGACCGAGGTGTTCGCCTGGGCGAGGTTCAGCGGGTGGCCGATGTGCTCTTCGAGTCGGTCGAACCGGTACCACTCGAGGAAGACGCCCCGATCGTCGCCGAATTGCTTCGGGGTGATCTCGTAGCTGTCGGGGATCTTCAGTTCGCGGATCTGCACCACGGGAGTCTAGCAAGCGCACGAGATCCGAGCCGATCCGCACGATGACGCCGCGGGGCGACCGGTAGACTCCTGTGGTTCCCGATCGGAAGCGAAACCCACACCCATGAAGCTCCTCGTCACCGGCGGCGCCGGGTTCATCGGCTCCAACTTCGTCCACTACGTGATCGAGCGCACCGACCACGAGGTCACCGTGCTCGACAAACTGACCTATGCGGGCAACCTGGCCTCGCTCGAGGGGCTGCCCGACGACCGGTTCCGCTTCGTGAAGGGCGACATCGCCGACGCGGCGCTCGTCGACGGGCTCGTCGCCGACGCCGACGCGGTCGTGCACTACGCGGCCGAGAGCCACAACGACAACTCGCTGGCCGACCCTCGCCCGTTCCTCGACACGAACATCATCGGCACGTACACCCTGATCGAGGCCGCGCGCCGGCACGGCACCCGCTTCCACCACATCTCGACCGACGAGGTCTACGGCGATCTCGAGCTCGACGATCCGGCCCGGTTCACCGAGCAGACCCCCTACAACCCGTCGAGCCCGTACTCGTCGACGAAGGCCGGCAGCGACCTGCTCGTGCGGGCGTGGGTCCGCTCGTTCGGCCTGCAGGCGACGATCTCGAACTGCTCGAACAACTACGGCCCCTACCAGCACGTCGAGAAGTTCATCCCGCGTCAGATCACGAACGTGCTGCGCGGCGAACGACCCAAGCTCTACGGTCGCGGCGAGAACGTGCGCGACTGGATCCACGCGAACGACCACTCGTCGGCCGTGCTGACGATCCTCGAGAAGGGCCGGATCGGCGAGACGTACCTGATCGGCGCCGACGGCGAGAAGAACAACAAGGACGTGGTCGAGCTCATCCTCACCGAGCTCGGCCAGCCGGCCGACGCGTACGATCTCGTCGTCGACCGGCCCGGGCACGACCTGCGGTACGCGATCGACTCGACGAAGCTGCGCACCGAGCTCGGCTGGTCCCCGCAGTACGCCGACTTCGCCGCGGGCCTGGCCGACACCATCGCCTGGTACCGCGACAACGAAGGCTGGTGGGCGCCGCAGAAGGACGCCACCGAGGCCCGCTACAAGGCCCAGGGGCAGTAACCGATGCGCTGGCTCGTCACCGGGGCATCCGGCATGCTCGGCCGCGATCTGCAGGCCGCGCTCGCCGGCCAGGACGTCACCGCGCTCGGTCGCGCGGACCTGGACGTGACGGATGCCGCGGCGGTGCGCGCGGCGGTCGCCGGCCACGACGTCGTCGTGAACTGCGCGGCGTACACGAAGGTCGACGACGCCGAGACGCACGAGGCCGACGCCTACGCGGTGAACGCGACCGGCACCGGCTTGCTCGCCGAGGCGGCCGCCGAGTCGCGCGCGAAGTTCGTCACCGTGTCGACCGACTACGTGTTCGACGGCCACGCGACCGAGCCGTACGCCGAAGACCGCCCCCGCGACCCGATCAACGCCTACGGCCGCACGAAGGCCGCCGGTGAAGAACTCGCCCTCGCCGCCCACCCCGACGGCGCCTACGTCGTGCGCACGGCCTGGTTGTACGGCCAGCATGGCCCCAACTTCGCGGCGACCATGCTGAAGCTCGCCGCGACGAAAGACACCTGGTCGGTCGTCGACGATCAGATCGGCCAGCCCACCTGGACGGCCGACCTCGCCGCGCAGATCATCGCCCTCGTCGACGCCGGTGCGCCGACCGGCATCTACCACGGCACGAGCGCCGGGCAGACGAGCTGGTACGGATTCGCCCGCGCAGTGCTCGAAGCGGCGGGGCTCGACCCCGACCGCATCACGCCGACCGACAGCGCCGCGTTCGTGCGGCCCGCTCCGCGCCCGGCGTATTCGGTGCTCGGCCATGACGCGTGGCGCCGGGCCGGTCTCGAGCCCATCCGCGACTGGCATTCGGCGCTCGATGCCGCCGTCGCGGCGGGCGCGCTGACGGTCGACTGACGCGCTCGAGCGGCACCGCGCGCGCTGTGCGGTTCTGCCACCGGAATCGGGTACAGTTGCGCGGATCGACGTGCAGGGCGGTCGACGCGGCGGAAGGCGGGAGCGGGTGACGGGGGCGAGACGACTGCTGCGCGTCGGCGGCGGATACGGCCTCTCGGTCGTCGTCAGCGGCATCGTCAGCATCGCCGTCATTCCCACGGTCATCATCGCTGCGGGCGAGCGCGCGTGGACCACCATCGCGGTCGCCCAGGCGGTAGCGGGCTTCGCCTACGTCATCGCCGCGTTCGGCTGGGGCGTCACCGGCCCCACCGAGGTCGCCGGGCTTCCGCCGGCCGCCAGAGGGCGGTACTTCTTCGACTCGTTGCTCAGTCGGGCGTGGCTGAACGCCGCCGCGGTCGCGATCTCCATCCCGCTGGCGATCCTGCTCGCCGGCGGCGACCCGGTGCTCGCCGCGCTGACCGTGACCAGCGGCATCCTCGTCGCACTCGGGTCGGGCTGGTTCTACGTCGGTGAGGGCAGCCCGTTGCGCTTCCTGCTGCTCGATACCCTGCCGCGTGTACTCGGCACCGTCGCCGGCGCGCTCGTGCTGATCGCCACGCGTGACGCTCGCTGGTTCGCCGCGCTGCAGCTGGCCGGCGTCGTCGTCGCCGCCGTGATCTGCGGCATCGACATCCTGCGCCGATACCGCGGCTGGTCGTTCACCGCCTCGCCCCGGCGCGCGCTGCACAACCTGCGCGGGCAGACCGCGCCGGTCACGATGGCCGCGACCACCTCGCTCTACGTCAACGTGCCGGTCATCATCGTGCAGCTCTTCCTGCCGAGCGCGACCGCGGTCTATGCGCTCGCCGAGCGGATGGTGCGGCTCGCACTGTACGCGACGCGGCCGATCGTGCAGGTCGCGCAGGGCTACGTGCCGGTTCCCGAACCTGAACGGCTCATCGGCCGCGCCCGCCGGGTCACGATGCTGGCGCTGGCGCTGGGGCTCGCGGGCGGCGTCGCATTCGCGGTGCTCGGCCCGTGGGCGAGCGGGGTGCTCTCGGGCGGCACGCTGCAGCTCTCGTGGGCGCTGGCCGGCGCGATGGCGGCGAACTTCGCCGCGTTGCTCGCCTCGCAGCTGACCGGCTTCGCGTGCCTCACCGCGCTCGGACTCGCCAAGGTGCTCGCCCGCAGCACGATCGTCGGTGCCGTCGTCGGCACGGTGCTGATGATCCCGCTCACGATCTGGTTCGGGGTGGTCGGCCTCGCGTGGGGGCTCGCCATCTCGGAGCTCGCGGTGCTCGGCGTGCAGCTCGCGGCGCTGCGCGTCGCGTTCCGACACCCCGAGCGGGTGCCCGATCGATCGAACGTCGACACCGGCGCGCTCGAGCCTCCGGTGATCGAGCCCTGAGCAGACCCGGCTCGGAAGCCCCGATCAGGCCACGGTGCCGCCGATGACCATGCGGGGCACGCCCGCCCACCGGGCGGGGTCGGTCGCATTCCGGCCGTCGACGAGCAGGCGGATGCCCGGCAGGTCGGCGGGCGCGAGGTCACGGTACACCGCGTGATCGGCCTGGAGGATCGCCGCGTCGACGGGCTCGCCGAGTGCGTACGGCTCCCACCCGAACCCGCGCAGCTCGTCGTCGCTGTACAGCGGGTCGTGCACGCGCACGCTCGCTCCGCGGCGACGCAGTGCGTCGACCGTCGGGAACACGCCCGAGAACGCCGTCTCCTTCACTCCCCCGCGGTACGCCGCGCCGAGCACCGCGACGGTGCGGCCGGCGAGGTCGCCGAGGAGCGACTCGGCCTGCACGACCGTGCGTTCGGGCATCGAGGCGTTGAGGATCCGCGCGGTGCGCACGATGTCGGCCTCGGGGTCGGTCGCGAGGTAGAGCCGCGGGTAGACCGGGATGCAGTGGCCGCCGACGGCGATACCGGGCCGGTGGATGTGGCTGTAGGGCTGCGAGTTGCACGCCTCGATGACGCCGTAGACGTCGACGCCGACCTGGTCGGCGAACAGCGCGAACTGGTTCGCGAGCCCGATGTTGACGTCGCGGTAGGTGGTCTCGGCCAGCTTCGCGAGTTCGGCCGCCTCGGCGCTGCCCAGATCCCACACCCCGTTCGGGCGCGCCAGGTCGTCGCGCTCGTCGAACTCGAGCACCGACTCGTAGAAGGCGCGCGCTCGCGCCGCGCCGCGTTCTCCGAGCGCGCCGATGAGCTTCGGGTAGCGACGCAGGTCGGCGAAGACGCGGCCGCTGAGCACCCGCTCGGGTGAGAACACGAGGTCGAAGTCCTCACCCTCGATCAGGCCCGATCCCGCCTCGATCATCGGCTTCCAACGGGTTCGGGTGGTGCCGACCGGCAGCGTGGTCTCGTACGAGACGAGCGTGCCGGGCGTGAGGTGCTCGGCGAGCGCGGCGGTCGCCGCGTCCATCCACCCGAAATCGGGCTCCCACGTGTCGTTATCGACGAAGAGGGGCACCACCACGACGACCGCGTCGGCGCCGGGCACCGCGTCGGCGTAGTCGGTGGTCGCCCGCAGCCGGCCGCTCGGCACGAGGCGGCCGAGGCGCTCGGCGAGCCCCGCCTCGCCCGGGAAGGGTTCGCGACCGGCGTTGACCTGCGCCACCAGGTCGTCGTTGACGTCGACGCCGACGACCTCGTGGCCGCGTTCGGCGAACTGGGTCGCGAGCGGGAGTCCGATCTTGCCGAGGGCGATGACTGCGATTCGCACCGGGCAAGTCTAGTTCGCGCGCCGACGCCTGCCGGCCGTGGCCTCGATGTCGGCGGTCGCCTCACCGGGCCCCGCCGCTGCGGGCCGCAGCACGCGGTCCCGGAGTCCGGCGGGCGGTTCGAAGATCCACCGGAACCCGGCGCGGCCCGACAGCGCGAACAGGGCGGTCGAGAGTCCGACCGCGCAGGCGACGACGAGCGGCACGACGATGAGCGTCACGGCGCCGTACTCGAGCGGCAGTCGCCAGCCCGTCTGGGCGTCGACCACGTCGGCCAGCACCGCGAGCAGTTCGAAGGCGAACGCGTGCACGAGGTAGATCGGCAGGGTACGCGCCGCGAGGTATCGCCCGGCGCGCGCCACCGGGGCCCACCGGGATGCCGCGGAGCTCAGCAGCACGAGCGCGGCGACGCCCGTGAGCGAGGCGAGCGTCGTGCCGAGCATCGTGACCCCGACGCCGAGCTGCCACCAGGTCACGGCGACGAACGCGGCGAGTGCGACGATGCCCGCAGCGCCGTGCAGGCGTGCGAAACCGAGCACGAACGTGCGGGCGAAGCATCCGAGCAGGAACCAGAAGCCGAACGCCATCCAGCGATCCAGGTTGGCCGCGAGCACCGGCAGACCGAGCACCGCGAGCTGCGGCGTGATGAGCGACCGCAACCCGAACGCGACGACGCCCGAGACCACGACCGCCGCCACCGGATGGCGGCGCACGAGTCGCGCGACGACGAGGCACACCACCAGCGCCGGCAGATACCAGTAGTGCAGGCCGCCCAGCACGAGCCCCGCACCGGCCGTGCCGGCGAGCGCCATCGGGTCGGCGGGGTCGGAGCGGAGCATCCAGACCGGCGCGACGAGCGCCGTCCAGATCGCGAACGGCCACAGCAGGTCGAGGAACCGGGTGCCCGCCAGCCTCCGCCAGGGGCGTTCGACGGCCCGCGCGGCGAGCACACCGGACACGAGGAAGAACAGCGGGATACGCACCGGGATGAGCGCGGTGCTGAGGACCGCCCACGGAGCGAGACCGGCGATGTTCAGCCCCGGCGCCACGTCGCGCAGGAACCAGTCGGTCGTGTGGAACAGCACGATCAGCACGATCGCGGTCGCCTTGGCGACGTCGAGCCAAGCGATGCGGTCGGTGTGCGTCACGATGCTTCTCCTGGTGGCCCCCGGCGGAGAGGGTAACATCCCAGCCTTGGCGCGCTCTCGACGCCGGTACACTGCCGAGGGTGACCCAGGCCGCCTCCATCGCCCACGCGCCGCGCCTCGACGCGATCACCGGGCTGCGCTGGTGGGCGGCGTTCGCGGTCTTCGGGTACCACTTCATGGTCTTCGCACCGCTGCCCAACGCGGCGGCGTCAGTACTGCAGTTCGGGCACTTCGGCGTGACCTTCTTCTTCGTGCTGTCGGGGTTCGTGCTCACCTGGTCGATGCGCGACGGCACGGCGAAGCGCACGTTCTACTGGCGGCGCTTCGCACGCATCTACCCGCTGCACCTGATCACCCTGCTCGCGGCGATCCCCGTGTTCTACCGGTTCGACCCCGACCCCGCCGACTGGTGGATCAAGCCGTTCTCGGTGGGCGTGCTCGCGCTGTCGTTCCTGCTCCTGCAGGGCTGGTCGCGCGACCCGGCGATCCTGTTCTCGGGCAACCCCGCGGCGTGGACCCTCACCGCGGAGATGTTCTTCTATGCGCTGCATCCGTTCATCGCTGCGCTGGTGCGCCGCTGCTCCAAGCGCGCCGCGCTGTGGGTCGCGGTCGGCGTCGTGTCTTTCGCCGCGGCGACGCGGCTCGCCATCGAGTTCGCGCCGGGCGGGTGGCTCGCCGGGCTGCCGTGGCCCGTGCTGCGCCTGAACGAGTTCGTGCTCGGGATGGCGCTGGCGTGGGCGTTCCGTCAGGGCTGGCGGCCCCGCCTGCACCCGCTGATCCCGGTCGCCGGCCTCGCGGCGTACTTCGCCCTCATCGGCCCGGGCGACCATGTGCCCGCCGTCGAGCCGGTCGGGCTGATCGTCGAGCCGTACGCGAGCGAGGTGGTGACGGTGCTCTGCGCCGCGCTCATCGTCGCCACGGCGTCACGCGAGCTGCGAGGTCTCGCCCGATGGACGCGCACCCGACCGATCGTGGCGCTCGGCGAGTGGTCGTTCGCGTTCTACCTCGTGCACGCCACGATCATCTACGGCGCGCTCGAACTCGTCGGTCCGCAGCCCGCGGGGTGGGCGAACCTGGGCTGGGCGGCAGTGCTGCTCGCGATCGCCATCGGCGTCTCCGGCGCGCTGCACGTCTGGTTCGAACGTCCCGTCGAACAGCGCCTGCGCCGGTGGCAGCAGGCGCGGTTCGACGCACGCCGCGCAGCGCGCGCCGCGCGCCGGAAGGGCGACTCGGGTGCGCCGCACCAGCGCGACGCGCAGGACGCCTCGCAGCCCGGTGCCGTCGCGGATGCCTCGCAGCCCGGCGTCACCGAGGGTGCCTCGCCGTCGACGCCGCAGCGGACGCGGCGGGGCTGACGCCGACCGATCAGCTCCGGGCGACGAGCTCGGCGATGACCCGCTCGGCGGCGTGCCCGTCGCCGTAGGGTGTGGCGTCCGTCGGCTGCGGCGCGGGTCGCGAGACGACCGCGGGCAGGTCGGCCGGGTCGGGGACGAGCACATTCCATCCCAGTTCGATCGTCTCGACCCACTCGGTCTCGGTGCGCACCGTGGTGCACGGCACCCGAAGCAGGAACGCCTCCTTCTGGAGCCCGCCCGAGTCGGTTACGACACCGCCGCTCGCCAGGGCCGCAGCCAGCAGATCGCCGTAGGCGAGCGGCGGGTGCACGACGAGCCCGCCGCGGTCGAGTCGGATGCTGTGCTCGGCCGCCTTCGCGACCACGCGCGGATGCGCGAGCAGCACGACGGGGCGTCCGCATGCGGCGAGCCCGTCGACCACTGCCTGCAGGCGCACGGGGTCGTCGGTGTTCTCGGCGCGGTGGATGGTGGCGACGAGGAACTCCCCGGGCTCGAGCCCGAGCTCGTCGACGAGCGACGACCCTCGGCCCGACGTCGACTCGCGCACGACCCGCAGCACATCGGTCATGACGTCCCCGACGAGCACCGTGCGCGATGCGAGGCCCTCGCCGGCCAGGTGGTCGACCGCGACCCGGGTCGGCGCGAGCAGCAGGTCGGCCGCGTGGTCGGTGAGCACCCGGTTGTGCTCTTCGGGCATGCGGCGGTTGAACGAGCGCAGCCCCGCCTCGAGATGGGCGATCGGCAGGTGCAGCTTCACCGCCGAGAGCGCGGCCGCGAGCGTCGAGTTCGTGTCGCCGTAGACCAGCACCCAGTCGGGCCGGTGCTCGTCGAGCACCGCGTCGAGCGCGCCGAGCATCGCGCCGGTCTGCACGCCGTGCGTGCCGGAGCCGACCCCCAGGTGCACGTCGGGGGCCGGGATGCCGAGCTCGGTGAAGAAGACGTCCGAGAGCATCGGGTCGTAGTGCTGCCCGGTGTGCACGATGACGTGCTCGACACGCGCCTGCGCGGCGGCATGTGCGACGGCCGCGAGCTTCACGAACTGGGGGCGGGCACCGACGACGCTCAGGAGTTTCACGATGGTCGAGTGTAATCGGCTGCCGGTGTCGCGCTGCTAGCGTGGATCCATGCCGGCGGTGATCAGGTGAGCCCCGATGCGCCCCGGGTCGACGTGGTGGTGGCGGTCCACTCGCCCGAACGCCCCATCGAGCGTGCGGTCGCCTCCGCCCTCGCCAACCGTGCGCCGCTGCGCGTGACGGTGGTCGCCCACAACACCGATCCCGCGGCGATCGCGACTCGGCTCGGTGCGCGGGCCGACGACCCGAGGGTGCGGATGCTGGCGCTCGACGACGGTATCCCCAGCCCGGCGGGTCCGTTCAACCTCGGACTCGCCGAGGCGACGGCCGAGTTCACCTCGGTGCTCGGATCCGACGACGCGTTCGAGCCCCGAGCCGTCGACGCATGGCTGGCGGTCGCCGATCGCGATCGGGCGAGTGCCGTCGTCGCCCGCCTCCGGCACGTGGGCGGCCGCGCGGCACCGACTCCCCCGACCCGCCCGTTCCGACGGCGGCTCGATCCCGTCCGCGATCGACTCGCCTACCGCAGCGCACCGCTCGGCCTCGTCTCTCGGGCCGCTTTCGGCGAGCTCCGATTCGCCGAGCACCTGCCCAGCGGCGAGGACATCCCCTACGTCGCGGCCGTCTGGTACTCGGGCGAGCGCATCTCGTACGATCGCCGCGGGCCGGGCTACCTCGTGCACGCCGACGCGGCCGAGCGCGTCACGCACGCACCCATGGGCATCGCCGCCGAGTTCGGGTACCTGCCCCACGTACTCGGATCCGAGGTGCTCGCGCGCTCCGAGGCATCCGCTCGATCGGCGCTCGCGATCAAGCTGCTGCGCGTGAACCTGTTCGGCGCCGTGCGCAATCGGCCCGAACCCGCGCGGTGGACCGACGCCGAGCGTCGCGCCCTCGCCGACGCCGCGGCGACCATCATCTCGGCGGGCGGCGGCATCGAACGCGTGCTGTCGCGCCGCGAGCGCGACCTGCTGGATGCCGCGCTCGACCCCGCGAGGCCGACCGAGGCGCTCCTCGCCGCCGACCGACGGCGCCGAGCCCGGCTCGCGCCGGGCTCGCTGGTGCCGAGGTCGCTCGGCTCGCTGGCCCACCGAGAGGCGCCGATCAGGTTCTCGGCCGCGTCCGCGCTCGCGCTGCTGCGCTGAACGCGGCGCTCACGCGAACAGGAAGCGCTCCTCGAGCACCCGTCGCGACATCCGCCCGTCGTGCACCTCGCGAACGAACGCGGGACCCGACCTCGCGATCGCGCGGAAGCGATCGGGGTCGGCGACGATTTCGAGCAGCACCTCGCGCAGCGAGGCGATGCCGGCCTCGACGATCGGCAGCACCTGCCCCGTCTCAGCCTCGACGTCGGCGCGCGTGCGGTCGCTCACGTGCGACACGACCAGCCTGCCGGCCGCCATCGCCTCGCACGCCGCGACGCCGTAGTCGCCGAGGCGGAACTGATCGAGCACGATGTCGGCCGCGCCGAACAGCTCGGGCATCCGCGCGTGCTCGACGCCGCTGATCGTCGCGTACTCGATCACGCCGGCGTCGTGCAACTCCTGCAGCACGGGCGTGATCTCGGCGGTGCCCTTCACGAGCGGGTTGGACGGCACGTGCACGACGCGCGGGCGGGCGCGCTCGAGCACCGGCTCGTCACGCTGCCAGGTCTCGACGTCGATGACGACGGGCAGCAGGTGTGCATCCGGCACGTCGAGCATGAGACCCGGCGTCGACACGAACACCGGCACATCCAGCGCTTCGAGCACCGCGAGGTTGCCGAGCACCACCTGCTCGAGGCGCTCGACCGGCACCCATTCGTCATTGTGGAACGGCGACCACGGGTCGGCGGCCGCGTGCCGCGACGGCAACCGGATGTCGGAGCCGTGGCAGAGCATCGCGACCCGCACGCCGAGCGCCTGGATCGCGCGTGCCTGCTCGAGCACGTCGCCGCCGAGGAGGCTGCCGAGCGGTTGCATCTCGGCCTCGATGAGCATGTGCGTGAACCGCTCGCCGAGCGCCCGCAGCTGCGCCCGCTGCCAGGTGCGCGAGTGGCCGGCGATGCGACCGGGCACCGGGTAGTCGACCGGGTACCCGAACGGGTTGATCGAGTCGTAGACCATGTTCATGGCCGACACCCGCGGGTTCTGCTCGACCGCCCGCGCCCATCGATAGCCCTGGCCGGCATAGTTCGCCGGCGCGATCATGAGCCGCACCGGGCGGTCGTCCGGCTCGGGCGGCAGCGGAACGCGCTCGCCCCGCAGGCGGGCGATGGCGACCGCGAGCGGATCGCGGATCCACGACGGCAGACGCCGCCAGAGGTCGAGTGTCGTCGGGCGGCTCATGCCTCACCGATCCAGTGATCGACGAGGGCTCGCGCGCTGCACCGACCGTCGTGCACCGCCTCGACGAACGCGATGCCCGCGGCGCCGAGCCGGCGCATCCGCTCGGTGTCGGCGGCGAGCGAGGCGACCACCTCGCCGACCGTGTCGGGCGTCGCCTCGACGATCGGCAGCGCGACGCCGTCGCCGGCCGCGGCGGCCGCCGCGCGCACGCTGTCGACGACGTGCCCGACGACGACACGGCCCGCCGCCATCGCCTCGCACGCGGCGACGCCGTACGAACCCAGACGGAACTGGTCGAGCACGATGTCGGCGGTGCGGTACAGCTCGGGCATGCGCTCGGACGGCACGCCCGAGACCGAGCGGTACTCGATCACGCCCGCGCGGTCGAGCTCGCGCATCGCCGGCTCGATGAGCTGGGTGCCCTTGATCGTGGACTTGCTCGGCACGTGCACCACGATCGGCCGCTCGCGAACGCCGGGCGGTTCGGGCTCGCGCCAGCGGTCGAGGTCGACCACGACGGGGCACCAGTGGGCACCCGGCACGTCGATCAGCAGGTCGGGCGTGGAGACGAACGTCGGGCGGCCGAGCTCGGCGAGGAGCCGGCGATTTCGGCTCGCCTCGCGCTCGAGGCGGTCGACGTACAGCTCGGCGTCGGCGAACGGCGACCAGGGCGTCAGCTCGCGGTGCGCACTCGGCAGCCGCACATCGGTGCCGTGCGCGAGGTACGCGGTCGACAGGCCCGCCTCGCGCAGCACGCGCGCCTCGGCGAGCAGGTCGCGTGAGAAGAGCCGGCCGAACAGCGGCCGCTCGGCCTCGACGAGCACGTGCGTGAACGCCGACACCGCGGCGAGTTCGGCGCGCTGCCAGTCGACGGATCGCGCGTACACCGGCACGGGCACCTCGGTGTCGGCCGGGAAGTCGAACCCGCCCGGCACCTCGACCGCCATGTTGCGTGCGCCGATCCGGCCGCCGGGCACCGCCTCGAGCGCGCGCGCCCACGACCAGCCCTGCGCCGCGTAGTTCGTGGGCGCGATGTACACCCGCACCGGAGTGTCGGGCGCCGCGGTGGGCGGCGGGATGTCATCGGGCCCGAACGAGCCGAGCGACCTCGCCGCCAGCCGGCCGAGCAGCCCGTCGGGGTGGTCGGCGACGTGGTCGATGAGGCGGTTCACCGGCTTCGGCAGCGACGCGCGACGGCGGAGCATCCGGTCGATGGCGCGCCGCGGCGCGCCAGCCACCCGCGTCACGATGCCCATGGACAGATCCTCCCCCTCATCCGGCCGCCCTGCCGAACCGCAGCCTCAGCACCCGGCGCGCCAGCGTATCGGTGCCGAGCGCGTCGACGAGCCGGCGCGTCAGCACCCGTTCGGCGGGCCCGGCCGCCCGGGCGGCTGCGCCCGCGCGCTCGATCGCACCGGCATCGCGGGCGTCGGCGGCTTCGGCGAGCGTGGCTTCGGTGCGCGACAGCGACCGGGATGCCTCGGGCGAGAGCCGTCGGAGCCAGCCCGCCACTGCGGCGAGCGCGTCGAGGTCAGCGGCGCTCCACTCGCCCGCCGAGGGGCGCACGAGCATGGCGGGGATGACGTTCATGCGCCAGAGCTTGATCGCGATCGCACGGCGACGCGCGGCAGCGAGCTCGGTCGGCCAGGCGACGCCCGAGAGCCGGCGCAGCGCCTCGAGCTCGTCGCTCGCCGGCCGGGCCAGCAGGGTCACCCGCTGCGGCGCGTCGGCGCCGATGACGTACGCCGGGACGTCGGCGGGAGCGTCGACCCGCCCGCCGAGGTTGACGAGCGCGAGCCCGAGCTCGATGTCTTCGCCGGTGGCGAGCCCCTCGGTCAGCCCGATGCCGAGCCGCTCGAGGTACGAGCGGCGGATCAGTCCGAGCGGCGCCGCGCGGTAGTCCAGCCGGTCGCGTACGGGATCGAGACGGGTTCGGCGGAAGGGCCGGGTCAGCGGGTCGCGCCAGCGCGCGCCACCCTGGTCGCGCATCGGGGCGATCAGATAGTCGGTGCCGGATGCCTCGGCGAACGCCGCCCAGCCGTCGACGGCGCCCGGCTCGAGGAAGTCGTCGGACCCGAGCACCGCGACGAACTCGCCGTCGGCGAGGGCGAGACCGTGCCTGAACGGACCGGCGGGCGACCGCACGCCGTCGGCGAATTCGACGATCCGCAGCCTCGGGTCGTCGAGCACCGCCGAGAGCTGGGGTTCGAGCGCGACGCGCGGGATGCCGTGTGCGACGACCGTGGCGCGCACGGCCACGCGCGAAGCGTCGAGGACCGACGCGACGGCACGGTCGACGCGGCGTCCGGGGTCGTGCGCCGCGATGACGACGTCGACGGCCGGGCTCATGACCGGAACGCCTCGCCGGCGAGCCCGGCGAGCGCGACCTGCTCCCCGAAGGCCGGAACCGTGCGCGCGAGACCCGCGAAGGTGTCGAGCCCCAGCACCCGCCCGTCGTCGAGGTAGCAGATGCGGTCGTAGTCCTTGATGGTCGAGAGTCGATGCGCGACCGAGACGATGGTGAGCTGGCCCTGCAGGCCGCGGATCGCTCGGGTCACGTCGTCTTCGGTCTTGGTGTCGAGCGAGCTCGTCGCCTCGTCGAGCACGAGCACCAGCGGGTCGGCATACAGCGCGCGTGCGATGCCGAGACGCTGCTGCTGGCCGCCCGAGAGTGCGACGCCGCGTTCGCCGATCCGCGAGTGGATGCCGGCCTCGCGCTCGGCCACCATGCCCGACAGCTGCGCCATCTCGAGCGCGCGCTCGACGCGCTCGACGTCGAAGTCCTGATCCCAGGTGAGTGCCACGTTCTGGGCGATCGACCCGTCGAACAGCGCCACGCGCTGCGGCACGTAGCCGACTCGACCGCGCCAGGCGCGCAGCACGTCGCCGAGCGGCATCCCGTCGATGGTCAGCGTGCCGCTGGTCGGCGTGCTCAGCCCGAGCAGGATGTCGATGAGCGTCGACTTGCCCGCACCCGACGGACCGACGATGCCGAGCGAGCTGCCGAACGGGATGTCGATGTCGACGCCGCGCAGCACGTGGGCGCTCGCGCCCGGGTACTGGAATCGCACCTCGCGCAGCGACAGCACCGCCGGGTGCTCGGGCAGCTCGCGCCGGTCGGCCGCGAGGTCGGTGCCGTGCTCGTCGGCCTCGGCGCGCGTGATGTCCCCGATCACGTCTTGTGCGGCCGGGATGCTCGCGGTCGACGCGACGATGCTGCTCTGCATGCCGTTGATGGCGGGGATGAGACGGAAGCCCGTGATCGCGAACAGCGCCACCGACACGATCGCCTCCTCGGGACCGGCGATCAGAAACGAGCTGCCGCCGACGAGCAGGAACCCGCCGACCAGCGCCGCCTCGAACGAGTACTTCGGAATGATGCTGAGGAACGACCCGTTCGCGCGCGCCTTGACCGCGCGCATGCGCTCGGCGGTCACGACCTCCATGACCTGCTCGAGGCGGTTGCGCAGCGTGATCTCTTTCAGCGCCTCGACCATCTCGGTCATGAAGATCGCCACGCGGTAGCTCGCGTTCAGGTTGACGCGTCCGGCGACCAGCGCCCGCTTGGTGACGAAGTTGTTCACCATGAGCGCGATGAGGCCGAGGTAGACGAACGCGATCACCGCGGTGAGCGGCTGCGCCACGATCAGGATGACGAGGATGAGGATGAAGGTCAGGAAGCTGCCGGGGATGAGCGCGAGCGGGAGGATGAACCCCTGGATCGTGTTCGCGATGCCGGCATCGGCGATGCGGGTGATCTCGGCCACGCTGCGCTTGGAGCGCTCCTCCCACGATGAGTGGATGTACCCGCTGAACAGCCTCCGGCCGATGAGCAGCTCATAGTGGGCGAACCGCCGCGTCGCGATCCAATGCAGCCCCACCGACAGGGCGCTCTTCACGATGATCAGCACGCATGCGATGAGCACCAGCACCGGAGCCGCCGTGGCGGGCAGCTCGCCGATGAACGGCAGATTGATCGCCGCCCCGGTCACGATCGGGGTGATGATGAGCGCCAGCAGCGACATCGCCCCCACGTCGAGCAGGGTCAACGCGCTCGTCAGCACGATGTAGATGAGGAAGAACCGCCTCGCCCCCGCCGGCAGCAGCGGCAGGAGTTGACGGAGGGTGGACCAGAGGAGCTTCATCGGGGGTCGAACCTATCACTGCGGGGCCGCACGCGGCCTGAGGGACTCACGCGGCCGCGATCGCGGCGATGGCGCGCTTCCAGACCTCGACCTGGGTCTGGGCGGACAGCTCTCGGGCATGCTCGTGCGACGCCCGCTTCCACGCGTCGACGTCGGCGGCGGTGAGCGCGTCGAGCGTCGCAGCCAGGTCGTCGGGCGTGAACCCCTCGGTGACCGCGCCGAGTCCGTACCGGCCGACCACATCGACCATCTCGGGCGACGGGCCGATCACGATGCCGAGCCGCGCCTGCACGTAGTCGAAGAGCTTGTTCGGCAGCGCCCAGCGGTTGTTGAAGTTCGTCGGGGCGAGCAGGTGCACGCCCACGTCGTACCGTTGCAGCGTCTCGGAGAGCTGCGCGTAGGGCACGGGATCGTGCACGACGACGCGGCCGCCCGACTCGGCGGCCCGCTCGCGCAGGTGCTCGACGAACGCGGGCTGGTTCGGAGTCAGGTACAGGTCGAGGGTGACATCGGCGCTCGAGGCGACGACGCCGCCCACGAGGTCGTCGAGCCTGCGGTCGTGCATCGCGGCGCCCGAGTGCACGAGGCGGATCGGCGCGCCGGTCGGGTGCGGCTCGGCCTCGACGTAGGGGGCCGCGTTGGTCACGAGCTCGGGTCTGAACCCGAAGTTGCGCTCGTACTCGCGAGCGAGGCCGCCGCTCACGGTCGTCCACGAGCGGGCCTTCGTGACGTAGGTGCGGCAGATCCACTCGACGTAGGGCGTGATCTTCGCCCGCCAGCCCTCCCAGTCCTCGTGCAGCAGCGGAGAGTACTCGTGCAGGTCGGCGTGCACGCCCTTCGAGGGGCGCAGCGCGAGCGCGATCGGCACCGCCTCGACGTCGTCGGCGAGCACGATGTCCCAGCCCTGCCGGGGCACGTTGCGCCGCACCCACGCGACCGACCACAGCGTCCAGTACGCGAGCCGGTACGTCTTCCACCGGATGTAGCGGTCGTTGAGCACGTTGTGCAGCACGTCGTCGGGGATGCGGATGTGCTGCGCGACGCCCTCGGGCGCCGGGCCGTACCCGCACGTGGTCACCTCGTACTCGTCGCGGAACGCCTCGACCTGCTTGAGGACCCTCGCATCGGAGGCGATCGGCGAGAACGAGAGGATGAGCAGTCGCGTCATCGGGGCTCCAGGGGTCGGATGTCTCGGTCGGCGCCGAGGAACGGAGCGAGCACGCGCGCCGACCGGGCGCCGTCGTGCACCGCGGCGGCGAAGGCCGGGCCGCGCGCCGCGAGCTCGCGGAACCGCTCGCGGTCGGCGAGCACGTCGCGAAGCACCGTGCCGAGGGTGTCGGGGTCGGCCTCGAGGATCGGCAGCTCGAGCCCGGTCTGGTCGAGCACGGCCCGACGCACCTGGTCGCTGACGTGCGCGATGACGAGCCGGCCCGCGGCCATCGCCTCGACGGCGGTGACCGAGTAGGTGCCGATGCGGAACTGCTCGAGGACGACGTCGGCATCGCCGATCGCGGCCGGCATCTTGGCGGGCGGGATGCCCGACTCGAGTCGCAGGTCGATGCGGCCCTCGGCGGCGAGCTCGCGGAGCACCGGCTCGATGAGCGCGGTCCCCTTGATCACGGGGTTCGTCGGGGAGTGCCGCACCACGGGGGTCTCGCGCTCGAGCACGGGGGCGGTCGTGGCCCAGCGTTCGAGGTCGATCACGACAGGCAACCAGGTCGCGTCGGGCCGGTCGAGCAGCAGGTCGGGCGTCGAGACGAACACCGGCGCCCCGGCGTCGTCGAGCACGGCGGCGTTCGCGAGCGCGGTCTGCTCGAGCACGGGGGCGAGATCCCAGTCGGGCTCGAGGAAGGGCGACCACCGCTCGTGCTCGGCGTGTCGGCTCGGCAGCCGCAGGTCGCTGCCGTGCGAGACGAACGCGACGCGGACGCCGGCGGACTCCAGCTCGGCGACCTCGGCGCGCACGTCGCCGCCGAACGCGCCGCCGAGCAGGGGGCGCTCGGCCTCGATCAGCACATGGGTGAAGCCGCGGACGGCGCGTCGCTGGCCGTCGATCCAGCGCTTCGAACGCACCGCCACGGTCTCGCTCACGATCGCGTCGGCCGGGAAGTCGGGTGTACCCGGACGCGTGATGGTGAGGCTGACCCCTCCTACTCCGTCGAGGCGCTCGGCGGCCCGCGCCCACGCATGCCCCTGGCCCGCGTAGTTCGCGGGCGCCACGAGCAGGCGCACCGGCGTGGGCGTCGCCAGTACGGGCTTCGGCACCTCCGAGGCCCGGAACCCGAAGGTCTTCGGCACGATGCGCACCGCGATCGGCTCGGGCAGCGACAGGATGAACCGGCCGGCCGCCCGCCGCATCGACGTCAGCACGCCGCTCACCGCCGGCTCCCGACCGTGCGGACCACCGCGGCCGCGCGCCCGGCGCTCACCGCGGCGGAGGCGTTCTCGCGCACCCAGCGCACCCGGTCGTCTCGTTCCGCGGCGGGCGCGTCGTCGGCGAGACGCGCCGCGAGGCGCTCGGCGACCGCGTGCACGTCGTAGTCGACGGCGTCGCCGAGCGCGCCACGCCGCACCATCTCGGCCGCGGGGCCCCGAGGCCCGGCGAGCACGACCGGAGTGCCGGTCGCGGCGGTGGCGAGGATCTTCGTCGGCACCGCGAAGTCGTAGCCGATGCCCGGCTTCAGGCTCACCAGCCCGGCGCGGGCGTCGGCCAGGCGACGGGATGCCTCGGCCGCCGCGACCGGCGGGTGGAACTCGACGGCACCGGGCGCGATCGTCGCGGCGAGCTGCTCGAGCTCGCGCCACGCCGACCCCTGGCCGAGGAAGACGAGCACGGCCTCGGGCACCCGCGCGCGCACCGCGGGCATCGCGCGGATGAAGAGGTCGGCGCCCTGCCACTCGCTCGTCGTTCCCGCGTAGACCGCGACGGCGGCGCGCGGGACGGATGCCTCGACCGGGCGGAACACCTCGGTGTCGATGCCGTTGCGCACCACCTCGACGCGCGCCTTCGGCGCCAGCTCGCCGACGCGCTCGCCCACACCCTCGGTCACGGCGATGACCGCGCCGGCCCCGCGCAGCGCGAACCGCTCCATCGCCCGCACCGTGCGCACGACGAACGACGGCGCGCCGGTCGAGGCCGCGGCGTCCGACCAGACGTCAGCGGCGTAGTAGACGTACGGCACCCGCCGGATCGCCGCCGCGATGCGCACCACGAACCCCGTCGTCGGCGGCGGCTCGACCACGATCGCGTCGGCGCGCCGCCCGAACAGGACCCGGAAGAACGCCGGCACGTCGAAGCTCAGGTAGCTCGCGTAGCCGCGCACGTAGCCCGTGCGATCGCGCAGCACCGGCGCGCGGCGCACCTCGACGCCGGGCACGGGCTCGTCGGCCGGGGCGCCCGGCGGCGGGGTGGTGGTGAGCACGCGCACCTCGTCGCCCGACACCGCGAGCGCGGCGGTCAGCGCGCGCAGCCGGAACGACGCGGCGGCGGGTTCCGGGGAGAAGATCCGGCTGACGAGCGTGACACGCATCTCAGAAGCGCACCGGCACCCCGGTGCGCGCCGACTCCAGCGCACCTTCGACGACCTCGAGGGTGCGCTGGCCCTGCTCGAGGGTGACGAGCTGACTGGTTCGGCCGAGCACCGCGTCACGGAACGCCTCGTGCTCGACGCGCAGCGGCTCGCGCTTGGCGAACGCGTACCTCGTGACATCGCCTTCGGAGACGCCGCGGAACGACGAGACCGACTCCCACTCGAGCGGGATCGTGCCGTTCGCGTAGAACGTGAGGTCGCCCGTCGAGGTGTCGGCGACGTACGAGCCGCGGTCGCCCGTGACCACGGTCAGCCGCTCCTTCATGGGGCTCAGCCAGTTGACGATGTGGTTGACGATGACGCCGTTCGCGAGCCGGCCCGTCACCGAGATCATGTCCTCGTGGCTTCGCCCGCTCTTGAACGCGGTCTGCGCGTACACCGATGCGTAGGGGCTCTGCGCAACCCACGCCGTCAGGTCGATGTCGTGCGACGCGAGGTCTTTCGCGACGCCGACATCGGCGATGCGGGTCGGGAAGTTGCTCTGCCGTCGCGTCGAGATCTGGTACACCTCGCCGAGGTCACCGGCCTCGAGGTGGCTGCGCAGCTCCTGCAGGGCGGGGTTGAAGCGCTCGACGTGGCCGACCGCCCCGACGAGCCCGCGCGAGGCGAACGCGTCGACCATGCGGCGCCCAGCCTCGATCGAGTGCGCGATCGGCTTCTCGACGAGGGTGTGCACGCCGGCGTCGGCGAGCTTCAGCGCCGCGTCCTCGTGGAACGCCGTCGGCACGGCGACGACGGCGATGTCGATGCCCGCGGCGATGAGCGCCTCGATGTCGGGCAGCACGTCGAGCGGTGCTGCCACGCCGTGCCGGTCGCCGCCGGGGTCGGCGATCGCGACCAGGTCGACGCCGTCGATCTCGCGCAGCACCCGGGCGTGGTGGCGACCCATCGCGCCGACGCCGAGCAGCCCGGCTCGCAGCGCGGCCATCAGGCGCCCGCCGTCGCGAGGGCGTTCACGGCATCGACGATGCGGTCGAGATCGGCGGCCGACAGCGACGGATGCACCGGAAGCGAGAGCACTTCGCGCGCGGCGCGTTCGGTCTCGGGCAGCTCGAGTCCCGGAGCGTACGGGGCGAGCGAGGGAAGCCGGTGGTTGGGGATCGGGTAGTACACGCCGCTGCCGATGCCGTGCTCGTCGCGGAGCGCGGCGGCGAACCCGTCGCGGTCCTCGAGGACGCGGATCGTGTACTGGTGGTACACGTGGCGTGCGCCGGGCGCGACGGGGGGCACGACCACGCCGGTCAGTCGTGCGTCGAGCAGCGCGGCGTTGTCGCGCCGCTGCTCGGTCCAGGCATCCACCTTCGTGAGCTGCACTCGGCCGATGGCGGCGTGGATGTCGGTCATGCGCGCGTTGAAGCCGACGACCTCGTTCTCGTACTGGCGTTCCATGCCCTGGTTGCGCAGCAGCCGCACCGAGCGCTCGAGGTCGGCGTCGGCGCACGCGACCATGCCGCCCTCACCGCTCGTCATGTTCTTCGTCGGGTAGAGGCTGAACATCGCGAACCGGCCGAACGTGCCGACCCGGCGACCGTCGAGTTCGGCGCCGTGCGCCTGGGCCGCGTCTTCGAACAGCTGGATGCCTCGACGCTCGGCGATCTCGACGAGCTCGCGCATGCGCGCCGGGTGCCCGTACAGGTGCACGGGCATGACGCCCTTCGTACGCTCGGTGATCGCCGCCTCGACGGCGACCGGGTCGAGCGAGAACGTCTCGGGTTCGATGTCGACGAAGACGGGCGTCGCACCGGTGAGCGCGACGGCGTTGCCCGTCGCGGCGAACGTGAACGACGGCACGATGACCTCGTCGCCGGGGCCGACGCCGGCCGCGAGCAGGCCGAGGTGCAGGCCAGAGGTGCCGGAGTTCACCGCCACCGAGCGGCGTCCGGCCACCATGCGGTCGGCGAACTCGCGCTCGAACTCGGCGACCTCGGGGCCCTGGGCGACCATGCCGCTGCGCAGGACGCGGTCGACGGCGGCGCGCTCGTCGTCGCCGATGATCGGCTTCGCGGCGGGGATGAAGGTTCGGTCAGTCATGTGCTTCCTCGAGGATTCCGTCGTGCTCGACGTACCGTGCGCCCGTCTGCGGGCACACCCAGTGCTCGTCGCGTTCGACCAGCGGAACACCGGCCCGGCCGACCCAGCCGATGCGCCGTGCCGGCACGCCGACCATGAGCGCGTACGCGGGGACGTCCTTCGTGACCACCGCACCGGCGGCGATCGTCGCCCACGCGCCGATCTCGATCGGCGCAACGCACACGGCACGCGCCCCCACCGAGGCGCCCTCGCCGATCGTCACGCCGACGGGGTGCCAATCGGCGGCGCTCTTCGACGAGCCGTCGGGGTTGATCGCGCGCGGGTAGGTGTCGTTGGTGAGCACCGCAGCCGGGCCGATGAAGACGCCGTCGGCGAGCACGGCCGGCTCGTAGACGAGCGCGTAGTTCTGCACCTTGCAGTTGGCGCCCATCGTGACGCCCGTGCCGATGTACGCGCCGCGGCCGACGATGCTGCCCGGGCCGACGACCGCGCCCTCGCGGATCTGCGCCAGGTGCCAGATGGAACTGCCGTCGCCGATCACGGCGTCGGCGGCGACGTCCGCGGTGTCCGTGACGCGCACACGGGGACTCGTCAACGCTGTCTCCAGGGGTTCGGGAGGGGGTTCGTGTGCCGAGTTCGATCGCCCGCGCACCGCAGGCCAGCCTATCGCGTTCTGCAAGAATGGCAGGCATGGAGGCTTCCCCAGCGCCCGCCCCGGGCGATCCACGGCGGTTCGCCGCCGACGCGTGGATCGTCGTCCCGTTGTACAACGAGGCGAGCGTGATCGGTGACGTCGTGCGGGGGCTGCGAGCGCATTTCGACCACGTCGTGTGCATCGACGACGGCAGCACCGATGGCGGCGGCGGCATCGCCGAGGCGGCCGGGGCGCGCATGCTGCGGCATCCGATCAACCTGGGCCAGGGCGCCGCGCTGCAGACCGGCATCGACTACGTGCTGCGGCGCGGCCAGGCGCGCTACCTCGTGACCTTCGACGCCGACGGCCAGCACCGCGTGGAAGACGCGCTCGGCATGCTCGACCTCGCCGAAGCCGACGACCTCGCGATCGTGTTCGGTTCGCGCTTCCTCGACGACCGCACCGACCCCGGCCTGCTGAAGCGCCTGATCCTGAAGACCGCGATCCGGGTCACGAACCTCACCACCGGGCTCAAGCTGACCGATGCCCACAACGGGCTCCGAGTCATCCGCAGCGACGCGGCCGCGCGCATCCACCTCGAACAGGACCGCATGGCCCACGCGACCGAGATCGTCCTGAAGCTCGGCCGCACCAAGCTCCCCTGGCGCGAGTACCCGGTCGAACTGCTGTATACCGACTACTCGAAGGCCAAGGGCCAATCCGTGCTGAACTCCGTCAACATCCTCGTCGACCTCCTGGTGCGCTGACATGTGGATCCAGGTGCTGCTCGTGGCGGGAGTCATCCTCGTCGCCGTCTTCCTCGCCCGGCCGACCGGCAGCGACAGCCATCTGGCGTTGCGCCGGCTGTTCATGTTCGCGTTCGTCGTCGCGGCGATCGCATCGATCCTCTTCCCCCAGTGGCTGAGCTGGGTCGCGAACCTGATCGGCGTCGGCCGAGGCGCCGACCTGCTGCTCTACGCGCTGGTGATCGCGTTCCTGGTCTTCGTGGCCACGACCTACCGCCGCAACGTCACGATGAACCGCCGGTTCACGCTGCTCGCACGCGAGATCACGCTCGCGCGGGCCGCCGCCGAGGACGACGCCGCCGAACGCGAGGGGTGACGCGCCGACGCTGCACTGCCCCGCCACCGTCGCCGCGCCGCCGCGCCGCCGCCGTCAGTCGCAGGCGGTGATGCGGTAGAGCACCGCGTCGCCCTCGCGGTCGATCTCCTCGAACCCGTCGGCCTGATCGAGCCCGACGAGGCCGGGGTACGACGCCGTCGCGTCGAACTTCAGGAGTCCGGCGGCGTCGCGGAAGTACGAGCCGAAGTCGAGGACGTACCCGACGCCGGTGCGCTCGACCGCCTCGCACACCTCGTCGGACGTCGACGCCTCGCGCAGCCGGGCGTCGAGCAGCAGCACGTCGGCGTTCGGCGAGATGTTGAAGTGGGGGTTCAGCACCTGCCGGCCGGCGAGCGCGTAGGCGAGGTTCGTGCCCGTCCACGGGTTGCCGACGAGCACCGCGCCGGGCGGCGTCGTCTGCGGCAGTCGGGCGATGAGCGCGAGCTCGTCGTCGTCGACGACCGGAGCGGGCGGCGTCGACGACCACGCTGCACGGGCGCGCGAGAGCCCGTCGGCCATCGCCGCGGCCTGCCCGAGGATGACGACCATCACGAACGCGGCGATGCCGCACCCGGCCAGCACGCCCGGGCCGACCCGACCGCGCAGCAGCCGGCGCGCCGAGTCCCAGCCGCCGACGAAGCCCACGACCGCGACCGGCAGGCAGGCGACCACGAACAGGCTCGCCAGACGTGGCGGATCGTTGTAGAACAGACCGAGGAGGAGCGTTCGCAGGTCGCCGGCGCCGACGGTCTCGGCGGCGTAGAACAGCACGGCCGCGATCAGCCAGCTGCCGGCCAGCCACAGCAGGCGTCGGCGCCGCCACACGATGACGACCAGTCCGAGCAGCACGCCGAGCGCGAGCGCGAGCGAGGGCGGTTCGCCGGGCCGCATGACGAGCAGCACGTCGAATGCGCCGCCGCGTGCACCCGACGACGGCCCCCACGGCGCCGACATGCCGAAGCGGCCGATGCGCACCCACGCGAGCAGGAAGCCGACCAGCACCGCCGCGTAGCCGACCAGCAGCGCCGCGCGCGCGGCGGCCGACGTGAGCCGCGACCACCATTCGACGACGAACGGGATCGTGGCCGGCACCAGCAGCGCGGCCGCCGCGAACACCACCGCGGGCTGCGACAGGGCGAGGGCGCCGAGCGCGAACACCAGCAGCACCGCCCTGACGGCCACATGCAGGCCGAGGTCGCCGATGCGACCGAGCAGCGAGAGGCCGAGCGCGACCGCGATCGGCAGCAGCGCGATCGCGAGGAAGTACGGGAACAGCACCCCGAACGTGAGCGGCAGGAGCGGGAACCACGGCAGGGCGACCGCGAGCGCGCCGGCGACGATCACCGCCGAGCGACGGCGCAGGATGCCGCGCACGAGCAACAGGATCGCACCCGGCCAGACGACCGCCGCGACGGCGAGGTCGACCGCGTTCGCCGCGGCGGGGATCGACGAACCCGTCGTCATCGCGACCAGCGAGGTGAGGTCGTGCCACGCCGCGGGATAGGTGCTCGACACGCCCAGCAGTCCCGTGATCGAGAACGACGACCCGTCGTAGGTGTCGATGATGCGGCGCACGACGTTGAGGTGGAACCCGTTGTCGAATGTCTGCGAGATCGCGGCCGGCGTGCCCAGCACGGCGATGAGCTGCGCCGTGACCACGACGGCCGCGAGCGCCCACACGATCGACGTCACGACGCCCAGCGAGAAACGCGGGCCGACGGCGTGGACGCTGGCGTCGGCGTCGGGCTCGTCGGGCGTCTCGGCGCCGGTGGGCGCCCCGCCCGCGGCGCGGCGACGGCGCATCACGAGCAGGCGCGCCCCCCACGCGATCAGGCCGGCCGCCAGCACGACTCCCGCGACCGCGGGCGCCGTCCAGGGGATGCCGACCCGGGGCGCGACGACGGCGATGCCGGCGAGCACCGCGGTGCTCACGGCCGGTGACGCGGCGGCGAGCACGAACCCGCGTGCGCCGACGGCCGACACCAACACGAGCCCCGGCACCCACAGCCACGCGAGTGCGACCAGGAGCACGGGGACCCAGGCGAGCCAGTCGAGGATCACCGCGGGTTCGTCCCCGACGCGATGGCGTGCAGAGGGGTACGGCCGAGCGGTTCCACGGACCCAGTCTAGGGACGCGCGTGGGGATCCGCGTATCGGGCTGCGGCCACCGCCGACCGGGCGATCTCGTCGAGGTCGAATCGGGCTCGCCAGCCCAGTTCCCGCGCGATCCGCTCGACATCGGCGACGACGCTCGCGGGGTCCCCCGCCCGGCGGCCCACGACCTCGCGGTCGAGCCGCCGTCCGACGGCGCGGCCGAGCGCGTCGATCACCTCGAGCACGGATGCGCCCGCGCCGCGGCCGACGTTGAACACGTCGAACGCCCGCCGTTCGCGATCGAGGTAGTCGAGCGCGGCGACGTGCGCCTCGGCGAGGTCGAGCACGTGCACGTAGTCGCGCACGCCCGATCCGTCGGGGGTGGGATAGTCGGCGCCGAACACCTGCGGCACGAGTCCGTCGCGCACCCGGGCCAGCACGCGCGTCACGAGGTTGTCGACGCCGGGGTCGCCCAGGTCGTCCCATCCGGCGCCGGCGACGTTGAAGTACCGCAGCGCCGCGAAGCGCATCGGCCGTGCGGCCGCCTCCGCGCGCGCGAGCCACTCCCCCACGAGCTTGGTCTCGCCGTAGGGGTTCATCGGCCGGGTGGGCGCCGACTCGTCGACCCGGCCCGAGGGGGTGTCGCCGTACACCGCGGCCGACGACGAGAACACGAACCGGTCGACACCGGCGTCGGCCATCGCCCCGAGCACCGTGACGAGGCCGCCGACGTTCTGGCGGTAGTACCAGGCAGGCCGGCGCACCGACTCGTCGGCGCGCTTCTTCGCAGCGAAGTGGATCACCGCGTCGACCTCGTGCTCGCGCAGCACCCGGGCGAGACGCTCGAGGGCGCCCGGCGCGACCAGGTCGAGGTGCTCGGTGGCCACCGCACCGACCCGCTGGCGTCGCCCGGTCGACAGGTCGTCGACCACGACGACCCCTCGGCCCGCGTCGGCGAGCAGCCGCACGACGTGCGCGCCGATGTACCCGGCACCGCCGGTGACGAGCACGCCCATCGATGCCTCCCTCAGCCGCCTCGACGACCGCCCGCAAGCCTACCCGCCGCGGGCGGGCCCGCCTGCCGGCGGGCGGACCCGGCCGGCGGTCGGACCCGGCCGCGGGCGACGACCCCCGACCGCACGGCCGCTCAGCAGCGGCGCATCATCACCGCGGAGTCCGCGAGCGCGGCCGGCCCTCCGAGCATCTTCAGGGAGTTCACCGACGACGACAGCAGGTGGTCGCGTACCACGTCGGGCATGCACGTCGCGAGGCTGAGGTACATCGGCGCCTTGCCGCGCCCGGCGGCCGCCGCCCCGGCGAGCGCGTCGGGATACGACAGGCCGGTGGCCAGGTAGGCCGACGCCGCCGCGGTGCCGAACGCGTCGGCGACCACCTTCACGCTCGTCGCGTACCGGTTCGGGCCGTCGAGCCGCTGCACCGTGATGCCCCGGTTCGCGATGCTGTTCGTCACGCCCTGCGAGACCGCTCCCGGCCCGCCGGCCACCTTCACCCGCGTGACGCCCATCGCCGCCAGCGTCTGCAGCGTCGCCTGATCGGCGCGACCCGCCTGCCCGTCGACGAGGATCACCGGCAGCCCCTTCGCACCGGCCGCCGCGCTTGCCGACAGCGCGTCGGCGAAGTCGCGGCCGGTCGCGAGGTAGGCGGTCGCGGCGCTCGGGAACACGGTCTCGGCGATCCGGCGCGCCGTCTCGTACCGGTCGGCGCCGGCGATGCGGCTCACCGGGGCGATCGCCTTCAGCGTGTCGGCGACCTTGCTGCCGAGCGCCCCCGTACCGCCGACCATGACGATCCTGGCGGGCCTGAGTCGACGCAGCTCGACCTCGGTCGAGGTCGGAACGCCGCCGGGCGCGGCCAGCAGCAGCGGCCCGCCCTGGACGGCGGCAGCCGAGGCCGCGCTGAGCGCGTCGGGGAAGTCGCCACCGGATGCCACGTACGCGACGGGCACGCCCGGGCTCGGATACCGGTCCTTCGAGATCTCGACCGCGGTGGCGTAACGGTCGGTGCCCGACAGGCGCACGGTCGGGATCGGCGTGGTGAGCGCGGGGTCGCCGAACCAGTCGCGGTAGAAGTACCAGAAGTTGCGGTTGCCGTAGGCCGAGCATCCATCGCCGAGGCCGTACGGGTTGGCCAGGGCGGCCGCGTTCGGCTGGTACGGCGTGTAGTAGTAGAGCGCAGCGGTCGCGCGGTTCTCGATGAACACGTTGCCCGCCCCGCACGCGGCGTTGGGGTTGTAACGGATCGAGTTCACCTGGCCGACGCGGATATAGGTGAACGAGCCGCCGGGGTCGCTGTACCAGGTCAGCTGCCGTGCAGCGGCGAACACCTGGTTGAAGAAGCCGTAGTAGGTCGAATCGCAGGCGGCCGTGTCGGGGCATCCGTAACCCATCGCGGACCGAAGCTGACCTGCGCTGGGCGCCTTCGACGTCACGAGGCTCTGCTCCTTCTGCAGCGTCACCAGGATGACCTTCGCACTCAGGCCGCACGCGACCTGCACCCGGTAGATGATCCGCGCCGCACTCTCGCCGCGCGCACCCGTGTAGGTCGAGCAGTGCCCGAACGACCAGGTGCGGGTGGGCGTGTCGACGCGCAGCACGTTCAGGCACTGCCCGTTCTGGCAGGCGCCGATCCTGGCGTCGAGGAACGCCTGGATCTCGGCCTCGCTCATGGCCCAGCGGTTGTAGAAGTTGAAGTCGCTGATCAGGTTGCCGGCCGAGAAGCCGCCCGACGCGAACGGCGTGAGCAGCCCCGCATCGCGGCGCAGCGGGGGCTCGGTCTCGATCTCGGCAGGCGGCTCGGTCGTCGCGGGGGGCTCGGTCGCCCCCGGCGGATCGGAGATCGCCGGCGGTTCGGTCGGCTCGGCCGTCGGCGGTTCGGTCGTCGCCGGGGGCTCGGAGGTCTCGGGCGGCTCCGATGCCTCGGGCGGCTGCGTGGGCTCGGTCGGCGGTGGATTCGTCGACGGCGGGTCGGACGCCTCGGGCGGCGCGGTCGTGGCCACCGGCACGGTCGGGGGCCCGTCTGATTCCTCAGCCGCCGCCCCCGTGGCCACCGATGTCGACGCGAGCAACGCGACGAACAGTCCGATCATCAGCTTCTTCATCGAATGACGCCCCCGCCCCTCACCGTAGGGGAACATCCGAGGGGAGGGAACCCCATCGCCTCCGCGTCGAGTCGGGGTCGGGCCGTCTCACGCCTCGCCGCCGGCGATCCACCGCCGGTACATGACGGTGCGGATCCGCTCGGGCACGAACCGGTACACGCCGCGCACGGCGACGTTGCGCAGGTACTGCGCGCGGGTGGTGAACCCGATGCCGCGCAGCGCCTTCTGCAGTGCCAGTTCGCTGCGCCACTGCGCACGCCCGCCCCGGCGCGCGTACGCCCCCGCTCCGACGCGGTACATGACGAGCGGATCGGCGAGGTTCGCGACCGACGCCCCGCTGTGGATCATCCGCGCGAACAGCCAGTAGTCCTCCATGAGCCCCATCGGCTCGTAGCCGCCGGCCCGCTCGACCGCCGAGCGGCGGTACATGACGGTGGGGTGGCTGAACGGGTCGTGGAACCGGGAGTAGGCGACGATGTCGTCGTGCGCGGTGCGCGGCACGCGCCGGCCGACCACGGAGCCGTCGTCGTCGAGGAACTCGAGCATGCCGGTGCCGACCAGGTCGGCGCCGTCGACCACGAGCGGAAGCTGACGGGCGAACCGCTCCGACAGCGACACGTCGTCGGCGTCCATGCGCGCGACGATGTCGTGCTCGCTCAGCGCCAGCCCGCGCGTGAGCGCCCGCGCAAGGCCGACGTTGTGCTCGATCGCCTCGAAGGTGACCGGCACCGGGCTCTGCGCGATCGCGTCGTGGATCGCAGCGGCGAGCTCGTCGCCGACCGGGCCGTCCTGGACGAGAACCACCTGCGACGGCCGCACGCGCTGGTCGATCACGGTCGACGTGAAGGCCCGCGCGAAGTGCACCGGATCGTCGCCCCGGTACACGGGCATCAGCAGCGTGAACGGCACCTCAGCCATCGGCGGGTTCGATTCGCGTCACGGCATCGCTGGCACGGCCGAGCCCGGCCAGCGCGACCGCGTTGGGGCGAGGGCGGTACCGGGTACCGTCGCGCCACCCGCGCCGCCAGCCGTCCCGGAGCGTCGACCGGTCGGTCGACGAGGCGGCGGTGCGGATCCAGCGCAGCACGGTCGATGCGCCGTACCCGGCCTTCTCGATCGGCCCGAGGCTGCTCGACCTGCGGAACATCCACAGCTTGTTGCGCACCTCGTAGTAGAAGCGGGCGCCGGGGTCGACATCGGTCGAGCCGAGCACGCGGGTCTTGTGCACCACGACCGACTCGGGCACGTGCAGGCCGCGATGTCGACGCAGCGCCCGCGTCGAGTACTCGAAGTCGTCGTTCCAGATGAAGTAGTCGGCGATCGGCAGACCGATCTCGCGCACCACGTCGGCGCGGATGAGCATCGACACGAACGAGGTGCTGCGGATCGCGACACCCCCGCGGGCCTCGGCCTCGCGCAGCTCGGCGCGCGAGGCGAACGGGTTGCGCCGCGGCGTGTTCATCGGGTGTTCGGTTCCGTCGTGCCAGACCACGCGCGATCCGGCGACGGCGTACTCGGTGCCATCCACCGCCGCGAGCATCGCGGCGAGCGCGGCGGGCTCGGGCACGGTGTCGTCGTCCATCAGCCACACCCAGTCGGGCTCGTGGTCGGCCATCGCGATGGCGATGCCCGCGGCGAAACCGCCGGCGCCGCCGGTGTTGCGCGACAGCTCGACGAGATCGACGAGGTCGCCCGCCACCCGGGCCACCGCTGCCGAGTCGTCGGTCGACGCGTTGTCGACCACGACCACCCGCGCGACGGGGGTGGTCTGGCGGGCGAGCGCCTCGAGCACTTCGGCGAGGAGGTCGCGACGGTTGTACGCGACCACGACCGCCACGACCCGGGGAACAGGTGGAGTGGACATCCCGTCTATCTTGCCCTGTCCGGCCCGGACGGCCGTCCACAGACCGCTCCGCCGGGCCGAGACGAGGCGGCGCCGCGCTAGATTGGAGCCTCCCGCGTGACACCTGAAGGAGTGACATGGCCACGACGCTGCGCGTGATCGTCGACCAGCTCGTCGCACCCGTTCCCGGCTCCCTCGGTCGCTACACGTTCGACCTCACGCGGCAGCTCATCGCGTCGGCGCCGAGCGGATGCTCCGTGCAGGGCATCGTGTCGTCATCGCCGCCGTCCGACTACGAGCGGGTCGAGGCGATGCTGCCCGGGCTGGCGGGGCTCTACCGCACGAGTCTCGCGCGTCGCGAGCTCGCGGCGGCCTGGCAGTTCGGCATGACCACCTCCCCCGGCGGCGGCATGATCCACGCACCCGGCCTGCTCGCTCCGCTGCGGCGGCACGAGCGTGAGAACGGCGACCAGGTCGTAGTCACCGTGCACGACCTGCTCGCGTGGACCCGCCCCGACGCACTCACCGCGTCATCCGTCGCGCAGCAGAAGGCGATGCTCAAGCGCGCCCGCAAGCACGCCGACGCCATCGTCACCCCCACCCATGCCCTCGCCGATCAGCTCGGCATGATCGCCGAGCTCGGCGACCGGGTGCGCGTCATCGGCACCGCGCCGCGCAGCGGGCTCGTCGTGCCGGCCGATCGCGAGGAGCGTCGCGCCAGGCTCGGGCTCCCCGACGAGTACCTGATCACCGTCGGCACGCTCGTGCCCTGGCACGGCGTCATCGACGTGCTCGCGGCGCTCGGCCGACCCGGCGTCCCCGATATCCCCCTCGTCGTGCTCGGGCCCGCGAGCTGGGGCGAACAGCAGCTCGCCGAGGTCGCCGACGAGTCGGGGGTGCGTGCGAACCGCGTTCGGTCGCTCGAACTCGACGATCCCGCCGATGTGGCGACGGCGATCGCGGGCGCGAGCGCGCTCATCGCACCCGCGCATGATGCCGGCGCAGGCACCGTGCTCATCGAGGCGTTCTCGCTCGGGGTGCCGGTCATCCACTCCGACACCGCGGCGTACGTCGAGGTCGCCGCCGAGTCCGGGCTCGCGGTCGCGATCGGCACGGGCGGGTACGTCGATCGGCTGGCCGCCGCGGTCTCGCAGGTGCTGGAGCATCCGGCCCTCGCCTCACGCCTGGCGATCGCGGGCGCCGACCGCGCTCGCGCGTTCAGCTGGCGCGACTCAGCCGAGCGGGTCTGGCAACTGCACGCCGACCTGTAACGCGCCGACCCGAGCGCACCGTGCGCGGCCGGCCTCGCTATTCTGCGGGATCCTCCGTCGCCGGCGGCGCAACCGCCTGCTGCACCAACGCGTGGATGTAGTCCCAGTCAGGCTCGGCGGGGTCGATGCCGTTCTCGGGCACCAGCTCGACGTGCACGATCGGCAGCTCCCGCGTCTTCATGCCGAGGTTCACGAAGTACCCGAGCGCCGACTGCGGGATATCGGTCTTCACCACGTCGGCCGAGGCCGCCGCGACGTCCTGGAACTTCGCCAGCACGTTCTGCGGGTTGAACTGCCGCAGCACTGCCTCCTGCAGCACGCGCTGGCGGCCCATCCGTGCGTAATCGCCGCCCGCGACGCCGTACCTCGCGCGACCGAACCACAACGCGTGGAAGCCGTCGAGGTGCTGCGGGCCGGGCTCGATCCAGCCGTCGACGTTGTTGTTGTCCTCGTCCCCGCCGATCGGCAGACGCGTATCGACGTTGATGTCGACACCGCCGAGCGCGTCGATGAGCTGCTCGAAGCCCTGCATGTCGATGAGCACGAAGTACTGGATCTCGAGGCCGGTGACGCCTTCGGCTGCGTCGATCATCGCGTCGATGCCCGGCTCGCTGCCCCGCGCGACCGCGTCGGGATACATCTCGGGCGACTTCAGCTCGACCTCGGTGTAGATCGAGTTGAGCAGGCAGACGTCGACCTCGCAGCCGTCGATCGCACCGTACCCCTCGGGGTAGGCGGCCGCCAGCGGCGAGTCTTCGGGGAAGGGGACGTACTCGAGGTCGCGCGGCAGCCCGATCATGACCGCCTGCCCGGTGGTCGCGTCGATGCTCGCGACCGTCATGCTGTCGGGGCGCATGCCGTCGCGGTCGGGCCCCGAGTCGCCGCCCAGCAGCAGGATGTTGTATCGGCCGTTCGCGTCGGGCGGCGCCGGCGGGCTCTGCACGAAGACCGACGAGAGGAACCCGCTCAGCGATGTCGCCACGTACGCGCCGTAGATCGCGCTGCCCGAGAGCGCGACGAGCACCACCATGCTGAGCGCGGCCATTCCCGGCCCGGCACCCGGCGAGGTCTTCACGAGCCGCACGAGGCGCAGCGTGTCGAGCGTGAGCACGACCCAGAGCACCGCGTAGAACAGTGCGACGATCGCGATGGCCCACAGCCCGGCGGTGGTCGTCAGAATGGTGTACAGCACGGTCGGCCAGGCGAGCCAGACGACCAGCGCCACGATCGCGAGGAACCACAGCACGAGTGTCGCGCCGAGCCCGAACCGGCCGAGCCGCCGATTGCCGGCCAGCACCTGCACCGAGCCGGGGATCAGCACGTTGAGCAGCACGAGCCACCACCCGCGACGGGTCATCACCGTACGGGACGAGACGTCGGGGAACCGGATCGGACTTGCCGCGAGGCTCATCGGGACTGCTTCAGCCGCTCGTTCTTCTCCTCGACCAGCGCGGCGAGCGATGCGGCGTGACGCTCGAGCGCCTCGGCGAGGGAGGGGTCGGATGCCCCGAGGATGCGCACGGCCAGCAGGCCTGCGTTGCGTGCGCCGCCGATCGACACGGTCGCGACCGGGATGCCGGCGGGCATCTGCACGATCGACAGCAGTGAGTCGAGCCCGTCGAGCCGGGCGAGCGGAACGGGGACGCCGATCACGGGCAACGTGGTCACGGAGGCGAGCATGCCCGGCAGGTGCGCGGCGCCGCCGGCCCCGGCGATGATCGCGCGCAGGCCACGGGCGGCGGCCTGCTGCCCGTAGCCGATCATCTTCTCGGGTGTGCGATGCGCCGAGACGACCTCGACCTCGTGCGCGACGCCGAACTCGTCGAGCACGGCGGACGCCTCCTGCATGACGGACCAGTCGGAATCGGATCCCATCACGACGCCGACGAGGGGGGCGGGGTTCGTCTCAGTCACCCGATCGAGTGTAGAGGCGGGCGCTGGGAGAACCCCGCAGCGCCACGGCCTCGACGGGACCCCCCGGCCCTCAGTCCTGGAACACCGCCGCGGCCGACCTCGCCTCGTAGACCACCTCGTCGAGGTCGTCGCCGACCGCGGTCACATGCCCGACCTTGCGACCGGGGCGCGGCTCCTTGCCGTAGTTGTGCACCTTGGCGGTCGGATGGTTCGCCATCGCCTCGGGGTACCGGTCGACGAGCTGGCCCTCCTCGGGGCCGCCGAGGATGTTCACCATGACCGACCACGCGTGGTGCGTGCCCGTGCCGCCCAGCGGCAGGTCGAGCACGGCGCGCAGGTGCTGTTCGAACTGCCCGGTGGTGGCGCCGTCCATCGACCAGTGCCCCGAGTTGTGCGGGCGCATCGCGAGCTCGTTCACCAGCACACGGTCGTCGACGGTCTCGAACAGCTCGACGGCGAGCACCCCGGTGACGCCGAGTCCGTCTGCGATCGCGACCGCGACGTCGGCCGCGACATCCGCGAGCCGCCCGGCCGATTTCGGCGCGGGCGCGATGACCTCGCTGCAGACGCCGCCGACCTGCACGGTCTCGACGAGCGGCCACGCGGCGACCTCGCCGCTCGGGCGGCGGGCGACGAGCTGGGCGAGCTCGCGGCGGAAGTCGACGAGCTCCTCGACGAGCAGCGCCCCCGATCCGCCGTCCTCGGCGGCAGCGGTGAACCACTCCGACACCTCGGCCGCGCTGCGCACGACGCGCACGCCCTTGCCGTCGTAGCCGCCGCGCGGCGTCTTCACGACCGCGGCCCCGCCGTGCTCGGCGATGAACGCGTCGAGCTCGGCGGGCACGAGCACCCGCGCCCAGTCGGGCACCGGCAGACCGAGCTCCGAGAGGCGCTCGCGCATGAGCAGCTTGTCCTGCGCGTAACGCAGCGCGTCGGGCCCCGGCCGCACCGGGACGCCGGCGTCGACGAGCGCGCGCAGCACGTCCTGCGGCACGTGCTCGTGATCGAAGGTGACGACGTCGACGGTCTTCGCGAAGTCGAGCACGGTCGCCGTGTCGGTGTAGTCGCCGACCCGCTCGGCGGCGATCGCCGCCGCCATGCCCTCGGCCTCGGCGAGCACGCGCAGGTCGACCCCGAGCTCGATCGCCGCCGGCACCATCATCCGCGCCAGCTGTCCGCCGCCGATCACTCCGACCCGCACCCGTGCCACCCTCCGTCGCGGCCCACCGCGTGCGGGCCTCGCCCAGTCTACGAGGCGGCGGCACGACTACGATGGCCGGGTGAACACGCCCGCCGCTCCACTTCGCAGGCTGTGGCACGGCTTCGTCGCGTACCTGCTGAAGTTCGGCGCCGTGGGGCTGATCGGTCTCGTGATCGACGTCGCACTCTTCAACGCGCTGCGGCTCGGCCTGTTCGGCGCCGACGGCTGGGCGCAGTCGGCGATCGGCGCCAAGACCATCTCGACCTCGGTGGCGATCGTGTTCAACTGGGTCGGCAACCGCTACTGGACCTTCCGTCGGCATCGCCGGCGCAACTACGTGCGCGAGTTCGCCGAGTACCTGCTCGTCTCGCTCGGCGGCATGGCGATCTCGCTGCTCTGCCTCTGGATCAGCCACCACGTGTTGGGGTTCACCAGCCTGCTCGCCGACAACATCGCCTCGAATGTCGTCGGGCTGGGCCTCGGCACCGCATTCCGGTTCCTGCTGTACCGGTACTGGGTCTGGGGCGCGTACCGGGCCGACGGCCTGTCGGCCGCAGCCAGGGTCGAGGAGGCCCAGCGCGCCCTGTTCGAGGAGCCGTCCGCGAGCGCGGGCGACGCGAACGCCGGCGAACCGGATGCCCCGGCTCAGGCCTCGGCGCCGCCGCCGGGCTGGAACCACGGCGGGTAGACCGCCACCTTCGCCTTCGCCCCGACCGCGGCGAGCGCCTGGCGCACCCGGTCGCGCACGCGGTCGTTGGCGACGGCGATGAGCGAGAACCGTTCGATCGGCACAGGCCCGAGCACGAGGATCTCTGCACGGTCGAACGGCGAGGACTCCTCGATACGAGCGAGCCGGCGGAGCATCCGCTCGACGGCGTCCCAGCCGACCACGAACTCGTCGCCGGCGATCGCGGCGTCGGAGGCGCCCGCCGCGATCGCCTCGGGCTGCGCCTCGCGCGGCCCGAGCGTCGAGGCGACCGAGCCGACGAACAGCACATGCTCGGCGGCCGGGCGCTCGACCGCGTCGGCGGTGAGTCGAGGGTCGGGGCGGCCGCTGCGCACCGCGTCCCACACGTCGGCGTCGGTCGAGAGCAGCAGGGGCACGTACTCGGCGATCGCCGCCCCCGTGCCCGGAACGTGCGCGACGCGGCGGAACTCGCGTGCGGCGGGCGCGGCGAGATCGACGGCGGGCGTCGCGGCCGGGTCACCGGCATCGGGCAGCACGGCACCCGCGCCGAGGATCCCGGCGAGGTTGTCGATGTGCGTGACGTGGTAGACGCGCAGCGCACGCACGTCGATGGGCACGGCCCGCTCGCCCGTGCGACGACCGGGCACGGCCGTGCGGCCGATGGCACGGGTCGCGGCAGCCTTCGTCGCGGCGGCGCGGGACGCCGCGGTGCGTGAGGATGCCGCGCGCGGCGGTGCAGCGGGCGGCTCGGGCTGCTTCGGGGGGAAGCAGATCGCGCACAATCCGTCGTCGAATCCGTGGATGCACTCGGCCAAGGGAACCCTCTCCGGCGAGCCGTCGGGTACGGCGCGCGCCGTCCGTCGAGTGTACGCGCTCGCGCTCGGTGCGGGCGCCGCTGCGAGGCATCCGACCGCCGCTTCAGCCTATCTGGCCCCGAAGATCACCGTGTCGCCGTCGATCTCGGAGCCGGGCCCGCCGGCCGCCTGCGCCACGAGGATCGCCCGGGCGTGCTCGGCGTCGACGAGCTCGTGCAGCGCCTCCTGCACGAGTGCGGGCCTCGGCACGTCGTGCAGCACGATCGGACGTTCCTGCCCCGCGTCCATGTGCACATCGCCGCAGCCGAACACGCGCTGGCCGAGCGATTGGCGCACCCGGATGTCGATGCTGCGGGCGAGCGGCACGTCGCGTCGGGTGCGCACGAACACGCCCGACCGCAGGATCACCCGCCGCGTGGTGACGGTCGTGCGCCGGGTGAGCCACGCGAGATAGGGCAGCAGCACCCCCAGCACCACGAGCACCGCCGCAAGCGCGAGCACCGCCCAGCGCTGCCAGTCCTCGGCGAGGATGCCGAGCGCGTACGGCAGCAGGCCCGCCACCGCGACGAGCAGCAGCACCGGCAGGATGAGCATCCGGCCGTGGCGCCGCACCCGCGCGACCACGCGCTCGGGCGACGCCGTCGGCGCGCCCGCGCGACTCGTCGACGGGGGGCGGCTCATACGCCCATTAATACCGCAGGTGGGTCACGTCCCCCGCCGCGACAGCCTGCGGTTCACCGCTCTCGCGGTCGCGCACGACGAGGCGGCCATCGCGATCGAGGCGTTCTGCCGTGCCGAGCAGTTCGGCGCCGCCGGGCAGTTCGACGCGCACCTCGGCGCCGATCGTGCCGCACCGTTCGGCGATGCGGTCGGCGAGTCCGCTCGCGGTCGCGTCGCCGTCGGCGGCGACGAGCGTCTCGACCGCGGCGAGCAGGGTGGCGAGATAGTCGGCCAGCACCGCGTCGGCGTCGGGGCGCCGGCCGGTGGCCAGCAGCAACGACGTCGACGTGAGCGTGGGCAGGTCGTGCTCGTCGAGAGTGAGGTTGAGTCCGGCGCCGACGACGACCGCCTCGGCGCCGGGCAGCAGTTCGGTGAGGATGCCGCACACCTTGTATCCCGAGATCAGCACGTCGTTCGGCCACTTGAGCTCGACCTCGACGAGGCCGGGGCCGTCGTCGTCGGATTCAGGCGAGGCATCCGCGCGCTTCGAGCCAGCCGGTCGCTTGGATGCATCCGGTCGCCGCGGGGCATCCGCTCGGTGCGGGACCTCCGGCGCGTCGGTCGCGACCCGCAGCCGATCGGATGCCGCGACCGCCCGATCGACCGCCTCGGTCATCGCGAGCCCGGCGATGAGGGGCAGCCAGCCCAGGGCGGCCGCGTCCAGCGGCCGGCCGTCGTACCGTTCGGGGCGCAGCAGCACCGAGATCGCGAGCGTCTTGCCTGTCGGCGCCAGCCAGGTGCGACCGAGCCGGCCGCGCCCGGCGGTCTGGTCGTCGGTGACGACGGCGGCGCCGTGCGGCCAGTCCGCGGCCTCCGGTCCCGACGCCGCCTCGCGGAGCACGTCGTTCGTCGATGTCGCCTGCTCGAGGAACTCGAATCTCGCGACCTGCGCGCGCGACCTGCCCCACTCCATGTGCACCTCCGGATGCGTGTCGGATTCAGGCTAGTATCCGGCTGGGATTTGTAGGAAACCCTCAACGAAGCCGCCGCAAACCCCGCCGGTAGAGTGAACCGCGTGACCGAAGCGACCTCCGACGGCCCCGACCTCACCACGACCGCGGGCAAACTCGCCGACCTGAAGCATCGCTACCACGATGCGGTGACCGCTGCGAGCGAAGCCGCACAGGTCAAGCAGCACGCCAAGGGCAAGCTGACCGCCCGCGAGCGCATCGAGGGTCTGCTCGACCCCGGTTCGTTCGTCGAACTCGACGAGTTCGTGCGTCACCGCACCCACGCCTTCGGCATGGAGGAGAAGCGCCCGTACGGCGACTCGGTCGTCACGGGCACCGGCACCATCCACGGCCGCCGCGTCGCGGTGTACTCCCAGGACTTCACCACCTTCGGCGGCTCGCTCGGCGAGGTCGCGGGCGAGAAGATCATCAAGGTCATGGAGCTCGCGCTGAAGACCGGCGTGCCGATCATCGGCATCCTCGACTCGGGCGGCGCCCGCATCCAGGAGGGCGTGGTCGCGCTCGGCAAGTACGGCGAGATCTTCCGCCGCAACACGCAGGCGTCGGGCGTCATCCCGCAGATCTCGATCGTCATGGGCCCCGCCGCGGGCGGCGCCGTGTACTCCCCCGCGCTCACCGACTTCGTCATCATGGTCGACAAGTCGAGCCACATGTTCGTCACCGGCCCCGACGTGATCAAGACCGTCACGGGTGAAGAGGTCGGGTTCGAGGAGCTCGGGGGTGCGCTCACGCACAACACCGTGTCGGGCGTCGCGCACTATCTCGCCAGCGACGAAGAGGACGCGCTGGACTACGCGCGCACCCTCGTGTCGTTCCTGCCCGACAACAACATGAGCGAGTCGCCCGTGTACGACTCCGACGTCGAACTCGAGATCACCGACGCCGACCAGCGGCTGAACACGGTCATCCCCGACTCGCCGAACCAGCCGTACGACATGCACCAGGTCATCGCCGGGCTCGTCGACCACGGCGACTTCCTCGAGGTGCAGCCGCTGTTCGCCCCGAACATCCTCATCGGCTTCGCCCGCATCGAGGGCCGGTCGGTCGGCATCATCGCCAACCAGCCCAACCAGATGGCGGGCACGCTGAACATCGCGGCCGGTGAGAAGGCGGCCAGGTTCGTGCGGTTCTGCGACGCGTTCGGACTACCGATCGTCACCCTGGTGGATGTCCCGGGCTACCTGCCCGGCACCGACCAGGAGTGGACGGGCGTCATCCGCCGCGGTGCGAAGCTGCTCTACGCGTACGCCGAGGCCACCGTGCCGCTGGTCACCGTCATCACCCGCAAGGCCTACGGCGGCGCGTACATCGTGATGGGCTCGAAGCAGCTGGGCGCCGACATCAACCTCGCCTGGCCGACGGCCGAGATCGCCGTGATGGGTGGCCAGGGCGCGGTCAACATCCTCTACCGCGCCGAGCTGAAGCGGGCCGAGGAGGCCGGCGAGGACGTCGCCGCGGTGCGCACGCAACTGGCCAACGAGTACACGTACAACGTGGCATCCCCGTTCCTGGCGGCCGAGCGCGGCGAGCTCGACGGCGTGATCGAGCCGGCCGCGACGCGCGTGGCGATCGTGAAGGCGCTGCGCACGCTCCGCACGAAGCGTGCGAGCCTGCCGCCCAAGAAGCACGGGAACATCCCGCTGTGAGCGACCAACCCGACCTCGAGGCGATCGACCTGCGCATCCGCACCGCGGGCGTGTCCGACGACGACGCCGCCGCGGCCACCGCGGTCGTGCTCGCCGCGATCGCCCAGCAGCGCGAGCAGCCGCCTCGACCCGACGGTCCCACCGACGGCTGGGTGCGGGCGGCGCGCCCGCATCGCCAGCCGTTCGAGCGCGGCCCCGGCCGCTGGGTCGGCTGGGGGCACTGAGCCCCGGCCGCATCCGCGCTCGCGCGCTCGCATCAGGTCGTCGCGATGCGGACTCGCATTGTCCCCCGAAACACCGACTTGGCAAGATCCCCGATCGGGGGCAGCATAGTCATGCAGGCTCCTCATCGGAGCCGCCACGGTCGTCGGTCGGGTAGCCGATGACCGGTTGGGGGCGAGTCAGGGTGATATTCGGGTTGTCATCGTGACTCGAGCTTGAAGGGGCCGGTCGACTACGACCGGCCCCTTCCTCATGTGCGGCGCACCATGTCGCGCTGCCGGCCCGCCCCATCGCGCGCCGTCACCCCTCGATGGCGCGCGGGATCTCGAGCCACAGCTCGACCTCCGCGTCATCCGTGTCGAGCGCCGTCGCATCCCCGCTCTCACGGAGGCCGACCACCGTGACCGCGACCGGCGAACCCTCCGCCGCGGTCCGCGCGATGATGCGATCGGCGTGCGACCGCGAGATCGCCTCCGCCAGTCGAGACAGCACCCGATCGCGCGACGGCTCGTCGAGTTCGTCGATGCCCCCCTCGTCGAGCAGCGTCACCGTGATGCCGCGCCCGCGTGCCCGCTGCACCTCGACTCGCACGACGTCGGTGAGCAGCATCCGGCCTCGGATCTCGTCGCGGATCGCGGCTTCCAGCATGCGGCACTCGCGCCGCTGCTGCTCGGTGAGCACTCCGCCCTGATCGGCGATCCGCCGCAGCATGGGCGAGGCGATGCGATTCGTCTGGGCGAGGCGCATCCGGCCCTCGAAGAGGTGCGCGTCCTGGGCCGCCTGCCACGCCGCCGCCTCGCGCTCGGCCTGGCCGTACCGACGCGCCGCGCGAGCGGCGGAGGCGAGCGCCACGGTGAGCGCGTGCGCGATCGCGACCCACACCATGCTGCCCACCACGCCGAGCGTGCCGAGCGCGGGGAACCCCGCCCACAACAGCGTCTGCAGGGCGAGCGCCCCCACACCGATCCATGCCATGACGAGCTGGCGGCGCGCCGCGACGATCGTCATCAGCGTGCCCACCGCGGCGACGTACCAGGTCGCGAACCCGTTGTCGGCGGCGGGATCGAGCTGCGTGGTCACCACCACGGGCATGGCGATGGCGACCACGAGGTCGAACGCGGCGAGCCAGTCGGGCATCCGAACCCGCCCCGTGGGCCACAGGCTGAGCACCGTGGCGACCGTGTACAGCGCGAGCGCCGCCAGCGTCGGCTCGGGGCGCGTCGGCACGCCGAGCGAGATCAGGCCGAGCATGATGTGGAACGCCGAGAAGGCCGCACCGAGCGCCAGCAGCAGCCACCGCGAGATCGCGATCATGTGCGGTCGACCCCCTCGGGCCAGACCAGCGTCACGGTGGTGCCGTGGCCGGGACTGGAGGTGATGGTCGCCGTGCCGCCCGCGCCGGCCAGCCGTTCCTCGATCGACACGCGCAGCCCGAGTCGCTCGGTCGGCACCATCGCCGGGTCGAACCCGACACCGGTGTCGGCCACCTCGATGACGCACCCCGCAGCACGAACGCCTCGGATCCGCAGCTCCCGCCGGGTCGGGCGGGTGCCGTCGTCGGCGTGCTGCAGGCTGTTCACCATCGCCTGCACCGCCGCCGAGTAGAGCGCCTCGACGGCATCCACCGTGAGCTCGACCCCGCCGGCGTTCACGACCCGCACCGTGAACGGCGTGGCGAACGTCGTCAGGGCCGCTCGCAAGCGCCGCACCAGCACGTTCAGCTCGATGCGCGCGTCGGGCGCACTCGTCGAGGTGCCCGCCTCACGGAGCCGCGCGACCGCGTCGCGGGCCATCCTGGCGGCGAGTTGCTGCTCGTCGGCGGTCTCTGCGGCGGCCGCCGCGAGCAGTGTGGTGAGCACGCTGTCGTGCACGAGCGCGTCGGTGCGCACGCGCTCGATCTCGTTGGCGTGCTGGCGTGCGGCGACGTCGTAGCGGGCGAGCGCGGCATCCTGGGCGGAGTCCACCCCCTCGGCGGCGTGCCGCAGCATCGCGACGATGACGAGCACCACCATGCCGAGGATGATCGAGTACCCGGTCTCGAACGCGGCCGTGAGCGGATCCGCCGACCCGCCCTGCGGTTGCAGCCGAACCATGCCGAACAGTGCCGGAGCGACGAGCGTATACCCGACGGCGGCGCCGATCGGCATCGAGAAGACGACCGCGGTCGTGGCCACCGTCATCAGGTAGTACAGCCACGGCGCCTGCCCGTCGAGCGCCGCAGGATCCTCGACGAGGAACGGCCACGCGAGCAGCACCACGGCGTAGGCGGCGGCGTAGACGACGGCGGTGATGCGCTCGGCCATCCGCGCGATCATCGCGACCGCGAGGGCGACGGCCGAGCCGTACATCACCGCGACGAGCGCGGCGGAGGCCCCTTGCACGAGCGCCGCCGACTGCGAGATCGCGGCGGGTACCGTCTGCAGCGAGAAGACGATCGCCGCGGCGCCCAGCGCCCGGCCCGTGACGGTCTCGACCCGCGCGCCGCTGACCGCGCGGCGTGCGTCGACCGGGCGCGTGAGGCGCCCGTCAGCGCCGGGCATCCCCGGCTTCGTCGAGACCCGGCAGAATGCCGTCCTCGACGGCGCGGCGCAGCAGGTCGACCTTGGTGGGCGCCGGCCGGCCCACCTCGATGTACTTCTGCCGGATACGGTCGAGGTACTCGCGCGCCGTCGAATGCGCGATGCCCAGCTGTTGCGCCACGAGCTTCAACGGCAGGCCCGACGCGTACAGGTGCAGCACGTCGCGTTCGCGCCGGCCGAGCGCCGCCTTGGCGAAATCGCGGTCGGCTTCGATCGCGCTCGCCCACTCGACGTTGTTCAGCGCGTCACCCCGTGCGACGACGGCGATCGCGGCGATGACCGCCGACATCGGCGACGATTTGGGGATGACGCCGGCCGCGCCGGCGGCGAGCGCCTCCCGCACCGCAGCGACCCGGTCGGCGATGCTGTGCACGAGCACACCGCTGCCCGTTCCGAGGATCGCGCGCACGTTGTCGGTGACGCTTCGGCCGTCGCCGAGCGAGAGGTCGAGCACGACCACGTCGACCCTGCCCAGCCCCAGTGCGTCGAGCAGTTCGGGCACGCCCGCGGCCTCGGCGACGACGTCGTACCCGGCGTCGCGGCACGCCGCGCGCAGCCCGAGCCGCACCGCCTCGTGATCGTCGACGATCGCGACGGTCGTCGGCCCCTCGTGCTGCACCACTGCCTCCCCCTCCGGTGTTCTCACACGATAGCGCCCAGCCGGGCGACCGCTTCGACGTGGTGGGTGTTCGGAAACAGGTCGAAGGCCCGCACGTGCTCCAGCCCGTAGCCGAGGTCGCGGAACGTGCCGAGATCGCGCGCGAGCGCCACGGGATCGCACGCGACGTACACGATCTGCGCGGGGCGCAGCGCGGCCACTCGGTTGGTCACCTCGCGCCCGGCTCCTGAGCGTGGCGGGTCGAGCACGACGGTGCCGCCGCGGATGCTCCGCGAGGCATCCGATCGCTCGAGCTCGGCCAGGAACCGGTCGACCCTGGCCGTGACCGCGCGGGCGCCCACGAAGTCGGCCAGGTTCGCGGCCGCGTGGTCGGTGGCTCGCGCGTCGGCCTCGACCGAGGTGATGCGCAGCCCGCGCCCGAACCCATCGCCCACCGCGGCGGCGAGCAGGCCCACACCGCCGTACAGATCGAGGTGCTCAGCGCCGGGGTCGAACCGTTCGGGATCGATCGCCGCCTGCACGGCACGCGTGAGCGTGGCCGCCGCACCGCGATGCACCTGCCAGAACCCGTCGCGAGCGAGCCGGAAGCGCCGGTCGCCGACGAGCTCGACGATCTCGGGCGCGGTCTCGCGCTCGCCCGCCCGGCGGATGATGACGGATGCCTCGGCACCCGTCGGGGCGACCAGATCCACCGCCTCGACGCCGTCGGCCCCCGCCGCCTCGAACCGGGTGTCGAGCGGTGCGAGCCGCTGCAGCGCGGCCGCCGCGAGCGGCAGGCTCGTCACCGGCACCACCCGGTGGCTGCGGGCCGCGTAGGGGCCGACCCGGCCCTCGGCGTCGACGTGCAGACGAACCCGGGTGCGCCAGCCGGTGCCCGCCTCGACGTCGACACCCGGCGCGAGCTCCTCGTCGACGGCCTCGACGACCACCTCGCGCTGCTCGCCCGCCATGCGCGCGAGGGCGTCCTGCAGCACCTCCGCCTTCAGGGCGCGCTGGCGGGGCATCCGGATGTGACCGAACTCGGCGCCGCCCGCCCGCTGCTCGGGCGCGCGGTCGACGGATGCCTCGGCCCACACGTGCTCGCGGCGGTCGGGCGAGGCGTCGAGCACCTCGACGGTCTCGGCGCGCCAGAACCGGTCGCGGCTCGCATCGATCACCTGTGCGCGCACGCGCTCGCCCGGAATCGCGTCGGCGACGAACACGACGCGCCCCTCGTGGCGGGCGACGGCCACCCCGCCGTGCGCGATGCGGTCGACGTCGAGCACCAGCTCGGGCCCGGGCACCGGCGACGCCGAGGCTGCGGGCGTGCGACGCCGCGCGTGCGCGGTGCGCTTGGCGCCCGTGGGGCTGCTGGTGCGGTGGCGAGAGGGACGTGCCATGACCCCATCCTGCCCGCTCGCCGGCCGTTCCGTGCCGACCGCCCTCGGAGGCGATTCAGCAGCGCGCACGGCCGGTCGGCTCCGCCACGCGCCGAAACCCGGTGCGACACGCCTGCGGGCCTGAATCGCGTGAGGGGGCAGACGGCAGGATGGACGCATGCGCCTGTACCTCGCCTCGACCTCGCCCGCCCGCCTCCAGCTGCTGCGCCAGGCCGGAATCGAGCCGGTGACCGTGTCGCCCGGCGTCGACGAGGAGGCGCTCGTCGAGGAGCACGAGGCCGAGCACGGTCCGCTCGCCGCGGCCGAACTCGTGCAGCTGCTCGCGCGGGCGAAGGCCGAGGCGATCCTCGGCGCGCGGCCCGGCGGCGAGCCGATCGACGGGTTCGTGCTGGGCGGCGATTCCGCGTTCCTCGTCGACGGCGTGCTGCACGGCAAGCCGCACCGGCCCGAGGCGGCACGCGAGCGGTGGGCGGCGCAGCACGGGCGCACCGGGCAGCTCTGGAGCGGTCACTGGCTCATCGACCATCGGGGCGGTCGGCCCGGCGTCGCGGTCGGCAGGCCCGACGTGGCATCCGTCACCTTCGCCGAACTCGACGACGCCGAGATCGACGCGTATATCGCGACCGGTGAACCGCTCGCGGTCGCCGGGGCGTTCACCATCGACAGTCTCGGGGGCCCGTTCATCCGGCGCGTCGAGGGCGACCCGTCCACCGTCGTCGGATTGAGTCTCTCGACGCTGCGCGAGCTGGTGCGCGAACTCGGCGGCGAGTGGACGGGGCTCTGGAATCGGCTCGGCTGACCGATCCACCGCGCCAGCACCCTTGTGGGCGGTGACACGACTTTTCGAGGTCTTTTTGTGGAGGTCGCCCAAAGGCGAACTCGCCCGCCTGAATAGCCTTGAGGTATGCCGCGCATCACCAAGGTCTTGATCGCCAACCGGGGCGAGATCGCCGTCCGCGTCGTCCGGGCCGCGCGCGACGCCGGCATCCGCTCGGTCGCCGTGTACGCCGACCAAGACCGCGACGCCCGCCACGTGAAGCTCGCCGACGAGGCGTACGCACTCGAGGGCTCCACGAGCGCCGAGACCTACCTCGTCATCGACAAGCTGCTCTCGGTCGCGCGCCGCTCCGGCGCCGACGCGGTGCACCCCGGCTACGGGTTCCTCGCCGAGAACGCCGACTTCGCCCGCGCGATCATCGACGCCGGCCTCATCTGGATCGGCCCGTCGCCCGAGGCGATCGAGCGCCTCGGCGACAAGGTCTCGGCCCGGCACGTCGCCGAGAAGGTGGGCGCGCCGCTCGCGCCCGGCACCCTCAACCCCGTCGCGGATGCCTCGGAGGTGCTCGAGTTCGTCGACCAGCACGGCCTCCCTGTGGCCATCAAGGCCGCGTTCGGCGGTGGCGGCCGAGGCCTCAAGGTCGCCCGCACCCGCGACGAGGTCGCCGAACTCTTCGACTCGGCCACCCGCGAGGCCGTGGCCGCGTTCGGTCGCGGCGAGTGCTTCGTCGAGAAGTACCTCGACAAGCCCCGCCACGTCGAGACCCAGTGCCTCGCCGACCGGCACGGCAACGTCGTCGTCGTCTCGACCCGCGACTGCTCGCTGCAGCGCCGGCACCAGAAGCTCGTCGAAGAGGCGCCCGCGCCGTTCCTCACCGACGCGCAGCGCGACGCGCTGTACACGTCGTCGAAGGCCATCCTGCGCGAGGTGGGCTACGTCGGCGCCGGCACCTGCGAGTTCCTCATCGGCCAAGACGGCACGGTCTCGTTCCTCGAGGTGAACACGCGCCTGCAGGTCGAGCACCCCGTCTCCGAAGAGGTCACCGGCCTCGACCTCGTTCGCGAGCAGTTCCGCCTCGCCGAGGGTGGCTCGCTCGACTACCCCGACCCCGTCATCACGGGGCACTCGTTCGAGTTCCGCATCAACGGCGAGGACCCGGGTCGCAACTTCCTGCCCGCCCCGGGCCCGGTGCACGTGCTGCGCTTCCCCGGCGGCCCCGGCGTGCGCGTCGACTCGGGTGTGACGACGGGCGACGAGATCTCGGGCGCGTTCGACTCGCTGCTCGCCAAACTCATCGTCACCGGGTCATCCCGCAAGGACGCGCTCGAGCGCGCCCGCCGCGCCCTGCAGGAGTTCGAGGTCGCCGGCCTGCCCACCGTGCTGCCGTTCCACCGCGACGTGGTGAACCAGCCCGCGTTCGCCCCCGAGGGCGACGAGCCGTTCTCGGTGCACACCCGCTGGATCGAGACCGAGTACGACAACACCATCGAGCCGTGGACGGGCGAGCTCGAGGAGACGAAGGGCCCGCAGGCGCGTGAGAACGTCGTCGTCGAGGTCGCGGGCAAGCGCGTCGAGGTGAGCCTGCCGAAGAAGCTCTCGGGCGGACCGCGCCCCGTGACCCTCGGGCCGGCACCGCGTCGCCGTGCGGCCTCGCACGCGGTCGACACCGCCACCGGCGACGCGGTCACCGCGCCCATGCAGGCGACGGTCGTCAAGGTCGCCGTCGCCGAGGGCGACAAGGTCGTCAAGGGCGACCTCATCCTCGTGCTCGAGGCGATGAAGATGGAGCAGCCGATCACGGCCCACAAAGACGGCGTGGTCGGCGCCATCAACGCCGAGACCGGTCTCACCGTCTCCAGCGGTCACCTGCTGCTCTCGATCGCCGACGCGCCCGCGGCCTGAGCTGGCGCGAGCGTCGCGCGTGTCGCTGCCGCGCCGCGGGTGGCACGTCAGCTGCGGTCGCGGCGAAGCATCCGCAGGTACAGCTCGTGCACCTCGGCCGACAGCTCGGGGTCGGGGCCGGCGACCGGCACCCCCGGGGCCACGACCGTGACCGGCAGCGCGGCGACGGGCCCGGCCGCGAGTCCCTCCTCTCGCCGCCACTGCGAGAACTGGGCGGTGCTCGCCGCGTAGACGATGCGCCCGAGCCCGACCCAGGCATGGGCCGCGCTGCACATCGGGCAGTGCTCGCCCGAGGTGTAGACCACGCTCGCGCGCCGTTCGTCGGGCGTGAGCTCGGCGGCGGCCCACTGCGCGATCGCGAGCTCGGGGTGCGCGGTCGCGTCGCCGCCGCCCTCGCGGTTGCGGTCCTCGAAGCGCACGACGCCCGACGCGTCGACGAGCAGCGAGCCGAACGGCTCGTCGCCCGCCTCAAGTGCTTCGCGGGCCAGCTCGACGCAGCGGCGCAGATGGCCACGATCGTGCTCGCCCAGCGGCAGGCCCTCGTTCGGTCGATCCATCCCCTGAGACTACGGTCTTCATGCTTTTTTCAGGCGTAATGGGTCGGTTCGGGCGCAACTGCAGCGTGTCTTCCTGAATACGGTGCGATTCGGGCGGCGGTTCCTGAAAACGGATGCTGCGGAGCGGTGTCGTGACGGACGGCGGGGCGCCGTGGGTGGTGCATTCCTCCCCAGCGGGCGGTCGGGCGGTCGGAGACCACAGCGTCGGATGTCGCGGCCCGCGCCGCGACGCGGCCGGCGATCATCGGCTCATGGATCGCATCGATCGGATCATGGGCGTTCTCGCCGAGCACGGCGGCATCTGCACCCGCGAGCAGCTGCTGCGGCGGGGCATCCGAGGGCCTGAACTGTCGCGCGCGGTGCGGGCCGGCGCGATCCGCCGAGTTCGGCGGGCGCACTACGCGACGTACGACGCCCCACTCGACGCGATAGCCGCCGTACGCGTCGGCGGCCGGCTCGGATGCGTCAGCGCTGCGCGCTCGTTCGGGATCTGGATTCCCGATCCCGGCTGCACGCACGTGGCGCTGCCGAAGAACGCGGCACGGCTTCGCACCAACCGTGCGCTCGTCCCCTCGGCCGAGCCGATCACGTCCGATCGCCAACTCCTCGAACTCGAGCTGCACTGGTGCGACTCCGCGTTCGGTCGGCGGAAGACCGATGAGTCGGCGTGGCGCGTTTCGCCGCGCGATGCCCTGGCGCAGGTCGCTCGATGCGCGAGTCGGCTCGAGGTCATCGCTGCGTTCGAGTCCGCGGTGCACCAGGGCGTGCTCACGCTCACGGACGCGCGACAACTGCTCGCGACGTCAGCCCCGCGCCGCCTGCGCGGTCTCCAGCTGCACGGCTTCGACGGCTCAGGCGCCGAGACCTACCTCGCCGACGCGATGCGCGCGGTGGGGCTCGCGTTCATCCAGCAGGTTCCGTTCGACGGTGCGGGCTGGGTCGACTTCATCGTCGAGGGGCGGCTGGCCGTCGAGGTCGACGGCTACGCCTATCACCACGACCGCGACGCGTTCGAACGGGATCGTCGGCGCGACGCCGCGCTGCTCGCCCGTGGCATCCCGACGCTCCGCATCCCTGCACGCGAGGTGCTCGCTGATCCTGCCGCTGCGGCCCTTCGCGTGGTCGCCGCCCTGGCCGGCCTCGCCGCCGCCTGAACTCCCGGCTGTCGGAACGCCCGGCGGCCCGAGCGGTCAGCTTGCGGCCCCGGCTCCGTCACGGCGCCGCTCCGCGACATCCGTTTCAGACGACGCCGCTCCGCGGCATCCGTTCAGACGACGCCGCTCCGCGGCATCCGTTCAGACGACGCCGCTCCGCGGCATCCGTTCAGACGACGCCGCTCCGCGGCATCCGTTTTCAGGAGGAAACGCCCGAGTCGCACCGTATTCAGGAAGACACGCCGCAGTTGCGCCCGAACCGACCCATTACGCCTGAGAAAGGCACCCGCGCACCCACGCACCCGCGCACCCGCGCACCCGCGCACCCTAGGGCTGCGAGCCCTGGGCGGTCGGCAGCTCGACCTCGCTGACCTGCTCGCCCGCGAGGCGCGACCGCCGGCGGCCGTAGAGCAGGTAGATCGCCAGGCCGATCACGAGCCACACCCCGAACCGCACCCAGGTGAGGGTCGTGAGGTTCAACATCAGCCAGACGCACAGCACCGCCGAGAGGATCGGCAGGAACGGGGACCACGGCACCCGGAACCCTCGCGGCAGGTCTGGCCGGGTGCGCCGCAGCACGATGATGCCGAGGCTCACGAGCACGAACGCCGAGAGCGTGCCGATGTTGATCATCTCCTCGAGCAGCCCGACATCGGTGAACGCTGCCACGACGGCGACCATCGCGCCCGCGATGATCTGCACGCGCGCCGGCGTCTTCGTGTGCGCCGTCGTCTTCGACAGCCAGCGCGGCAGCAGCCCGTCACGGCTGAGCGCGAACACGATGCGCGCGAGCCCGAGCAGAATGACCATGATCACGGTCGTGAGCCCGGCGAGCGCGCCGAACGAGATGACCGCAGAGGCCCAATCCTGGTCGAGCAGCCGGAACGCGGTCGCGAGCGACGGCGTCTCTTCGGCGGCGAGCTCGCGGTACGAGACCATGCCGGTCATCACGATCGACACGAGCACGTACAGCAAGGTCACGATGCCGAGGCCGAGGAAGATGCCGCGTGGCAGCCGCTTCTGCGGCTCGCGCACCTCTTCGGCGCTGGTCGCGACCACGTCGAAGCCGATGAAGGCGAAGAACACGAGGGATGCCGCGGCCAGCATGCCGAACACCCCGTACTGCGCGGGTGCGGCGCCGGTCATCCAGGAGAACAGCGACTGGGTCCAGGCATCGGATGCTCCGCCGTCGGTCGGCACGGCCTCGGGGATGAACGGGGTGAAGTTCGCGGCCTGCACGAAGAAGAAGCCGACCACGATGACGAAGATGACGATGCCGACCTTGATGAGCGTGAAGACCGCCCCGACGCGGGCGGTGAGCTTCGTGCCGGCCACGAGCAGCGCGGTGAAGATCGCGACGATGAGGAACGCGGGCCAGCTGATCGACACGCCGCCGATCTCGAACGTCGCGGGCAGCGGCACGCCGAACGCGAGCAACGCCTCGCTCAGGTACACGCCCCAGTACTTGGCGAGCACCGCGGCGGCCGTGAACAACTCGAGAATGAGGTCCCACCCGATGATCCAGGCGAGCAGTTCGCCCATGGTGGCGTAGGTGAACGTGTAGGCACTGCCAGCGACCGGCACGGTCGAGGCGAACTCGGCGTAACACATGATCGCGAGCCCGCACGTGATCGCGGCGAGGATGAACGAGACGATCACGCTCGGCCCCGCGAAGTTCGCCGCCGCCTGCGCGCCGACCGAGAAGATGCCCGCGCCGACCGCGACCGCGATGCCCATGAGGGCGAGGTCCCAGGTGCCGAGCGAGCGCTTGAGGCTGCGCTCCTCGTCGGCGGCATCGGCGATGGATGCCTCGACTGACTTCACTCGCAGGTTCATCGATTCCCCCCGGACCGTTCCCCCGGACTGCCCTTCGCCCCGACGCTACTCCGCCCCGCGGGGCGGCGCACGCCCGCGGCGTTCGCCGTTGCATCCAGACGTCTGCGCCGCCGCATCCATACCGTTTTCAGGAGCGGATCACCGAAACGCACCGTTCTCAGGAGGACACGCCGTCGGCGCGCCCGTTCCGACCCATTACGCCTGAGAAACGAAAGGGGGGATGGCGCGCCGCGAAGACGGGCAGCGCAGCTCAGCGAACCACGTGCATGGCCCGCGCCGCATCCGTGAGCGAGCCCGACAGCGACGGATACACCGGGAACGCCTCGGCGAACTGGTCGACGGTGAGCCGGTGTTCGACGGCGAGCGCGAGCGGGAACACCAGTTCGGATGCCTTCGGCGCGACGATGACGCCGCCGATGATCGCGCCCGACCCGCTCGAGGCGAACAGCTTCACGAACCCCTCGCGAATGCCCATCATCTTCGCGCGCGGGTTCGACGAGAGCGGCAGCTTGTAGACGACGCCGGGCACGACGCCGTCTTCGATCTCTTTCTGCGTCCAGCCGATCGTGGCGATCTCGGGCTGGGTGAAGATGTTCGAGGTGATGTTGCGGTTCGCGGGCGGGTTCACGATGTCGCCCATGGCGTGGAACACGGCCGTGCGGCCCTGCATCGAGGCGACCGACGCGAGCGGCAGGAACGTCGTGCAGTCGCCGGCGGCGTAGATGTTCGGGATCGAGGTGCGCGCAACCCGGTTCACCCGGATGTGCCCCGACTCGGCGAGCTGCACGCCGGCCTCCTCGAGCCCGATGTCGCTCGTGTTGGGCACCGAGCCGACCGCCATCAGGCAGTGCGACCCGCGCACCTCGCGGCCGTCGGTGAGGGTCGCGACAACCTCGTCGCCGTCGCGGACGACGGATTCGGCGCGAGACCGGTTGAGCACCTTCATGCCGTTGCGCGTGAAGACCTTCTCGATGACGGATGCCGCGTCCTGGTCTTCACCGGGCAGCACCTGGTCGCGACTCGAGATGAGCGTGACCTTCGCGCCGAGCGCGCGGTACGCGGAGGCGAACTCGGCGCCGGTGACCCCGGAGCCCACGACGATGAGGTGCTCGGGCACCTGCTGCATCTGGTAGAGCTGGGTCCAGGTGAGGATGCGCTCGCCGTCGGGCACGGCGGTGGGCAGGATGCGCGGGGTGGCGCCGACCGAGATCACGAGCGTGTCGGCCTCGATGCGGTCGAAGTCGGTGCCGCCCTTCGCGGTCGACACGATCACGGCGTTCGGTCCGTCGAGCCGGCCCTCGCCCTGCACGAGGTGCACGCCCGCGTCGATGAGGTTGTGCCGCATGTCGTCGGACTGCTGGGCCGCGAGGCCCAGCAGCCGCTTGTTGACGGCGGCGAGGTTGATCGCGACCTTCGGCTTCACCGCCTTCTCGTGGTCGCCTTTCGCGTAGAACTGCACGCCGAGGTCGGCCGCCTCTTTCACGGCGTTCGACGCCTCGGCGGTCGCGATGAGCGACTTCGACGGCACGACGTCGGTGAGCACCGCCGAGCCGCCGACGCCGGCTCGCTCGATGAGGGTGACCTCGGCGCCGAGCTGTGCCGCGGCGAGGGCCGCTTCGTACCCGCCGGGCCCACCCCCGAGGACGGCGATTCTCTGGGTGCGCTCGAACTCGTAGGCCATGACCTCGATTCTCTCATCCGACTCCGCCCCGGGCCGAGCAGCGGGCGGCGCCGGCCGCGAGCCCCGTCGATGCCGGTCGCCGGCACCTTCGCCAGCGAACGAGCACGCACCTCACTCGCTTGCGCACGCTCGCGCGCACGGACGGTGCTGCGGGGCGGCATCCGCTCGGCCTCACTACCATGGTGGGATGCCTCAGCTGAACCCGCTCGACGACCCCGCCGCCGACCCGTTCGAGGTGGCTCGCGACGCCGCGGCGCGCATCGCCGAGCTCACCGGCGTCGAGCACCACGACCTCGCACTGACCCTCGGCTCGGGGTGGGGCCGCGCCGCCGAGCTGATCGGCGAGACGACCCACACCATCCCGGCCACCGAGGTGCCCGGCTTCTCGAAGCCGGCGCTCGAGGGGCACGTCGGCACGCTGCGCTCGGTACTGCTGCCGAACGGCACGCGCGCACTCGTGATCGGCGCCCGCACGCATTACTACGAGGGTCACGGCGTGCGCCGGGTGGTGCACTCGGTGCGCACGGCGGCGGCGACCGGGGCATCCGTGATGATCCTGACCAACGGGGCCGGCGGCATCAAGGAGCACTGGAAGCCCGGCACCCCGGTGCTGATCAGCGACCACATCAACCTCACCGCCGACTCGCCGCTCGAGGGCGCGACCTTCATCGATCTCACCGACCTGTACTCGTCGCGGCTGCGCGCGATCGCCCACGGCCTCGCGCCCGACCTCGACGAGGGCGTGTACGTGCAGTTCCGCGGGCCGCACTACGAGACCCCGGCCGAGGTGCAGATGGCCAAGACGATCGGCGGCCACATCGTGGGCATGTCGACCGCGCTCGAGGCGATCGCCGCCCGCCAGGCCGGCATGGAGGTGCTCGGCTTCTCACTGATCACCAACCTCGCGGCGGGCATCCAGACCACGCCGCTCAGCCACCAGGAGGTCATCGAGGCCGGCCGCGCCGCCGAGCCGGTGATCTCGCGGCTGCTCGCCGACGTCGTGGCCGCGATCTGAGCGGCTGCGGCCCGAGCGCACGAGCTTGAGAAAGGACCAGCGGATGACCCGGCTCGACGACGACCTCCTCGCCCGCGCCGACGCGTGGCTCGCGCAGGATCCCGACCCCGAGACCCGCACCGAGCTGCAGGCGCTGCTCGACGCGGCCCGCAGCGACGACGAGTCGGCCTCGGCGCCGGCCGCAGCCGACCTGGCCGACCGGTTCGCCGGCCGGCTCGCGTTCGGCACGGCCGGGCTGCGCGGTGAGATCGCCGCAGGCCCGAACCGCATGAACCGGGTGCTCGTGGCACAGGCCGCTGCGGGCCTGGCCGCCTACCTCCTCGAGCGCGCGGCGCCCGGCACGACCCCGTCGGTCGTCATCGGCTACGACGGCCGCAAGAACTCCGACGTGTTCGCGCGAGACTCGGCCGAGCTGATGGCCGGCGCGGGCGTGCGGGCAGTGCTGCTGCCGCGCCTGCTGCCGACGCCCGTGCTCGCCTTCGCGGTGCGTCACCTCGACGCGAGCGCCGGCGTCATGGTGACCGCGTCGCACAACCCGCCGAACGACAACGGCTACAAGGTCTATCTCGGGGGCGGCGACCACGGCTCGCAGATCGTGTCGCCCGCCGACGCCGAGATCGCCGCGCACATCCTGCGGGTCGCCGAGACCGCGTTCGTGCCAGACCTGCCGCGCGGCGAGTTCGAGACCGCGCCCGAGACGGTCATCGACGCCTACGTCGCCGCCACGGCCGAGGCGGCCGATGCCTCGCCGCCCGCCGACGCGCAACCCCGGGTCGTCTATACGGCCATGCACGGCGTGGGCTGGCCGACGATGTCGCGCGTGCTCGAGACCGCCGGGTTCGTCGCGCCGGTGCTCGTCGACGCGCAGATCGCGCCCGACCCGGCGTTCCCCACGGTCGCGTTCCCGAACCCCGAAGAGCCCGGCGCGATGGACCTCTCGTTCGCGCGCGCGCGCGAGGTCGGCGCCGACCTGATCATCGCGAACGATCCCGACGCCGATCGGCTCGCGATCGCGATCCCCGACGCGTCGGCGCCCGACGGCTTCCGCCGGCTCACCGGCAACGAGGTCGGCCTCACCCTCGGGTGGCAGGCCGCCGAACGCGCAACCGCGGCCGCGCGCGGCGAGGGCGGCGCCGAGGGCACACTGGCCTGTTCGATCGTCTCCTCCCCCGGCCTCGAGACGATCGCCCGCGCGTACGATCTCGAGTTCCGCGGCACGCTGACCGGGTTCAAGTGGATCTCGCGGGCTCCTGGCCTGCTGTTCGGCTACGAGGAGGCGCTCGGCTATCTCGTGAACCCCGGCACTCTGCGCGACAAAGACGGCATCTCCGCCGGGCTCGCGTTCCTCTCGCTCGCGGCCCGGCTGAAGGCCGAGGGGCGAACGGTCGCCGATCACCTCGATGCGTTCGTCGAACGGTTCGGATGCTTCGCCTCGGGCCAGATCTCGATCCGCGTCACCGATCTCGCGAAGATCACCGAGGTCATGGCGCGGCTGCGCGCGCATCCGCCGGCCGAGATCGGCGGCATCCGGGTCGAGCGCATCGAAGACCTCGCCGACGGCTTCGGCGACCTGCCGCCGGCCGATGTCCTGCGCGTCGTGCTCGACGGCGGCGCCCGCGTGATGGTGCGCCCGAGCGGCACCGAGCCGAAGCTGAAGGTGTACCTCGACACCTTCAGCGACACCGGCTCGGTCGCCGAACGCCGAGCCGCCGCACAGGCGGCGCTCACCGCGCTCGATGCGGGTATGCGCGCCCTCGTCGCCTGAGGCCGACGCCGGCGCGTCCGGGCGCGCGCTGCGCGCGCCGGCGCGCGTCCAGCACCGGGATGGGTTCGGCTACCCCAGCGACTTCTCGAGGGCCCGCGAGATCTCGGCGACGTCGAAGTAGTTCGTGACCTCGACGACCTCGGCCCAGCTTCGTCCGACCGCCTCCCGCACCGCGGCCGCGAGCTCGGTCGAGGTGAGGATGATCTGCGCGTCGCCCGCGGCCGCCTTGACGCCCGACAGGTCGCTCGCGGTGACATCGGCGCTCAGCCCCAGCCGTTCAAGCGCGCGCTCGGCATTCACCTTCAGGATGGCCGAGGTGCCGATGCCGGCACCGCACACGGCGACGATCCTCATGAGACCGCCTCCGAGGCATCCGTGCCGGCGCCCGTCGCGACCGCGCCCAGCGCCGCACGAACCTCGTCGGGGGTCGTCGCCGCCGCGAGCCGGCCGACCGCGGCCGGGTCGTTGAACACGTTGGCGAGGCTCGCCACACCGGCGACGTGCTCGTCGACGCTCGCGACGGCGAGGCCGATCACCACCCGCACCGGGTCGTTGTGGGGGTGCCCGAACGCCACGGGCGTCGCGAGGGTGGCCACAGACAGGCCCGCGTGGCGGACGTCAGGACCGGGACGAGCGTGCGCGAGCGCGAGCCCGGGCGCGATCACGACGTAGGCGCCGAACTCCTCGATCACCGCGATCATGCGGTCGGTGTAGTCAGCCCTCGCCGCCCCCGAGCGCACGAGCCCGCGGCCGGCCGCGCGCACCGCGGCACGCCAGTCGGCCGCGTCTGCGCGGACGACGACGGCCTCATCGGGCAGCGGTGGGAGGGGCATCGGGATTCCGTTCGGGGGTGCGGGCGCGCTCAGGCTTCGGAGAAGCCGTCTTCGATCTGCTCGACGAGTTCGTCGCGGTCGTCGATCGGCAGGAACGCGGCGGCCGCCGCGTTGAGCTGGAACACCTCGAGGTCGTCGAGGCTGTAGCCGAAGACCTCGCTGAGCAGCGCCAGTTCGCGGGTGAGCGAGGTGCTCGACTGCAACCGGTTGTCGGTGTTGACCGTGACTCGGAACCCCAGCTGGTACAGCAGGTCGAATGGGTGGTCGATGAGCTCGTCGCCCCACGCCGAGATCGCACCGGTCTGCAGGTTCGACGACGGGCTGAGCTCGAGGGCGATCTCGCGGTCGCGCACCCACTGGGCGATGGGGCCGAGCGTGACGTAGGTGTTCTCGTCGTCCTGTCGGTCGATGATGAGATCTTCGGCGAGTCGCACACCGTGCCCGAGGCGCAGCGCGCGCCCGTCGATGAGGGCGCTGCGGATGGACTCCAGCCCGGCGGCCTCGCCCGCGTGCACGGTCACCGGGAAGAACTGGGTCGCCAGGTAGTCGAACGCGGTGCGGTGCCGGCTCGGCAGGAAGCCGTCTTCGGCGCCCGCGATGTCGAAGCCGACCACACCGCGGTCGCGGTGGCGTACGGCGAGCTCGGCGATCTCGAGACCGCGGTCGGCGTGGCGCATCGCGGTGATGAGCTGGCCGGTGCGGATGCGACGGCCCTGCGCGCGCACGTCGTCGGCGCCCTCGTCGAGACCCGCCTGCACCGCGTCGACGACCTCGTCGAGGCTGAGCCCGCCGGCGAGATGCTGCTCGGGAGCCCAGCGCACCTCGCCGTAGATCACGCCGTCGGCAGCCAGGTCTTGCACGAACTCGCGCGCGACCCGGCTGAGGCCCTCGCGCGTCTGCATGACCGCCGTGGTCAGGTCGAACGTCTTCAGGTACTCGACGAGCGAGCCCGAGTCGGACTGCTCGGCGAACCACGCCGCGAGCGACTCGGCGTCGTCGGCCGGAACGTCGAGGCCGATCTCGTCGGCGAGCTCGAGCACGGTCTGGGGCCGCAGACCTCCGTCGAGGTGGTCATGCAGCGACACCTTCGGCAGCGTGCCGAGATCGATGCCGTCGCCTTCGAGCCGGAACTCCGTCGGATTCTCCACGACTCAACGATACCGGCGGCTCTCGCGCAACGTCTGGGTGAATTCGAAGCCGGATGCCTCGGTCGGGTCGCATTCCGTTCGCCGACGTGTGCTACGCGAGCGTGCGGAGCGAGGTCAGCGCCCGATGCGCTCGGCGACGAGCGGCCCGCCGTCCTCGACGGGGTCGCCGGCGTCGCCGATCGCCCACGCGCCCTCGACGGCCTCGAGTGCACGCGCGAAGCGCGCCGGGTCGTCGGCGTGCAGCGTGAACAACGGTTCGCCGGCACGCACGGCGTCGCCGGGCTTGGCGTGCAGGTCGATGCCCGCGGCGTGGTGCACGGGATCCTCTTTGCGGGCACGGCCCGCGCCGAGCCGCCACGCGGCGATGCCGAACGGCAATGCCTCCTGGCGCACGAGCACGCCGTCGCGGTCGGCCGTCACGACGTGCTGCTCGCGCGCGACGGGAAGCGCAGCGTCAGGGTCGCCTCCTTGCGCCCGGATCGTGGCCCGCCAGGAGTCCATCGCGCGCCCGTCGTCGAGCGCGGCCTCGACATCGGCGTCGGGTTGCCCGGCGAGCGCGAGCATCTCGCGCGCGAGTGCGAGGGTCAGCTCGCGCACATCGGCGGGGCCGCCGCCGGCCAGCACCTCGACCGATTCGCGCACCTCGTTCGCGTTGCCGATGGTGAGCCCGAGCGGCACGTTCATGTTCGTGAGCAGCGCGCTCGTGGCCACGCCGGCGTCTTCGCCGAGCTCGACCATGGTGCGGGCGAGCTCGCGCGAGCGCTCGATGTCTTGGAGGAACGCGCCCGACCCGAACTTCACGTCGAGCACGAGTGCGCCCGTGCCCTCGGCGATCTTCTTCGACATGATCGACGAGGCGATGAGCGGAATCGCCTCGACGGTTCCGGTGATGTCGCGCAGCGCGTACAGCTTCTTGTCGGCGGGTGCCAGCCCGGCACCGGCGGCGCAGATCACGCCGCCGTGGTCGCGCAACTGGGCGAACATCTCGTCGTTCGTAAGGTCGGCGCGCCACCCCGGGATGGACTCGAGCTTGTCGAGCGTGCCGCCCGTGTGCCCGAGGCCGCGGCCCGACAGCTGCGGCACCGCCACGCCGAACGACGCGACGAGCGGCATCAGCGGCAGCGTGATCTTGTCGCCGACCCCGCCCGTCGAATGCTTGTCGACGGTGGGCTTGCCGAGTGCCGAGAAGTCCATGCGCTCGCCCGAAGCGATCATCGCCATCGTGAGGTCGCGGATCTCGCGCCTTCCCATGCCGTTCAGGAAGATCGCCATCGTCATCGCCGACATCTGCTCGTCGGCGACGTAGCCGCGCGTGTACGCGTCGACCAGCCAGTCGATCTGCGTCGTCGACAGCTCGCCACCGTCGCGCTTGGTGCGGATCAGGTCGACGGCGTCGAATGCCTCGACCGCGCTCATGCGCCGGCCTCGCTCGACGTGGCGCTGCGGAACTCGGCGAGCTGGCGCGGACCGAACGCGTCGGGCAGCACCTCGTCGATGGTCTTGAAACCCGACACGGTGTCGAGCACCATGCCCTCGGCCGAGTGCTCGTAGAGCAGTTGCCGACAGCGCCCGCACGGCATCAGCGTGTTGCCGTGCCCGTCGACGCAGGTGAACGCGACGAGCTTGCCGCCGCCCGACATCGCGAGCGCCGACACCAGCGAGCATTCGGCGCAGAGCGTGACACCGTAGGACGCGTTCTCGACGTTGCATCCGCTCACCACCCGGCCGTCGTCGACGATCGCGGCCGCCCCGACGGGGAACTCGGAATAGGGCACGTACGCCTTGGCCATCGCCTCGCGGGCGATCTCGCGCAAATGCTCCCAATCGATCGATGCGGTGTCGTTCATGGTTCCTCCCGTTCGACGGGGCCCGCTCACGATGAGGGGTCGAGATGATCGGATGCCTCGGGCCTCACCCGGCGGTCAGGCCTTGACGTACGGCTTGCCGGCCGCAGCGGGGCCGCGCACCTTGCCGACGAAGCCGGCCACCGCGAGGATCGTCACGACGTAGGGCAGCATCAGCATGAACTCGCTCGGCACGGGCGAACCGATGACGCTGAGCGTGTTCTGCAGGTTCGACGCGAACCCGAACAGCAGTGCCGCGAGCGTCGCTTTGATCGGGTCCCATTGGCCGAAGATGACCGCCGCGAGGGCGATGAAGCCCGCACCCGCCGTCATCTCTTTGTTGAACGCGCCGACGGCCCCGAGCGTGAAGAAGGCGCCGCCGAGGCCGGCGATCGCGCCGGCGAGCGAGACGTTCCAGAACCGGGTCGAGTTGACCCGGATGCCGACGGTGTCGGCGGCCTGCGGGTGCTCGCCGACGGCGCGCAGGCGAAGGCCCCATCGGGTGTGGAACAGGCCGATGTACACGAGCGCGACCACGATGTACATGATGTAGACGATGATCGTCTGCCGGAAGAGCATCGGCCCGAGCAGGGGGATGTCGCTGAGCACTGGAATGGCGATGCGCTCGAGCCGCGGGGGCGCGTTGAGCACGGCCTGGTTGGGCGCGAGCACCTGCGTGTAGAGGAAGCTCGTCAGGCCGAGCACGAGCACGTTGAGGACGACGCCGACGATGACCTGGTCGACGAGGTACTTGATCGAGAACGCCGCGAGCACGAACGACACCAGCACGCCGGCGACCGCGGCCGCGATGAGGCCGAGCGTCTGGCCGAGCATCGCCTGCCCGACGGCCGACGCGACGACCGCCGAGGTGAAGGCGCCGGCGAGCAGCTGCCCTTCGATGGCGATGTTGATGACGCCCACCCGCTCGCCGATGACCCCGCACAGGGCACCGAAGATGAGCGGCACCGAGAGGCTGAGTGCGCCCTGGAGCAGGCCGGGGACCGGGATGATCGGGGTGTTCGATCCCGCGGCCGCCCAGGTGAGGAATCCGATCAGGAAGACCACCGCGAACACGACCGTCAACCAGAGCGGAACCTTGCGGCGCGACCGCACGAGCACGGCAGACCCCACGGTGATCGCCGCCATGACGAGCGCCGTGATGAGCGCCGTGATGGCCGAGTCGAGCACCAGGGGCGGCAGCTGGAAGGCATCGCCTGACGGCGAGAGCCGGAACGTCGCCTCGCCGCCGTGGGGCGCGAAGACGAACAGCGCGATCGCGAGCAGCGTGACGACGGCGAAGGCGATCGGCGCCTTCCAGCTCACGACGACGGTCGTTTCGAGCGTGGGAGCCGGCGCGGCGGCGTTGTGCTGCGGAGCGAGGGTCATTTCGCCTCCACCTCCTTCGTGACGATCGGGCGGGGTCTGCGCGGAGCGGACCCCGGCGCGGGGAGGCGGAAGATCGACCGCACCAGCGGCGGCGCCGCGATGAACAGCACGATGAGCGACTGCACGACGAGCACGATGTCGATCGGAACGCCCTCGGCGGCCTGCATCGAGAACCCGCCGGCCTTGAACGCGCCGAACAGGATGCCGGCCGCGAGAATGCCCCACGGCGTCGAGCGGCCGAGCAGCGCGACCGTGATCGCGTCGAAGCCGATGCCCGCGTCGATGCCCGACGAGAAGCCGGTGGTCACGGTGCCGAGCACCTGGCTCACGCCCGCGAGCCCCACGAGCGCACCCGAGATGAGCATCGCGTAGAGGTACATCGACTTCACGTTGATGCCGGCCACGCGGGCCGCGTTCGGGTTCTCGCCGACGGCTCGGAACTGGAAGCCGAGGCTCGACCGGTCGAGGATCCACCACACCAGCACGACAGCCGCGATCGCCAGCACGAACCCGAAGTGCAGGTTGTACTGCGGGCCGAGGAGATCGGGGAAGACGGCCGTGTCCTTCATCGGCGGCGTCTTCGGGTTGTTCGACCCTGGGGCCTGCAGCAGGCCGGGCGTGCGCAGCATCCAGGTGATCAGGTAGAGGGCGACGTAGTTGAGCATGATCGTGACGATCACCTCGTGCGCGCCGGTGCGAGCCTTCAGCAGGCCCGCGATGCCCGCCCACAGCGCGCCGGCGATGAGGCCCGCGACGAGCGCCACGATCATGTGGATGCCCCACGGCAGGTCGAACGAGAACGCGACCCAGCCGGCCGCGGCCGACGCCATGAGCATCTGGCCGCGGCCACCGATGTTGAACATGCCGACCCGGAACGCCAGCCCGACGCCGAGTCCGGCGGCGATGAGCGGCGTCGCGAAGGTGAGCGTCTCGGTGAGCGGCCGGATGCCCGAGGCGAACTCGGGGCGCCGGAAGTTGTAGATCGACCCCTGGAAGAAGGCCGCGTATGCACCGGAGACCGAATCCCAGATCGCCACGAACGTGTCACCGGGGCGGGCGAAGAAGTACCCCGCGGCGCTCTGCACCCGCTCGTCGGTGAACGCGATCATGATCGCGCCGACGATGAGGGCGAGCACGACCGCGAGCACCGAGATGATCGCGTTGCCGGTGGCGATCTCACGCAGGATCTGGTTCCACCGGCTCGGCGGCTCGACCTCGGCGTCGACGTCGTCGGTGCGACGCGGCTGCTGCGAGTCGGCGGTGAGTTGGTCGCCCGCCTCGAGCGAGACGTCGGCTCGGCCGGCGGCGCGGGATGCCGCGACCGCCGGGTCGTCGGAGGCCGATGTCGGCTGGCGGCGCGGTTCGGTGGGGTCGCTCACGCGGCGGCTCCTTCGGTGTTCGGCGACTCGCCGGCCATCATGAGGCCGAGCACGTCGCGCGGGGTGTCGCCGGGCACGATGCCGACGACCCGGCCGCGGTACATGACCATGATGCGGTCGGCGAGGGCGGTGACCTCGTCGAGTTCGGTCGACACGACGACGACGGGCACGCCTGCGTCGCGAGTCTCGATGATGCGCTTGTGGATGAACTCGATCGACCCGACGTCGACGCCGCGCGTGGGCTGCGCGGCGACGAGCAGGCGCAGGTCGCGGCTGAGCTCGCGCGCGAGCACGACCTTCTGCTGGTTGCCGCCCGAGAGGCGGCCGACCTTCGTCTCGATCGACGGCGTGCGGACGTCGAACTCTTCGACCCGGTCCTGGGCGAATTCGGCGAGGTACCCCAGCTGCAGGTTTCCGGCCTTCACGAACGGCGGGCCGTCGGCCCGGTCGAGCATGAGGTTCTCGGCGATCGTGAACTCGCCGACGAGGCCGTCTTCGTTGCGGTCTTCGGGCACGAACCCGACGCCGGCGTTCAGGATACGGCGCACGCTCGCCCGGGTCAGCTCGTCGCCGTCGAGCAGGATGCGGCCCTCGACGCGAGGCTGCAACCCGACGAGCGCCTCGGTGAGCTCGGTCTGACCGTTGCCCTGCACCCCCGCGACGCAGAGCACCTCGCCCCGGCGCACCTCGAAGCTCACCTCGTTGACGACGAGCTGGCCGATCGGGTCGATGACCGTGAGGCCCTCGACGACGAGCGCCTTCTCGCCGAGCCTCGGCGCCTCCTTGTGCACCGTGAGCTCGACGGCACGGCCCACCATGAGCGAGGCGAGCTCGGCGTTGCTCGCGGTCGGCGCCGCCTCGCCCACGACCTTGCCGAGGCGCACGACGGTGATGCGATCGGCCACCTCGCGCACCTCGCGCAGCTTGTGCGTGATGAACACGATGGCGGTGCCGTTCTGCTTGAGCTGGCGCATGATCTGCATGAGCTCATCGGTCTCTTGGGGCGTGAGCACCGCGGTGGGCTCGTCGAACACGAGCACCTTCGCGTCGCGCGACAACGCCTTGATGATCTCGACTCGCTGCTGCACGCCCACGGGGAGGTCGTCGACCAGCGCGTCTGGGTCGACGTCGAATCCGAAGCGGTCGGAGATCTCGCGCACCTTGCGGCGCGCGTCGGCCACGTCGAGCAGCCCGCCCGCCTTGGTCGACTCGTGGCCGAGCATGACGTTCTCGGCGACGGTGAACACCGGGATGAGCATGAAGTGCTGGTGCACCATACCGATGCCCGCCTTCATGGCGTCGCCCGGACCGGCGAAATGCTGCACCTCGTCGTCGAGGAGGATCTCGCCTTCGTCGGCCTGGTAGAGGCCGTAGAGCACGTTCATGAGCGTCGACTTGCCGGCACCGTTCTCACCGAGCAGGGCGTGGATCTCTCCGGGCTCGACAGTGAGGTCGATGTGGTCGTTGGCGACCAGAGAACCGAACTTCTTCGTGATGCCTCGGAGTTCGAGCTTCATGTTCCTGATCCTACTGAGGGGTGCGCGGATGCAGCAGGTCGCGCGCGAAAGTCGGCGGTGAACGCAGGGGTCTGCTCAGATGTTGCCGTTCGCACTCTTCTGCTGAGAATTCGTCAATCTTGCGGAGGGAACGCGAAGGGGAGGCCGGCAGCTGCCGACCTCCCCTCGCTTGCCCGGGTTACTGGGCCAGGTAGGACTCGACCTCGATGTCGCCCGAGACGATCTGGGCCTTCAGGTCGTCGAGCTTCGACGCGAGCTCGGCCGGAACCTTCTCCTCCCAGTCGTGGAACGGCGCGATGCCGACGCCCTCGTTCTCGAGCGTGCCGACGAACGGAGTCGGGTCGAAGTTGCCGTTGCCGGCCTCGACGATCGCCTCGTGCACACCGACGTCGATGCCCTTGAGGATCGAGGTGAGCAGCAGCGGACCGACCGAGGGGTCGGTCACGTACACGTCGGCGTCGACGCCGATGAGGGCGATCTCACGACCCGAGTCGGTGATCGCAGCAGCGGCCGACTGGTAGATCGGGCCACCGACGGGCAGCAGCACGTCGACGTTCTGGTCGATGAGGCCCTGCGCGATCTGGCGAGCGCCGTCGTTGGCCTCGAAGCCGCCGGTGAACGAGCCGTCACCGGCCGCGCGGTCCCAGCCGAGGACCTTCACCGCGGTGCCGTTCTCGCTGTTGTAGAAGTCGACGCCCTGGGCGAAGCCGTCCATGAAGATCGAGACGGTCGGGATGTTCATGCCGCCGAAGGTGCCGACGACGCCGGTCTGGCTGACGCCCGCCGAGAGGTACCCGGCGAGGAACGCCGCCTGCGCGGTGTCGAAGATGATCGGCTCGATGTTCTCGGCGTCGGTCGTGCCGTCGAAGTCCTGGTCGACGGTGTCGTCGATCGAGACGTACGCGATGTCGGGGTTCGCGAGGGCCGACTCGAGCGCCGCGGGGGCGAGGAGGAAGCCGACGGTGACGATGGTGTTGCAACCCTGGTCGACGAGGCTCGACAGGTTCGACGCGTAGTCGGTCTCAGCGGCGGACTCGACCGCCTTGTACTCGACGCCCAGCTCGTCGGCAGCGGCCTGCAGGCCCTCGAAGCCGAGCTGGTTGAAGGACTTGTCCTCGAAGCCGCCGGCGTCGGAGACCATGCAGGGCAGGAAGTCGAGTACCTCGCCGGACCCCTCGGTCGACTCCTCGGGAGCCGCGGCACAGCCGGCGAGCAACGCGGCCGCGCCCACCAGCGCGAGACCGCTGACCGCGGCCCTCTTCGTCGTGAACGTCACAGTGTCCTCCAAAGACAGAAACCCCGAAGGGTGGGGGGGGGTTGAGAATGCTGCTCACGTTACCTTGGATGGCGACCGGGACCCGGGCCGCGTCCACCTGCGCGGGCAATGGTTACGAAGTCGCGACCTTCTGCTCATATGAGCAATGCGATCACGGCCTGCTGGGTGATTCGACGACCAGCTCGCCCCCGATGATCTGCTGGCGGAGCGCCTCGATCTCGGCGTCGAGCTCGGGCGTGACGAGCGAGGCGAGGTCGTGATACGGCGCGATCTCGACGCCCCCGTTCTCGAGCGTGCCGACATACGATTCGCTGGTGAACTCGCCGTCGAGCACGTCGCCGACGATCTCGACCATCGCCTGCTGAGTGTTCTTCAGCACACTCGTGAGCAGCACCGGCCGGAACTCGGCCGGCATCGTCTCATAACCGTCGCTGTCGACCCAGATCACCGACACCCCGCCGCGCTCGACGGCGGCCGCTGCGGCGCCCTCGCCGACCTGGCCCGCCACCGGCAGGATGACGTCGGCGCCCTGGTCGATGAAGCCCTCGGTGAGCACCTTGCCCTTGTTGATGTCCTCGAAGTCTCCGGTGAATGCGCCGTCCTGCGCGGCCTTGTTCCAGCCGAGCGCGATGACCTGCGTGCCGTGCGCGGCGTTGAAGGCGGCGACCCCGTCGACGAAGCCGTCCATGAAGAGCGTGACCGGCGGCTGGTTGCCTCCGCCGAAGGTCGCCACCACGCCGGTCTTCGACACGCCGGCGGCGAGGTAGCCCGCGAGGAACGAGGCCTGCGCGGTGTCGAAGACGACGGGCTTCACATTCTCGGCCTCGACGGTCTCGTCGACGATCGCGAACGCGAGGTCGGGGTTCTTCCCGGCCTGGTCGGCGGTCGCCTCGGCGAGCTCCCAGCCCACTGTGACGATGAGCTCGCAGCCCGAGTCGACGGCCTGCTGCACATTCGGCGCGAGGTCGGTCTCACCGGTCGACACGAGCGCCTCAGCCGAGATGCCGTACTCGGACTCGGCCGCCTTCAGGCCCTCCCACGACGACTGGTTGAACGAGCGGTCCTCGAGTCCGCCCGAGTTGGTCACCATGCGAGCGCACACGTCGGTCGCGGCATCCGTCTGCGTCGGCGGCGCAGCCTGGCAGCCGGCGAGCACGACGGCGGATGCCCCGGCGAGCGCCAGGGCTGCGATGAGGTGCGGGGTGCGTGGCATCCGGATGCTCCTTCGTTCCGTGTGCTCGTCAGAGCACGTCGCTGGAGCCGCCGAGACGCAGTGCATCGACGACCGCCTTCACGCGCTGGGCGTGCTCGCTCGTGGTGACCAGCAGGGCGTCGGGCGTGTCGACGACGACGATGTCCTTCACGCCGATGAGGCTGATGACGCGCTTCGCGCGGCTCACCACGATGCCGCTCGAGGCATCCGACAGGACACGCGCATTCTCGCCGAGGATGGCGAGCTCGCCCGACCTGCCCGCCGTGTTCAGCTTCGCGAGCGACGCGAAGTCGCCCACGTCGTCCCATTGGAAGTGGCCGCGCACGACGGCGAGCCGGCCGGCCGCGGCCGCGGGCTCGGCGATCGAGTAGTCGATCGCGATCTTCTCGAGCTTCGGCCAGATGCGGTCGACGGCAGGGCCCCGAGTCGCGGCATCGTCCCACGCGGCGGCGAGCTCGACGAGCCCGGCGTGCAGGTCGGGCTTGGTGCGGGCGAGCTCGTCGAGCAGCACGTCGGCGCGGGCGATGAACATGCCGGCGTTCCACAGGTGCTTGCCGTCGGCCAGGTAGCGGCGGGCGGTCGCCAGGTCGGGCTTCTCGACGAAGCTGTGGACGGCCTCGACGTGTTCGCCGCCCGGCACGTCGAGCGCGTCGCCGCACTCGATGTACCCGAAGCCGACGGCCGGCTCGGTGGGGGTGATGCCGATGGTGACGATGTAGCCCGCCTCGGCCGCGGCGACCGCCTGCTCGACGGCGCTGCGGAACAGCGCCTCGCCCGAGATGACGTGGTCGGCCGCGAACGAGCCGATGATCACGTTCGGCTCACGGCGGTGGAGGATCGCGGCGGCGAGCCCGATCGCGGCGGTCGAGTCGCGGGGTTCGCTCTCGAGCACGATGTTCTCATCGGCGAGCGCAGGCAGCTGCGCCTCGACGGCCGCGCGGTGAGCGCGCCCGGTGACGACCATGATGCGCTGCTCGCCCGCGAGCGGGGCCAGTCGGTCCCACGTGTCCTTCAGCAGGGTCTGGCCCGAGCCGGTGAGGTCGTGCAGGAACTTCGGTGCGTCGGCGCGCGAGAGGGGCCACAGGCGTGATCCCACGCCGCCGGCGGGGATGATGCTGTAGAAGCGGTCGAGCGGTGCGTCGTGCATCCGCCCAGCGTAGCCGGGAGGGGTGCGATCCGGCGGGGTGGGATCTCGGCGGTAGGGGTGCCGCGACCGCACGAGGCTCGGATATCTCGATGTCGAGAGAGTTAGGCAGCCCTAAGCGGCGCGTGCTCCACCCCGGGGATAGACTCGGGTGCGGGCCGTCGTGCCCGTCGCGCTCCAGATCGCGGGGCGAATCACACAGCCATGGAGGGTTGTTCATGCCAGAAACCGAGGCAGGAACCCTGACCGCACCCACCCCGGCCAAGCAGCGGCCGGGCGGCACGCTCTACCGCGGCCGCGAGGGCATGTGGTCGTGGGTGCTCCACCGCATCACGGGCGTCGCCATCTTCTTCTTCCTCCTCGTGCACATCCTCGACACCGCGCTGGTGCGGGTCAGCCCCGAGGCCTACAACGCGGTGATCGGCACCTACCAGACGCCCATCATGGGTCTCGGCGAGGTCGCCCTGGTCGGGGCGATCGTGTTCCACGCGTTCAACGGCATCCGGGTCATCCTGGTCGACTTCTGGGCCTGGGCCACGCGCCACCAGAAGCTGCTCTTCTGGATCGTGATCGGCCTGTGGGTCGTCACCATGCTCGGGTTCGCGCCGCGGCACCTCATGAACGTCTTCAGCCACTAGGAATCGGGAATCGACGTGACCTCCACCATCGAATCGCCCCGGACCCCGGCACGGCCCGCGCCCAAGCGCGGCGTGAACCTGGAGAAGTGGGGCTGGATCTACATGCGGGCCTCGGGCGTCGTGCTCGTCGTGCTCGTCTTCGGCCACCTGTTCGTCAACCTCATGGTCGGCGAGGGCGTCAAGGCCATCGACTTCGGCTTCGTCGGGGGCAAGTGGGCACAGCCGTTCTGGCAGTGGTGGGATTGCCTGCTGCTGTGGCTCGCGCTCATCCACGGCGCCAACGGCATGCGCACGCTCGTGAACGACTACACGAACCCCGGCACCGTGCAGCGCATCCTGAAGGGCGCCCTGCTCGTGGCGGTCGTGGTGCTGCTCACGCTCGGCACTCTCGTGATCTTCACCTTCGAACCGTGCCCGGCAGGCTCGCCCGCCGAGCTCCTCCCCTCGTTCTGCGCCGCCTAGGAGACCCGTGACCAGCGAGACCCACGCCGAGACCAAGGTCGTCGACGGCGTCCACTACCACCAGTACGACATCGTCATCGTCGGCGCCGGCGGCGCCGGCATGCGGGCGGCGATCGAGGCCGGCCCCGGCGCGAAGACCGCGGTCATCTCCAAGCTCTACCCGACGCGCTCGCACACGGGCGCCGCGCAGGGCGGCATGGCCGCCGCCCTCGCGAACGTCGAGGAGGACAGCTGGGAGTGGCACACCTTCGACACCGTGAAGGGCGGCGACTACCTCGTCGACCAGGACGCCGCCGAGATCCTCGCGAAAGAGGCGATCGACGCGGTCATCGACCTCGAGAACATGGGCCTGCCGTTCAACCGCACCCCCGACGGCAAGATCGACCAGCGCCGGTTCGGCGGGCACACCCGCGACCACGGCAAGGCGCCCGTGCGCCGGGCCTGCTACGCGGCCGACCGCACGGGGCACATGATTCTGCAGACGCTGTTCCAGAACTGCGTCAAGCTCGGCATCGAGTTCTACAACGAGTACTACGCGCTCGACCTGATCATGACCGAGGTCGACGGCGTCCCCCAGCCGTCGGGCGTCGTGGCGTACGAGCTCGCGACCGGTGAGCTGCACGTCTTCCAGGCCAAGGCGATCATCTTCGCCACCGGCGGCTTCGGCAAGATCTTCAAGACCACCTCGAACGCGCACACCCTCACGGGCGACGGCGTCGGCATCATCTGGCGCAAGCAGCTGCCGCTCGAGGACATGGAGTTCTTCCAGTTCCACCCGACCGGCCTCGCGGGCCTCGGCATCCTGCTCACCGAGGGCGCACGCGGCGAGGGCGCGATCCTGCGCAACGCGAGCGGCGAGCGCTTCATGGAGCGATACGCCCCCACGATCAAAGACCTCGCGCCGCGCGACATCGTCGCCCGCTGCATGGTGCAAGAGGTCGCCGAGGGTCGCGGCGCGGGCCCCCACAAGGACTACGTGCTGCTCGACTGCACCCACCTGGGCGCCGAGGTGCTCGAGACGAAGCTGCCCGACATCACCGAGTTCGCGCGCACCTACCTCGGCGTCGACCCGGTGTACGAGCCGGTGCCCGTGATGCCGACCGCGCACTACGCGATGGGCGGCATCCCCACCAACGTCGCCGCCGAGGTGCTGCGCGACAACGAGACCGTGGTGCCCGGCCTGTACGCGGCCGGCGAGTGCGCCTGCGTGTCGGTGCACGGTTCGAACCGCCTCGGCACGAACTCCCTGCTCGACATCAACGTGTTCGGCAAGCGGGCGGGCCGCAACGCGGTCGAGTACGTCAAGTCGGCCGAGTTCACCCCGCTGCCGGATGACCCGGCGAAGGAGGTCCGCGAGCTGCTGCAGGGCCTTCGCGACGGGAGCGGCACCGAGCGGATCGCCGCGATCCGCAAGGAGCTGCAGGACGAGATGGACCGCAACGCCCAGGTGTTCCGCACCGACGAGTCGCTCGCGCATGCCGCCGGCGTGATCGGCGAGCTCCGCGAGCGGTACAAGCACATCGCCGTGCAAGACAAGGGCAAGCGGTTCAACACCGACCTGCTCGAGGCCGTCGAGCTCGGGTTCCTGCTCGACCTCGCCGAAGTCGTCGTGCACTCCGCGCGCAACCGGAAAGAGAGCCGCGGCGGCCACATGCGCGACGATTTCCCGAACCGCGACGACGAGAACTACATGCAGCACACCATGGCGTACCTGACGGGCGACGCGCACTCGTCCGACGCATCCGACCACATCCGGCTCGACTGGAAACCGGTCACGGTGACGCGCTACCAGCCGATGGAGAGGAAGTACTGACGTGAGCACCGCCACCCTGGAGCAGCCGCCCGCCGCCGAAGCACCGGTGCAGTCGTTCACGGTCACGTTCCTGATCCGCCGGTTCGACTCCGACGTCGACACCGAGCCGCACTGGCAGGACTTCGACGTGCAGATGTACCCCACCGACCGCGTGCTCGACGCGCTGCACAAGATCAAGTGGGAACAGGACGGCTCGCTGACCTTCCGCCGCTCGTGCGCGCACGGCATCTGCGGGTCCGACGCGATGCGCATCAACGGCCGCAACCGGCTCGCGTGCAAGACGCTCATCAAGGACCTCGACATCTCGAAGCCGATCTACGTCGAGGCGATCAAGGGCCTGCCGCTCGAGAAGGACCTCGTCGTCGACATGGAGCCGTTCTTCGCCTCCTACCGCGAGGTGCAGCCGTTCCTGCAGGCCGCGTCGAAGCCCGAGCCCGGCAAGGAGCGCGTGCAGTCGGTCGCCGAGCGCGCCCGCTTCGACGACACGACCAAGTGCATCCTGTGCGCGGCGTGCACGTCGAGCTGCCCGGTGTTCTGGACCGACGGCCAGTACTTCGGCCCCGCCGCGATCGTGAACGCGCACCGCTTCATCTTCGACTCGCGCGACGACGAGGCCAAGGTGCGCCTCGACATCCTGAACGATAAAGAGGGGGTGTGGCGCTGCCGCACGACCTTCAACTGCACCGAGGCGTGCCCTCGCGGCATCGAGGTCACGAAGGCCATCGCCGAGGTGAAGCAGGCCGTGATGCGCGGCAAGCCGTAGCATCCGTCGAACGCTCGAAGGGCCGGTGCGATGTACCGGCCCTTCGTCGTCTCCGGGGGACCTGGAAGCGGGGACCTGGGAGGGGCCGGTCGCCCGACCGGCCCCTCGGTGGTGGCCGGATCGTCGTTCCCCGAAGACGTTCCGACCACACGGTGCGCCGCGTCACTCTCGCGGCGCACCGTGCGATCCGTCAGACGACGGTTCCCCCCTTTCGGCGACGGATCGCTCCGATCGTCACGACCAGGCCGCCGAGCATCACCAGCAAGCCCGCGTACCAGAGGATGCCGTCACCGAATCCGGTCGACGCGATCCTCGGCAGGCCGACGGTCACGTCGTCCTCGGCGCAGACGACCTGCGGGTCGCTCGTGCCGTCGGGCAGCACCTCGCTCCAGCAGACCTCGCCGGTGTTGACGATGCTGCCGACCGTGGTGCCCGGCCGCACGTGGACGCCAAGCTTCACCTCGGGCGCCGACGTGTAGTTCTGACCGAGCACGCCGTTCAGGTCGCATCGGAGCGTTCCGCCGTAGCCCTGCGAGTCCTTGCCGGTCACCTGGCAGTTCTCCCAGCGCGGGAACGTCGGAGCGCCCGCCGTGGTGATCGAGTCGACCCGCAGGTGCGACGGGATCTCGTCGAAGAGCGTCACGGGCTGCGCGGCGCCGATGCCGGTCGAGGTGACGTTCAGCGCGTAGCTGAAGTCGGCCCCGGGCGTCGTGGTGGTGACGCTCGCCGTCTTCTCGATCGCGATGGCCGGCGGCCGGTCGAGCGCACAGCTCGGGAGCGCCTGCGGGTAGACCGCGAGCACCGACTGCGACGGGTTGATCGAGAAGGTGATCGTCGCCGGGTTCTCCATGTCGCGCCACGCGTAGGTCGGCACGGTCTCATCGAGGATGAGGTCGAGGTACCGGGTCCCCGGAACCACCGAGCCGGGGTTGGCGAGGTCGGTCTCCGTCACCGGACGCCAGCCCGGGAACGCATACGGCACGCCGTTCTCGTCGACCGCGGCTCCGGGCCAGAGCAGCCGGCCGCTTCGCGCATCCCACGGGATCGTGTCGACCCGGGTCTGCGACCCGTCGGCCGACGTCCACGTCACCGTGATCTCATCGGGCTCGACGCCTTCGCTCACCTGCACGTCGTAGTACAGCCACGGCACGTCGTTCACGCAGCGGACGTACACGCCCGGGTCGATCGCCTTCTTCGGCACGTCGGCCGTGTCGCAGTCGTCGGCGGCCACCAGGTCGGGCAGGTAGCGCTGCTCCTGGGCCAGCGTCGGCACGTCGTCCACCGGCGGCGTCATCGAGACGCACGCCTGGTTGGGGATGTCGGCGAGGTCGATCGGCGTCGGCGTCGGAATCGGGTCGTCGGGCCCGACCACGTCGGGCGGCTCGACCGGCTCGGTCGGCAGCATCCGCACCGGGATGGTGATGACCGTCACAGGCCCGGGTGCGAACGGTCCGATGCCATGGGCGGCGAACGCGTTCGAGTCGGCCGGAGTCGTCTCGGTCCACGTACCCTCGCCGTCGAACGTCGCCGGGCCCGTGATCTCGAGCTGCGGGTCGATCAGGTCGGTGACGTCGAGCTCGGCGATCGGCATGGTGCCGTAGTTGGTCACCGTGAGCCGGTACTCGAAGTCCTCGTTCGCGTCGACCGCGGTCACGCCCTCGGGCAGGATCGCCTCCTTCACGATCCCGACGTCCGACGTGTCGGCGACGTTGACCAGGTCGCACGTGGTCAGCAGGCCCGCAACGACCGAGCCGATGGCGTCGTCCTCGGTCGCATCGTCACAGCTCCAGGGCTGCGCCGCGTAGTACGCGAGCAGCGGGTGCGCCGCGCGTGCCGGAGTGATCTGCTCGCTCAGCCCGTAGTCGCCCACCGGGACCGTGAACACGAGGTCCTGGCCGCCGAAGTTCGACACCGAGCGCTGCGGGTTGCTGCCGAGCAGCGACCAGTCGTTCGCCGCCAGCAGCGGAGCCGGAGGCGTCCAGCCGAGCGCCTCGGTCAGCGCCTCGAACGCCGAGTTGTCCACGGCCTTCGTCAGCTTGATGCGCCCGACGGGGATGTCGATGCAGGCGTCGTCGGGCGTCTCCACGGTGCCGTTCGTCATGACGGCCCCGTTGTAGGCGCCCTGCCCGGGCATAGACCCGTCGGGCCCGCAGAGCACGTCGCCGATGTCGACGACGTTCGCCACGTTCACGATCACCGTGATCGAGTAGGTGTGCACCGTCGCCCCGTCGCCGGCGGCGGCGATCGCCTGGCCGGTCACGAGCGTGGTCTCGCTCGCACCGTTCCAGCCGCTGACGTCGGCGCCCGAGTCGGTGGTCGCCGAGGCCTCGACGATCGTGCTCCCCTCGGGGAACCCGAGCGTGTCCTCGAGGTCGTAGAAGAGGTCCTTCTCGCTCGCATTCGTGACGGTCAGCGTGTACTCCACCTGCCACGCGCCGGCGTTGTCGCCGACGGGGATGAGCGTCGCCGTACCGTTCGCCGACTTCTCGAACGTGGTGCGGGCCGGCTCGTCGCAGTCGGTGGCGACCGTCGGCAGGTCGTCGACGGTGAGCGTCGCCAGGTTGCGGAACCCGCCCTCGCCGATCGTGTCGCCCTCGGTGCACTCGGCGGGCACGGGCTCGTCGCCCTCGGCCTGCCAGGCCGCCGCCGTCACCGTCGCGTCGACCGTCACCGTGTACCGGTGCGTGGTGTTCGCGGGCAGCGGCGCGTCGGTCGCGAGCGTGGCCTCGAGGTTCTCGTCGACCGGGTCGGTCCAGGCGCCGTCGGCGTCGGCGTCAGCGTCGGGGCCGTCCCAGCCGGCCGACTCGATCTCGATGCCCTCGCCGAACCGGTCGAGCGTGTCGGTGAGGTCGTACACGGTCGGCGACACCTTGCTGGTGTTCACCACGTCGATCGCGTACACGATCGTCCACGTGCCGTCGGGGTTCTGCACCGTCGACAGCACCTGCTTGTCGAAGGTGTAGGTCGCCGGCTTCGCGGTGTTCGTGATCGTGCAGGTCACGTCGTCGCCCGGCTGCAGCGTGATCTCGCCGTCGTCGAGCGCGACCGGCGCGCCTCCGGCGGTCGGTACGCAGTTCCAGACGGATGCCTCGAACTCCTCCATGCCGTCGAAGTCCGCCGACTCGCCGAGCGTGTAGGTGGTGTTCGCATCGACCGAACCGGTCGCCGTGCCCTCGCCCGTCAGCACGGTGGTGTCGCCGTCGTTCGCGAAGAGGGTCCACAGATCGGGACCGAAGTCCGCGGCGATCGTGTCGGGCTCGACCACCTTCACGAGGGTGAGCTTCGGCGCGATGTCGACGTTCTCGATCCAGCAGTCGACGTCGGCGCCGAGCACCTTCACGGTGAGCATCGCGCTCCGGCTGCCGTCGGTCCTCTGCAGATCGAACGCGTCGGGCGTGTCGGACGAGCAATTCCAGGTCGCGAAGACCTCGTACCCGTTCGCCGTCGCCGTGTCGTTCGCGACCTCGTTCAGCGTGTAGCCCACGTTGAGCTCCACGTCGCCGCTCACGCCCACGCCGTCGACCGGCGAGTCGGGACCGGCGAACCCGTCGGTGTCGTCACCCGCATTGCTGGCCGAGAGCGTCCAGTCCGAGGCATCCGCATCGCCGCCGTGGTCGTTGTGCACGACCTTGTCGAGCGTGACCGTCTGGATGCACTCGACCTCGTTGGTGATCGTGAAGGTGTTCACGGTTTCGGTGAGATCGTAGAGGCCGCTGCCGTTCTGCTCGACGTTCACGATGCGGCAGGTGTCGGGGATCACGACGTCGGTCTCGTCGACCTCGACCTCGTCACCGAGCGCGTACGGGCCCGACACCGCGCCCCAGTCGACGTGCTCGTCGTCGAGCGTGCCCTGGGCGGTGAACCCGGCGGGCAGGTCATCGCTGTCCCACGCGATCGGGTCGCCGCCGTTGAGGACCCACTCCTTGTCGACGATCACGACGATCGGCACGTCGAAGCAGTCCTCATCGCTCCAGGTGCCGCCGGACGTCGCCACGGCGCCGTTCAGCAGACCCTTCGCACCGTCGTCGCCCTCGCAGAGCAGCGACGGATCGTCGGTCTCGACGTCGTCGTCCACCGTGAACCAGACGGTCACCGTGTAGGTGTGCGTCGCGTCGCCGGCGAGCTCCTGGTCGGTGACGACGCGCGTCACGTCGTCACCGTTCCATGCGGGATTCACGGTGACATCCGGGCTCGTCACCGTGGCGTCGGTGATGGTCACCGCGTCGGTGAACTCGGGCGCGTCGTCCAGGTCGTAGACGAGCGCCTGAGTCAGATGCGTGTTGTGCACCGTGACGGTGTACGTCGCCTTCCAGGCCTGCTCGGCCTCGTCCCAGACCGCCGTGTCGCCGACCTTCTCCTTCACGATCTCGGGCTCTGCCGGGGTCGCGCAATCGGTGTCGCGCTGGGTGGTCTGACCGCTGACCAGCACGGCCTCGTTCAGGAACCCGACGTTCGGGGTGTTGTCGGTCGGCTGACAGATGTTCGTCGTCGGCACGTCGAACGCGTCGGCCGGCACCGTCGCCCTCACCGTGACCAGGAACTCGTCGACCTCGTCGATGCCGATCACCGCGGCCGGGCTGACGATCGTCGTCGTCGGCGTGCCCGTCGGGTCGGCCCACGAACCGCTCGCGGAGCCGCCCTCGGTCTGCGACCACGACGCCGACTGGATCTCGACGGCAGAGCCGAAGCGCAGCGTGTCGGAGAGCGTGTACGTCGACACGAACTCCTCGTTGCCCGTGACGGTCACCGTGTAGGTGATCGTCCAGACGCCGTCACCGCCCTGCACCGCCGTCGCGTCATGCTTGTCGACGGTCGGCGTGCCGCCCTCCTCGATGGATGTGCAGTCCCAGTCGGAGCTCGTGATGGCTCCGCTCGTGACCGTCGCCGAGTTGAGGAACCCCTTGCCGGGCGTGCCGTTCTCGGTGCACTTCTGGTCGTCGGTCGAGACGGCGCCCGCGGGCACGTCCACGTTGAAGACCAGGGTGTGGATCACCTGGCCGCCTCCGAGGATCGGCGCGTTGGAAGCCAGCGTCACGGGACCGCCCGCGTACGGCTGCGCCGGGCCGCCGTTGACCGAGACCGTCTTGTAGACGACACCGCTCGCGAACGCCGGCGTGTCGGTCAGCGAGTAGTAGACGAGCTTCGCACCGGGGGCCGTGTTGTCGACCTTGACGGTGTAGCTCACGTTCCACGAGGCATCCGGCTGCTGCGACGCGGTCGCACCCGACTTGTCGACCGTCGGAGCGGTCGGGAAGTCGCACGCGTGCTGCTGCGTCGTGACGCCGCCCGTCAGCACCGACGACACGTTGTTGAATGCGCCGTTGGCCGTGTCACCGGGGCAGGCGGTCTGCTGCGGCGTGAGCGCCGGACCGGCGAGCGTGATGCCCGTGATCGTGACATCGAACGTGTGGACGTTCGCGCCGGCGCCGGCCGAGGTGCCCGGCAGGTACCGGTTGCTGAGGATCACGCCCGCGCCTGCCCACGAGGTCGTGAAGCCCGGGTTGCCGACTTCGACCACGCTGAAGCCGCTCGGGCCGGGCAGGTTCACGCCGGCGCCGAACGCCGGGGTGTCGGCGAGGGTGTAGACGCCGCCGTTCGCCGACGAGTTGGTGACCACGATGCGGTAGGTGATCGACCAGCTTCCGTCAGACGCCTGCGCCGCAGCCGTCTGCACAGCCTTGGTGTGCGTGATGTTCGGCGGCGTGAGCTCGATGCAGGCGTCGTCGTCGATCTCCTGGTTGCCCGAGACGACCTGGCCGAGGTTGCGCAGTCCGTTGGTCGGGCAGGTGAACGACCCGCTGTTCGCGGTGAGCTGCACCACCACCGAGACGGTGTAGATGTGCGCCACGGCGCCGCCGGGGAGCGATACGTCGTTCGCGATCTGGGTGTTGGGGGCAGTGCCCGTCCAGGCGGGGTTCAGGCTGCCGGGGCCGGTCACCGACACGCTCTGCACGGTGGTGCCGGCGGGCAGGGCGAGCGTGTCGAAGAGGTCGTAGACGACGCCGGTCGTCGCTGACGGATTGCCGACGGTCAGCGTGTAGTTCAGCGTGAACGTGCCGTCGCCGTTGTCGACGACGGGGTTCTGCACCGCCGGCGACTTGACGAACGTCGGCTTCACCGGCAGGGCGCAGGCCTCGTCGCTGTACGTGGCGTCGTTCGCCTTCAGCGTCGCGACGTTCAAGAACCCGACGGTGCCGGGGACGCGGTCGTCGCTGTCGCACTGGGCGAGGCTGGTGCCGCCGAAGTTCGCGCCGGCGTCGACGGTCGCGTTGACGACCACTCGCCAGGTGTGCGACGAGTTCGGCGCGAGCGGCGGTTCACCGGTGAATGCCTGCACGCCGCCGTCGAGGACCGTGAAGTTCTCGACACCGCCCGCGGGCTCGGGCAGGATCCGCTGGTAGGTCGCCGAGTTCACGTCGACCTGCGAACCGAACTCGAGCTCGTCCTCGAGCTGGTAGTTCAGCGTGTTGAACGCGCCCGGGTTGGTCACCACGATGTCGTAGGTGATCGTCCAGGTGCCGTTCGCGTTGGCGATCGGGGTGCCCACGACCGACTTGGTGATGGTCGGAACGACCGGCTTCAGCTCATTCGTGACGGTGCAGTCGACCTGGTCGCCGGGGTTCAGCGCCGGGAGGCTGGTGCCGGTGTTCACGTTCTGGTTGCCGCCGTTGAGCGTGCAGCTCCACTGGCCGGCGAAGAACTGACCCGCGTTCGGCAGCGAGGTCGACTCGGCGAGGGTGATCGGCTGGCCCGCGGCGATGTCGACGTAGCCGCCCGTCGTGCCCGCGACCGGGCCGACCGGAGTGCCGACCTGCGGGGTCGCGCTCAGCAGCCAGTTGGTCGGGCTGACGTTCGTGCCGACGACGACCTTGACGAGCCGGATCTTCGGTGAGACGGGCTGGTTGGTGACGACGCAGGCGCCTTCCTGACCACCCGCGATCGACACCGTGCTGCCCGGGCTGAACGGACCACCGGCCGTCGCGCGGCACTGGATGCCCTGCAGTGTCCAGCCCGCCGGGCCGCCGGGCTGCTCGCCGATCGTGTACGACTGCCCGGGCTTCACCCAGACGTGCAGGCCGTGCTGGCCGGTCTCGATCGGCAGGTTCGGGTCGGCGCTCGGGGTCGCGGTCAGGTTCCACGCCGTCAGAGCGGGCGGCGTGACACCGTCGGGCACGTTCGCGAGCGCCTTGGTGAGCGTGAGCCCGGCGGTGTGGTTCGTGACACGGCACTCGATGCTCTGACCGATCTGCGGGGTGACCGTGTTGCCCTCCGCGGCGGGGATCCACGCCTGACCGCCGTTCGTCGAGCACTCCCAGCCGCCCGACTGGACGTAGACCTTGGTGATGGGCTTGTCGGCCTTGCCCGCCTCGGAGAGCGTGTAGGTCGTGCCGGGCGTGACGTTCGCGGTCACACCGGAGTCGCCCGACGGGCCGCCGTTCGAAGCGCTCAGCGTCCAGTCGCTGGTCGCAGCGGGGCCGTTCGCGACGACCTTCGTCAGCTTCAGCGGCACCGTGCACGTCGCGGTGTTCGTGATCGTGAACTCGTTGAGCCCGGCGCCGAGGTTGGCGACGGTCGCGCCGTTCAGGGTCGACGATCCGGCGACCTTCGAGTAGCTCGTCGCGACCGTGCAACCGGCCGGCGTCGTCACGCCCGACTCGGCGAGCGTCAGCCCCTGACCGAGGGTGTACGCCGTCGACGTGGCACCGAACGCGAGCCCGTTGCCGGGGGCGGCGAGGGCCAGCGTCGCGTTGAATCCGCTCGGGTGCGTATTGATCGGCGCGCTCTGCCCGTTCACCACCCACTGCTTGTTGACCTTCACCTCGCTCGCGATCAGCCTGTTGATGACGGTGCAGGTGATGGTGTCGCCGGTCTTCAGGCCGTTCAGCGTGAACGGCTCAGTCGTCTGGTTCAGTACGGTCGCGCCGCTGCCGTCGACGCAGATCACGCTCTCGATCTGGTAGTTCGAGGGGCCCGACTCGTCGAGGGTCAGGTTCGCCTGCTGCGCGTTGTTCGTGAACGAGATGGTGTACGGGGTCGGCAGCAGGCCGTTCGCGTTGGTGGCCTGGGCGCCGTTGTTCGGGCTCGACGGCGTCAGTGTGCCGGCGCCTGCGTGCGTCGGCGTGAAGGTCCAGCCCGAACCGTTCGACAGCTGGCCGTCTGCCCCGCGCACCTGCTTGTGCACCTGCACGGTTGCCGCACAGGTGAGGCCCGCGGCGAGGTTCCGCAGTTGGGTGGCGACCGTCGCCCAGTCGCTCGTGATCGCGAAGTCCGAGTTGCCGATCGTCTGCCCGCTGTTCGGCCACTGCACCGGGCCGGTCACGCTGCGCAGGTTCTGCGGAAGGCCCGGAACCAGGTAGGCGCCGACGCCGAAGGCGATGAGCTGCGTGTTCTGGTTCTTGATGTTGTTCGCCGAGAGGATCGCCTCTTCGATCTGTCGCAGGCCCGTCCAGCTGCCGTCCTGCTGGGCGTTGCCCCACGCGGTCGGGTTGCCGTCGGTCATCATCACCGCGACGTCGTAGGAGCCGCCGATCTGGTTGATGCCGCGATCCCAGTTGGTGTACTGGGTGCCGCTCACGCTGAGGCCGTTGATCGAGTTCAGCAGCGAGGTCTTGTTCGCGTCGGTGAGGTTCGCCTGGGAGGCCACCGCACCGGCGGGAACGTTCGTGCCGAAGGTGAACAGGCTCACCGAGACACCGCTGCCCGTACCGCCGTTCGCGCCGGCGAAGGCGTTCACGAACGCGGTCGCCGCGGCCTTCGCGCCGACGAGTCCGGCATCCGTCGGGCTGACCATCGACGTCGAGAGGTCGACGATGATCGCGACCTTCAGGCCCGGCGTACACATCGGCTGGTACTTCGGGTTCGACAGCGAGGCGATCTGATCGTTGTCGATGTGGTTCCATCGGTTGGCGTAGCCGCTGCCCGAACTGAACCCGCTCGAAGCGAGGCTCGCAATGGTCGCGGTGTCGCTCACGGCGGCGTTCGTCGGGAGGTTCGACGTGCCGGTGTTCGGCAGCTGGTAGGTGTTGTCGACGACCAGCACGGGCGTGCGGAACGCGTAGGGGTTCGCCGCGAACCGGTCGGTGCCGGAGTTGGTGTTGTTGCCGGTCACGAGGAAGTTGCTCAGGAACGACGCCGCGCCGGTCGTCCCGATGGGAACGGCCCAGTACCGCACGTTGGTCTGGGCCTGCGGGACGACGATGTCGCAGTCGCCGTCGGCGTCGGTCGTACAGGTCAGGCCCGCCACGGCAGCGCCGGGGTAGGAGCGCCCGCTGCCGCTCGCATCGGTGTACAGCTGGAACTGGATGCCCGCGGTGCTCGCGGTGCCCGGGCCGCCTTCGGCGTTGCGCAGGGTGCGAAGGTTCACGTTGACGACCGCCGTCGTCGAGGTGTCGGGCACGACGAACATCGGCGTGATCTCGGGGTTGAGGGACTGGCGCTGCTGGGGCGTCGGCGCATCGTCCTCGACGACCTCCTCGGCCGGCACGTCGTCCTCGGGCGCTTCCTCGACGGGCGGCACCTCCTCGACGACCGGCTCCTCGACCGCGGGCTCCTCGACCGGAGGCTCCTCGGCGGGCACCTCCTCGGCCGGCACCTCGGCCGCGAACGCCGCCTGGTCGCTCGGGGTCTCCGTCGTCGCCTCGCTCGAGGTCGCGCTCAGCGGGTCGACCGGCGTCTCCTCCGCGGCCGCCATGGTCGGCAGCCCGAGCATCAGGAGCGCTGCGGCGGTCACCGATGCCACGGCTGAGAACAGCCCCCGACGCCGGCTGCGCTTGGCGTGCTCACGGCGCTCGCGTCGCGAGAGCGAGGGCTGGTCGGAGTGCTTCGGGAGTTTCATCGTCGGTTCCCCCAAGTCGGGTCGAGCGTTGCGATCAAAAAGATGAGGATCACGCAACTACCCATCGAGTCAATCAGCCGGTGATAGGGCGCAACAGTGCGCCGAGGTGACCAATACGGGGGACACACAAGGCCAACTTTCCCGCCTTGATCTGGTATTTTCCGGAACCTGCCACCCGAATAGGGGGGATTTGCGCACCACGCTCGCCGTCCGGGAGTGGCCCGGCTGCCGAACCCGTCGCGCCGGCCGAGCATGAACGACCGGATGCTCCACCGCACGGTAGCGGCGGAGCATCCGGTCTCTTGGGGCGCGTTCGGTCAGTCCTGCTCGAGGCCGCGTCGGCGCACCCAGCTGCGACCCGCAACCAGCGCACCGCCCATGAGCAGGATCACCGCGAACGGAACCAGCCAACCGCCGGCGAAGCCGGTGCCCGCAATCCGCGAGCCGCTCCCGCCCGCCGGGTTCGGGCCGGGGCCCGGGCCCGGGTTCTCAGGCGGCGCCGCGTTGCAGTTCGGCGTGGGCGGCGGGTAGGCGGTGATCACGTCGGTCGACGGGTTCACCCTGATCTCGACCACCGCCTCGTCGCGCAGATCGTAGAATGGCGCGTCCGGGTCGAGCACCCAGGTGCCGTCGGGCAGCAGGGTCCAGCCGGGCCAGTCGATCGGGTTGCCCTCGGCGTCGACCTCGGCGCCCGGCCACAGCTGCTGGCCGGCGAGCGTGTCGCCCGGCGCCCAGTCGGGCGGGATGACCACGTAGTCGACCTGCGAGGCGCCGTCGGCCAGGAGGGCCGCCTCATCGGCCGCATCGATCGACGGGTCGCGGTTCTCGTAGGCGTCGAGCGTCCACCAGATGAGGGCGACCGCCGGCAGCGGGGCTTCCATGTTGTACGGCGTCACCGCGTAGGTGAACCACGGGGTGTCGTTGACGCACTGCGCCGCCCCATCGAGCGCCACCGACTTCACGGGCGTGGATGCCTCGTCGCAGTCGGCGAGCGGACCGTCGATGTCGGGGTCATCGGCCGGCGGCTCCTCGTCGAACGCGATCGCGAGGGCGCGCAGCGGGACGTCCAGCGGTTCCTGCGGCGGGATCTCCCCCGCCACACACGCCGTGTTCACGAGATCGGGGATCGGCACCGTCGGGTCGGGCTGGGCGAGCTCGCCCACCTCGACATCGAACTCGAAGATCACGCCCGGGTAGGCGATCGGGTCGAACGGGCCCGGCGTCTCCTGCGAGAAGGTCACCTGCCCGGGTACGGATGCATCGAGCACCCATCCCGCCGGCACCACCTCCGAACCCGGCACGAAGGTCAGGCCCTCGGGGAGCGTGTCGGTGACGACCGGATTCTCGACCGGCGCGTTCCCGCTGTTCCAGACACCGATGGCGTAGCTGATCACGTCGGGCGGGTCGTCGCCCGAGTCGACCGGGTTGTCACCGCCGTCGTGCTCCCAGAGCTTCTGGATGCGCAGGTTCGGGTCGGCGACCTCGTGGTCGGTCGTGCACTCGCCCTCGGCCAGCACCACGACCTCGCCATCCTGGGGCGGCGGCGGGCACGACCCGGGATACTCGGGCGTCACGACGTTCGTGAGGGTCTGGCCCCACGCGTCGTCGTTCACGATCACCGTGTACGAGGTGGATACGGAGTCGCCCGGCTCGAGGTCGGGCACGGCCCACGTCAGCGTCGTGCCCTCGAGGGTCAGTCCCGGGCCGAGCTCGTCGATCGTGGCATTGTCGAGCACGTCGCTCAGGTCATCGGTGGCGATGCCGCCGATCACCGGCGCCTCAGAGAAGTTGTACGCGTCGAGTTCGTACGTCACCTCATAGCCCGGGTAGACCACCGAGCCGCTGGGCGGATTCGAGTACTTCCGAAGCTCCCAGCCCGGCGTCGGGTTCTCGGTGACGCACAGGTCGGGCTCGCCCTCCGCCGGTGCCGGGCAGTTGGTCAGCACGACGTTGCGCAGGACCGAGCCCGGCGGCACGTCGGCATCGACCTGAACTCGATACCTGATGTTCAGGGTCTCGGCCTTCGTGAGCTGGGCGAGCTTCAACAGGTACTTGCCCGGCGTGCCGTCCCAGTCGGACGACACCACCGGCGCCGGGGTCAGCAGCCCGACGAAGCTGACGTACGGCGCGAGCTGGCTGATGTCGTCGTCGATGTCGAAGTCGGTGACGTTCGGACCGCTCAGGTGCCGGATGTGCAGGGTGTAGTCGATGAAGTCGCCCGCCTCGACCGCGGTGCCGCTCGGCGGGTCGCTGGTCTTCGTCACCTCCCACTTGGCGGTCTCGTTCTCGACCCAGCAGTGCACGATGTCGAGCTTTCCGACGTCGACACTCCAGGTCGGTGAGCCCTCGTCATGGGTGATCGGAACCTGTTCGCCATTGAGCTCGCAGTACAGGTTCTCCAGGCCGTGGTTCGGCCGAGTCTCTTCCGTGATGGTCACCGTGCGCACGTCGGTCTGCGCGTCGTAGCCCTCGACCTCGAAGATGCCCGTGCCGTCGGCCAGGGTGGTGAGCGCGGCCGGCGTGACGTCGGTGGTCGGAGTCTCGAAGCCCCAGCCCCCGGTGGCGACCCCGTCGACGCTCTTGTGCACGACGACGGTGCCGCCGCAGAGCGCGGTGGCGACGGCACGCAGGTCCTCGGCGAGGGTCGCGTAGCTCGTCGTGGTCATGTAGTCGGCCGTGTTGATGTTCGAGCCATCGGCTGCGAGCACCTCGGCGCCCGAGATCGCCACGATCGGGCCGGTCGACACCGACGGACCGACGCCGACCACGAACACGTGCGAGGGCGTGCCCTTGATCGCATTGGCCTCGAGCACGGCCGGGTCGAGCGCACCCGGCGATCCGTCGGGGAACTGCCCCCCGTTGGCCGGGTTGACGGTGTTCGGGTTGCCGTCGGTGATGACCACGGTCAACTCGACGGTGTCGTCGAAGCCGCCGAACGTGCCGAGCCCGACCTCGAGTCCGCGCTTCCAGTTCGTCCACCCGTCGGAGACGAGCCCGGCGTACGAACCCTGAATCGTCCCGAGGTTCCCCGAGGTCAGGTCGGTCGCGGGGAGGAGCAGGTAGGCATCCTGGTCGAACGAGACGACCGAGACCTGCGACCCGAGGTCGACGAGCGCACCGGTGAACGCGTTCGCGGCCGACTTCAGGTTCGCGATGCCCGCGCCGCCGATCGAGCCCGACTTGTCGAGGATGAGCGCGATGTCGATACCGCACGAGTCGGGCAGGTCGGGGTTGCCGTTCTCGTCGACGGCGGCAGCGGCGGCGAACGACCGAAGCCCGGCATTCTGGCTCGCGAGGCAGTCGAGGTAGGCGGTGCGATCCTCGAGCTCGCTCGACGGCTTCAGGCTCTCGCACGAGAGCGGTTGCTGCGGCGGGGCGATGGATGCCTCGGCCGACCGGTTGGCCACGCTCGGCCCGCTGTCCGCGGTCGGCTCAGCCGGATCGTTCTCGGTTTCGACTTCGGACGCCGGATCGGGCTCAGGTGCGGGCTCAGGTGCGGGCTCCGGCGCCGGCTCGGGTGCGGGCTCCGGCGCCGGCTCCGGCTCGGCAGCCGGCTCCGGTGCCGGCGCCTCGGTCGCGGGATCGGCTGCGGGCGAAGCGTCCGTGGTCGCGGCGACGACCGCATCGACGGGCTCCTCGGCTGCGGCGATCATCGGCGACCCGGCGAGCGCGAGCGCGGCGACGAGGATGCCGCTCACGGCGGTTCGGAGACCGGGGATGCGGCTCCGGTCGTGGCGAGCACTGCGGTGGTCGTTCATGGCGACTCCTGGCATTGACGAGCGTGGGGGGCGCGATGGTGTGATGGGCGGCGCCGCCAGTCTCGCCACGTCCGGCCCGATCCGCTAGGATTCCTCGGTTTCTTGCCCCCGAAATGGGGGGTGTTCATGTTTCCGAATGTTTCGCGAACGAGCCCCTCGATATGGTGATGACGTGGGCGACGGGCGACGTTCGAACGGCAGACGAAGCGCCGTCGCGCCCGAGCCGGGCGCCGACAGCGCCGACGACGCGCGGCGGAGCGCCGCGGCATCCGACCTCGATGTCGACCGCCCCGACCTGCGCGAGCGGATCGACGACCTGAGCCAGCCCCTCCGCGAACGCTTCGACCCGCAGATCCGCACCGTGACCACCATCACGCAGAAGACGCTCGCCCTGTTCCCCGTGCGGGTCTGGCGCCACTTCCTCGCCCAGAACGGCTTCATCCTCTCAGCCGGCATGAGCTATCAGTCGCTGTTCGCCGTGTTCGCCGGCATCTACGTCGTCTTCGCCGTCGCGGGCATCTGGCTCACCGGTTCCGAACCCGCGATGACGGCGTTCGTGGCGCTCGTCAACACCTACGCGCCCGGGCTCATCGGCGACGAGAACGCGGTGATCAGCCAGGAGGCACTCGCCCAGATCGCGCAAGCGTCGAGCGGCGTGCTCGGATGGACCGGTGTCATCGCCCTCGCCGGCTTCATCTGGACAGCCATCGGCTTCGTCACCTACGCACGGATCGGCGTGCGCAGCATGTTCGGACTGCCGAAGGACTCTCGCTCGTACGTCCTGCTGAAGGCACGCGACCTGCTCGCCGCGCTCGCGTTCGGACTCGTGCTGCTGCTGGCGACGGCCATGTCGATCGTCACGGTGAACTTCATCGACTGGATGCTCCAGCTGCTCGACTGGGACTTCTCGTCGCGATGGTCGACCTACTTCATCCAGGGCGGCGCGCTGCTCGTCGTGTTCGCCATCGACACGCTCGCTTTGGCTGCACTCTTCCGCTTCCTCTCGGGAGCGGCGATGCCGTGGCGGCGGATGTGGGTCGGGTCGCTGCTGGGGTCGGCCGGGATGTCGCTGCTGCAGCTGTTCAGCTCGGTGGTGCTCGTGTTCACGACCTCGAACCCGCTGCTGGCGACCTTCGCGGTGTTCATCGGTCTGCTGCTGTGGTTCCGGGTGACCAGCATCGTGATCCTGGTCGCGGCGAGTTGGGTCGCGGTCGAAGCCACCGACGCGCACGAGTCGCTGCGCCTCGTGACCCCCGAGCAGCTCGCGGCCGAGCGCGCGGCGCGCGAGCGGGCTGCGCTGATCACGGCCGCCGAGGTCAAGGTGCGCGAGGCGCGCGACGGCGTCGAGCACTCCGGATGGCTCAGACGGATCGCCGCGCGACGCCGCCTCGAGCGCGCCGAGGCGGAACTCGAGCGCGCCCGGGCGACGCCCGCGCCCGAACTCGCAGGCGAGCTGCGCCCCGGCGGGCCCCCCGTGGCCGAGAAGGCTGCCCGCCCCCTCGCGGAGAAGGATGTCGGCGGGCTCCCATAAGATCGATCGCATGCCCTCGAAGCCCCTGCGCATCGCGACCGTGAACGTCAACGGCATCCGGGCCGCATACCGCCGAGGCATGGGTGATTGGCTCGCCGATCGCGGCGTCGACATCCTCGCATTGCAAGAGGTGCGCGCCTCCACCGACGACCTGACCGCGCTGCTCGGCGACGGCTGGGACGTCGTGCACGACCCGGCGACGGCCAAGGGGCGCGCGGGCGTCGCCATCGCGAGCCGTCACCGGGCGAGCCTGCACCGCGTCGAACTCGGCGGCCCAGACTTCGACACCGCGGGGCGCTGGCTCGAGGCCGATTACGAGGTGGGCGATCGCATCGTCACCGTGGTGAGCGCCTACGTGCACACCGGCGAGGTCGACACGCCCAAGCAGATCGAGAAGTACCGCTTCCTCGACGCCATGGAACACCGCCTGCCCGAGCTCGCCGCCCACTCCGAGCTCGCGGTCGTGCTCGGCGATCTCAACGTGGGGCACCGCACCCTCGACATCAAGAACTGGCGGGGCAATCGCAAGAACGCCGGGTTCCTGCCGGACGAGCGCGCGTACTTCGACCGCTTCGTCGGGGCCGAGGGCGACGAGCTCGCGAACCACGGCGCCGGGCTCGGCTGGGTCGACGTCGGTCGCCGCTCCGCCGGCGAGGTCGACGGCCCGTACACGTGGTGGTCGTGGCGCGGCAAGGCGTTCGACAACGACACCGGCTGGCGCATCGACTACCACCTCGCGACCCAGGCGCTCGCCGACACCGTCGCGTCGTACACGGTCGACCGCGCCGCCGCGTACGACGAGCGATGGTCCGATCACGCGCCCGTCGTCGTCGACTACGCGATCTGACGCGGGCATCGCCGCTCCGCTCTGCTCCGACTCACTGCAAGGATGTCTCGAATCATGACCACCGCCCGCCCTGTCGTCTTCTCCGGCATGCAGCCGTCGAGCGACTCGCTGCACCTCGGCAACTACCTCGGCGCGCTCGTCAACTGGGTGAAGCTGCAAGACGAGTTCGACCCCATCTACTGCGTCGTCGATCTGCACGCGATCACCGTCGCGCAAGACCCTGCTGAGCTGCGCGCCTCGACCCGGCGCACCGCGGCGCAGTACCTCGCCGCCGGCGTCGACCCGCTGCGGTCGACGCTGTTCGTGCAGTCTCACGTGCCGGCGCACGCCGAACTCGCCTGGGTGCTCGGCACCATCACGGGCTTCGGCGAGGCGAGCCGCATGACCCAGTTCAAAGACAAGTCGGCCAAGCAGGGGGCGGATGCCACGACGGTCGGCCTCTTCACGTACCCCGTGCTGATGGCCGCCGACATCCTGTTGTACGGCACCGACCTCGTGCCCGTCGGCGACGACCAGCGCCAGCACCTCGAACTGACCCGCGACCTCGCCGGCCGGTTCAACTCGCGGTTCGGCGAGACGTTCACCGTGCCCGAGGCGTACATCCCGAAGGAGTCGGCCCGCATCTACGACCTGCAAGACCCCACGTCGAAGATGTCGAAGTCGGCGGCGAGCGACGCGGGCCTGATCCGCCTGCTCGACGAGCCGGCCCGCACCGCGAAGAAGATCAAGAGCGCGGTCACCGACACCGAGCGCGAGATCCGCTACGACCCCGCCGCCAAGCCCGGCATCTCGAATCTGCTCGACATCTACGCCACGATCACGGGCTCGACGATCGCCGAGCTCGAGCAGCAGTACGTCGGCCGGGGCTACGGCGACCTCAAGAAGGAGCTCGCCGAGGTGGTGGTGGGCGCGCTCGAGCCGATCCGCACTCGCACGTTCGAACTGCTCGACGACCCCGCCGAACTCGACCGCATCCTCGCCGTCGGTGCTGAGAAGGCGGCCGAGCGGGCCGAGCGCACCCTCGCGGACGTCTACGAACGCGTCGGCTTCCTGCGCCGGCGATAAGCCCCGAGATGCAGCCCGTCTCGCTCCGCACCGCTCGGCTCGTGCTCGACCAGCCGACTCCCGACGACGTCGACGCGATCGCTCTCGCCGGTCAGGATCCGCTGATCGAGCGGCGTATGACCGGCGCCGAGCTGATGGGCGTGATCGGGTCGCGGCGCGATCGCACGAGCCTCGGATCTCCGCATCGCACCGCGGGCACGGCTTCATGACCGGGACGTGCGCATGACCCTGCCGGCTGCGGTGCTGTTCGACCTCGACGACACGCTGTTCGCCCATCGCGGCGCGGTCGCCCGGGGCATCCTGACCTACCTCGACGCGGTGGGAATCGTCGCGACCGACGCCGACGCGGCCATCGCCGACTGGTACCGCCTCGAAGAGCACCACTACCACCGCTACCTCGCGGGCGAACTCGCGTTCGAGGGCCAGCGGCGGGCGCGGGCTCGCGACTTCGCCGCGTCGCACGGCGTCGAGCTCACCGACGACGAAGCCGGCGAATGGTTCACCGCGTACTTCGAGCACTATCGAGCGGCGTGGACGCTGCACGACGACGCGCTCCCCTGCCTCGACGCCTTGCGCGCGAAGCGCGGCGACATCCGGTTCGGGCTCATCACCAACGGCGACCTGGCGTTCCAGCAGCGCAAGGTCGCCCAGGTCGGGCTCGACCGCGTGATCGACCTGCTCGTCGCCAGCGGCGCGGTCGGCATCGTGAAGCCCGACGCGCGCATCTTCCACCACGCCTGCGAGCTGCTCGGAGTCGACCCCGCCGACGCGGCGTATGTGGGCGACCGCCTGCGCACCGACGCCATCGGAGCCGCCGAAGCCGGGCTGACCGGCGTGTGGCTGAACCGGGTCGGCGCGATCGCCGAACCTGCCGAGGCCGCACGCGCCGCCGAGCTCGGCGTGCTCGAGATCACCTCCCTCGACGAGCTGCCGGCCGCGCTGGCGCCGTAACGGAACCCGCCGTCCGCGCCCGAACGACGAGCGAAGCGGTGCGGTCGCCGAGGAGCGCGAGCCGGCAGCCCTCGATCAGGTGGATCAGACCTGCACGGTCACCGCGTCGAGCACGACCCCGTGGCGGTCGGCGAGCAGGCGTGCGGTCGAGTCGACCTCGGCGGCACGCCGGTCGGCGTCCCACCCGAGCACCTCTCCGGCGATGCCGGCGAGCTCGTCGAGCAGCGGCATCGTGAGCTGCCCCGCGAACGCGAGGCTCGTGCGCCGCTGCACGAGGTCGGCGAGGTGCACGACCCGCTCGGTTCGCACGAGGTACGCGATCTCCTCCCGGGTGTATTCCGAGTGCTGCATGAGTACGGTCTCGGGCCCGCCCTCGACCTCGGCGAGGTACTCCTCGGCCCGGGTGCCGTACCGCTCGAGCAGCTGCTCGGCACGCTCGCGGCCGACCTCGTCGCCGTGCGAGACCACCCACACGCGACGCGCGTCGGGCGTGGTCGGATACCCGGCCGCTCCACCGATCGGCAGCCCCTCGGTCGACCGCACGCGCTCGCGGCCGAGCAGCCCGAGCACCTCGTCGGACAGGTGCTCGGCGAGGGCGCGGAAGGTGGTCCACTTGCCACCGACCAGGCTCAGCATCGTCGTGCCGGGTCGCTCCGCGACATCCGACCGCTCGATGCGATAGTCGCGCGAGACGAATCCGGGCTGTGTGTCGTCGTGGCGCGGCAGCGGGCGCACCCCGGCGAACCGGTAGACGATCTGCGAGCGGTCCACCGCGATGTCGGGAAAGACGTGCGCGATGAGCTCGAAGAAGTAGTCGACCTCGGCCTCAGTGCAGACGGCGGGCTCGCGCAGGTCGTGCTCGAGGTCGGTGGTGCCGACCAGCACGCGGCCCTTCAACGGGTAGATCAGCACGATGCGCCCGTCGTCGTGCTCGAAGAAGATCTCGCGGCCGCCGGTCGCGGCGAGCAGCTCGGGGTGGTCGAGCACGATGTGCGAGCCTTTCGTGCCGCCCATGTACCGGGTCGGGCGGCCGAACGCCGCGTTGGTCAGGTCGGTCCACGGCCCCGACGCGTTGACGACGACGTCGGCGACGAGATCGAACTCGACGCCGCTCTCGCGGTCGCGCACCCGTAGGCCGCTCGCTCCCATGCCGATCGCCTCGACCTGGTTCGCTGCCCGGGCATGCGTGCCCGAGGCGAGTCCATCGTGCAGCACGTCGAGCGCGAGGCGCTCGGGGTCGTGCATGCTCGCGTCGTAATACGTTGCGGTGTACCGGATGGCGGGGTTGAGCTTCGGCAGCTCGGCGAGCGACTTCCGGCGGCCGAGGAACCGGTGTCGAGGCACGCTGCCGCCGTCGCGCGAGAAGGCGTCGTAGATCGTGAGCCCGGTCTTGATGAGCAGCGCACCACGCTCAGTGGGCTTGCCCTGCTGATGCGTGAGAAAGCGCAGCGGCGCCGACAGCAGCCCCGAGAAGGTCGAGAAGATCGGCACCGTGGTCTGCAGCGGCTTCACGTAGTGCGGTGCCGTGCGGATGAGCGCGTTGCGCTCGACGACCGATTCATGCACGAGGCGGAATTCACCGTTCTCGAGGTATCGAATGCCGCCGTGGATCATGTGGCTCGACGCGCTCGACGCGCCCGAGACGAAGTCGTCGCGCTCGACGAGCACGACATCGACGCCCTGCAGCGCGAGGTCGCGGAAGGTCGCGATGCCGTTGATGCCGCCGCCGACGATGACGACGGATGCCGCTGGGCGCGCCTGCAGGTCGGCGACCTCGGCACGCAGCGACGGAGCGGGGGTCGTGGGCTGGGTCATCCGATCGTTCCTTCCGTCGATCGACCACGCGGACTCGGCGCACGGATGCGCGTGCATGCGCTTGCCGGAAGTCTCGCGCGTGTGGGTGAATACATGGTGAACCGGTGCGAACGCACTTGCAATCCAACTGCACGAATGTGCAAAGGAGGCGCCATGATCGCGTCTGAAGACGGTCTGCAGACGCTGCCCGCGAAGAGCCGAACCGCCCTCCGCGCCGCGCAGCTCTACTACCTGCAAGACCTCACGATGGAGGCGATCGCCGACGAATTGGGTGTCTCGCGGTCGACCGTGTCGCGGCTGCTCTCGTACGCGCGCGACACCGGGCTCGTCGAGATCACCGTGCACTCCCCGCTCGAGGGCGTCGGCCGCCTCGAACAGGAGCTCGCCGATCGGTTCGACCTCGCCGTGCACGTGGTGCCGATGCCCGACCACACCACCGAGGTCGACCGTCTCGAGCGAGTCGCGATGTCGGCGGCGCGCATGCTCGGCGGGTTCGTCGACCAGGGCCAGTCGATCGGGTTGGCGTGGGGGTCGACGATGAGCGCGGTCAGCCGGCACCTCGTCGCCAAGCCGACCGCGGACACCCGCATCGTGCAGCTGAACGGCGCCGGCAACCTGCGCACGACCGGCATCCTGTACGCGAGCGAGCTGCTGCGCCGGTTCGGGGACGCGTTCGGCGCCGAGGTCGAGCAGTTCCCGGTGCCGGCGTTCTTCGACGATCCGACGACGAAGCAGGCGCTCTGGCGGGAACGGAGCGTCCGGCGCATCCTGACGCTGCAAGCCAGGCTGGATGTCGCGATCTTCGGTGTCGGCTCGCCCTTCGCCGACGTGCCGAGCCGGGTCTACCAGGGCGGCTACCTCGAGCGCGCCGACTACGAGTCGCTGAGCCGCAACGGGGTCGTCGGCGACGTGGCGACCGTGTTCTATCGGGCCGACGGGTCCACCGACGGCATCGCGCTGAACGCGCGCGGCACCGGACCCGACTTCGCCGCGCTGCGCCGGGTGCCGCGGCGCGTCTGCGTCGTCGCGGGTCGGGCGAAGCTGCCGAGCCTGCGCGGCGCGCTCGCGGCACGGCTCGTCACCGACCTCATCGTCGACGAGGGCACCGCCCGCGCCCTCGCCACCCCCTGACCCCTGACCCACCCGCCGCCGCGCGGTGCTTTTCTCAGGAGAGCTCGCCCGAATCGCGCGCTTTTCAGGAGAACACGCCGCGCATCCGGGTCGCGCGCACAGAAACGCCTGAAAAGGGCACCCGGGGGCGGGCGGATGACGCGGAATAACAAGGGCGTCAGGGCGTTGACCTAGAATCGACACGAGCAACGTGCTCCGGGGTCGGTGCAATTCCGAACCGGCGGTGAGAGTCCGCGAGCGTCGCACGTCAGGCCATCCGGCCGGGCGGGCGAGGTTGAACCGGTGGAATTCCGGTACCGACGGTGAAAGTCCGGATGGGAGGCGCACGTGTCGGCGACCGCACGCGCGGCCGCCGGATCCGGCATCACGCCGGGCGACCCGGAGCCGGAAACGGATGCACCGGATGACCGCCCACGAGGCCACGGCGACCGAGGTCGCGGCGATGCGCCGCGCCCTCGAACTCGCTGCACGCGGCCCCGCGACCGGTGTCAACCCGCGGGTCGGCTGCGTCATCCTCTCCCCCGCGGGCGACGTGCTCGCCGAGGGCTGGCACCGCGGCGCCGGCACCGCGCACGCCGAAGTCGACGCACTCTCGCACCTCGGGGCCGGGCAGGCGCACGGCGCCACCGCGGTCGTGACGCTCGAACCGTGCAACCACACCGGCCGAACCGGGCCCTGCGCGGTCGCACTGCTCGAGGCCGGCATCGGTCGTGTGGTGTACGCGGTCGGCGACCCGGGCGACCACTCGGCGGGCGGCGCACAGCACCTGCGCGCCGGCGGCGTCGACGTGGTCGGCGGCGTGCTCGAGGCCGAGTCCGAGGCGTTCCTCGACGACTGGCTGTTCGCTGCCCGCCACCACCGCCCGCGTGTCACGGTCAAGTGGGCGTCGACGCTCGACGGTCGCGCGGCGGCCGCCGACGGCACCTCGCAGTGGATCACCGGCGAGGCCGCCCGTGCCGACATGCACCGCCGCCGCGCCCTCGCCGATGCGATCGCGGTCGGCACGGGCACAGTGGTCGCCGACGACCCCGCGCTCACCGCACGCGACGCGGCAGGGCGCCTGCTCGACGCGCAGCCGGTGCCCGTGGTCTTCGGCTCGCGCCCCGTTCCGCCCGACGCCGCCGTGCTGCGCCACCCGCGTGATGCGGTGCTGCTCGCCGGCCACGACCTCGCCTCCGACCTGCGCCTGCTCGCCGAGCGAGGCATCCGATCGCTCTTCGTCGAGGGCGGGCCGACGCTCGCGAGCGCGTTCCTCGCCGCGGGACTCGCCGACGAACTGCTCGTCTACCTCGCGCCCGCCCTGCTCGGCGGGCCCCGCACCGCGATCGGCGACCTCGGCATCGCGACCATCACGCAAGCCCAGCGCTACGACTTCACCGACGTCACCCGGCTCGGCGACGACCTGCTCGTCGTCGCCCGACCGGTCACCCCGATCGAAGGGACCTGACATGTTCACCGGCATCATCGAAGAGCGAGGCTCGATCACGCGCGTCGAGCGCACCGCCGACGCCGCGCGGCTCACCGTGCGCGGCCCGCTCGCGGTCGAGGGCGTGAAGCACGGCGACTCGATCGCCGTGTCGGGCGTGTGCCTCACCGTCGTCGATTTCGACGAGGCATCCTTCACCGCCGACGTCATGGCGCAGACCCTCGCGATGTCGACCCTCGACGGCGCGCGCGCCGGCGTCGCCGTGAACCTCGAGCGCGCGGCGAAGGTCGGCGACCGCATCGGCGGGCACATCGTGCAGGGACACATCGACGGCACCGCCGAGGTGCTCGAGATCCGCCCGGCCGAGGCGTGGCGGGTCATCCGGTTCTCGCTCGATCCCGCGCACGCCCCGCTCGTGGTCGACAAGGGCTCGATCGCGGTCGACGGCGTCTCGCTCACCGTGAGCGCCGTCGGCGACGACTGGTTCGAGGTGTCGCTCATTCCCGAGACGCTCACGGCGACCACGCTGGGCGAGCGAGTGGTCGGCGATCGGGTGAACATCGAGACCGACATCCTGGCCAGGCAGGTCGAGCGGATGCTGCGTTTCGACGCGCACCGATCGCTGCCGTCGTCCCTGGCCGAGCCGGGCGCCCCCGCGCCCGAACCGTCCTCATTCGAAGGGAGCCTCGCATGAGCCTCGCCACCATTCCCGAGGTGCTCGACGCGCTGCGCGCCGGAAAGCCGGTGATCGTCGCCGACGACGAAGCCCGCGAGAACGAAGGCGACGCGATCATGGCCGCCGAGTTCGCGACCCAGGAGTGGATCGCGTGGATGGTGCGGCACACCAGCGGGTTCCTGTGCGCGCCGATGCCGACCACGTTCGCCGACCGGCTCGAGCTTCCGCCCATGGTCGAGCGGAATGAAGACGCCCGCGGCACCGCGTACACGATCTCGGTCGACGCGGCGAACCGCAACTCCACGGGCATCTCGGCGGGCGAGCGCGCCCACACGCTGCGCGTGCTGGCCGACCCCGAGTCGACGCCCGACGCGCTGATCCGCCCGGGCCATGTACTGCCGCTGCGCGCCGTCGACGGCGGCGTGCGCGAGCGCGCCGGCCACACCGAGGCCGCGGTCGACCTGATGCGCCTGGCGGGCCTGTCACCGGTCGGCGTGATCGGCGAGCTCGTGGCCGACGACGGCGAGATGATGCGACTGCCGCAGCTGCTCGAGCTCGGCGAGCGCGAGGCGCTGCCGGTGACCACGATCGCCGCGCTCATCGAGTGGCTGCAGACCTGGCACGCCGGGCGCGACCTCGAGGCGCGCGAGCCCTCGGTCGTGCCCGAGACCTCGCGCGTGCGGTTCGAGGTCGAGACGACCCTGCCGACCGTGCACGGCGAGTTCCGGGTGCGCGCCTACCGCGACCGGGCGACCGGCGCCGACCACGTGGCCATCATCGCGGGCGACCCCGCCGCCGACCCCGCCGGCGCCGTGGTGCGCGTGCACTCCGAGTGCCTGACCGGCGAGGCCTTCGGTTCGCTGAAGTGCGAGTGCGGTCCGCAGCTCGACGCCGCGCTCGAGGCGATCCGCGCCGACGGCGGGGTCGTCGTCTACCTGCGCGGCCACGAGGGGCGGGGCATCGGCCTCATCAACAAGCTCCGCGCCTACCGCCTGCAGGAGGACGGCCTCGACACCCTCGACGCGAACCTCGCGCTCGGGTTGCCGATCGATGCGCGCGACTACACGGCCGCGAGCGCCATCCTCGACGAGCTCGGCATCGAGCGAGTGCGCCTGCTCACGAACAACCCCGAGAAGGTGCGCCAGCTCGAGCAGCACGGCATCCGGGTGACCGAGCGGCTGCCGCTCGTGGTCGGCGTCGGCGCCGGAAACCAGGGCTACCTCGACACCAAGCGGCGTCGGATGGGCCATTCGATCGACGACGGTCAGCTGGCGGATGCCGCGGCCGAATCCCTGCTGGAAGGACACGCCTCATGAGCGGACACGGTTCCCCCACCCTCGACATCGACGGCACCGGCCTCGATGTCGTGATCGTCGCCGGAAGCTGGCACGACGAGATCACCGATGGGCTCATCGCGGGGGCCACCCGCACCCTCGAGGCATCCGGCGCGTCGTTCTCGCTCGTGCGCGTGCCCGGCAGCTTCGAGCTGCCCGTAGTCGCGAAGGCTGCGCTCGAGGCGGGCGCCGACGCGGTGGTCGCGCTGGGCGTGATCATCCGCGGCGGCACGCCGCACTTCGAGTACGTGTCGTCGGCGGCGACCGACGGGCTCACGCGGGTCGCCCTCGACACCGGCAAGCCGGTCGGGTTCGGCGTGCTCACCCTCGACGACGAGCAGCAGGGGCTCGACCGTGCGGGCCTGCCCGGCTCGAAAGAGGACAAGGGCCGCGAGGCCGCCGAGGCGGCGATCGCGGCGGCCCGCGCGCTGGGGGCGCTGCGCGGCTGAGTCTTCGCCGGTCGAGTTGCGCCGCGCGCCGATTGGCTTTCGACGTCGCGTAGAACTTACAGTGGGCTGCATGGAGACCCTGCGCCACATCGTCGTGTTCATCCACCTCATCGGGTTCGCCGTGCTGTTCGGCGCCTGGGCCGCCGAGGCCGTGAGCCGCAGGTTCAGGCTCACCCGTCTCATGGACTACGGCCTGCTGATCGCGGGCGTCGCGGGCCTCGCGCTCGCCGCCCCGTGGGGCATCGAGTACGACCTGAACTACGTGAAGATCGGCGTGAAGCTCGTCGTGCTGCTCGTCATCGGCGCGCTGCTCGGCATCGGGTCGGCGCGCCAGCGCCGCACCGGCTCGGTTCCGCCCGCGATCTTCTGGTCGATCGGCGTGCTCACCCTCGTGAACGCGGGCATCGCGGTCATCTGGCGCTAGGCGCAGACCACAGCTGACGGATGCCTCGTGGCCGGCGCCGGCCGCGAGGCATCCGCCGCTCGTCGCAGAGAAGCGACCGTTCGTCGCACGACCCCGCCCGGCCGCCCCCGATCCGGGCCGTGGACGCCGGGCCTTCGCGTACGCTAGTGCGGTTGCCACAAGCGACCCGTTCCATCGCCGTACGCGGTTCGACGCCAGACCGACGCCTCCCGTGCCGGCTCCGACTCTTTCCCGGAGCATCCGTCACCATGTCAGCAACGCAGACTGCGCCTGCCGCAGCCTCACCCTCCCCCGCCTCCGCGCCCGTGAAGAACTCGCGCGGACGAGTCATCCTCGCGAGCCTCATCGGCACCACGGTCGAGTTCTACGACTTCTACGCGTACGCGACCGCCGCCGTGCTGGTCTTCCCGGTGCTGTTCTTCCCCACCGGCGACCCGCTCACCGCGCAGCTCGCGTCGTTCGGCGTCTTCGGTGCGGCGATGATCGCCCGCCCGCTCGGCGCCGTCGTGTTCGGCCACTTCGGCGACAAGCACGGCCGCAAGGCGACGCTCGTCGCGTCGCTGCTCACGATGGGCATCGCGACCTTCATCATCGGCCTGCTGCCGACCTACGCGCAGATCGGATGGTTCGCGGCGCTGGCGCTGCTGATCCTGCGACTCGCCCAGGGCTTCGCGCTCGGCGGCGAGTGGTCGGGCGCGGCGCTGGTCGCGACCGAGAACGCCCCCGCGGGCAAGCGCGCCTGGTACGGCACGTTCCCGCAGCTCGGCGCGCCGATCGGCTTCATCATCGCGAACGGCCTGTTCCTCGTCATCAACTTCAGCTCGCCGTCTCGCGAGTGGTTCCTCGAGTGGGGCTGGCGTGTGCCGTTCCTGTTCTCGGCGGTCATGGTGATCATCGGCCTCTGGGTGCGGCTGAAGCTCGTCGAGTCGAGCGCGTTCGAGAAGGCGTCGACGAAGGGCGCGATCCGCAAGGTGCCGATCGGCACGGTGTTCCGGCACCACTGGAAGGAGCTGATCCTCGGCACCTTCTTCATGCTCGCGACCTACGTGCTCTTCTACCTGATGACGAGCTACACCCTCGCGTGGGGCATCAAGCCCGCCGACGTCGAGACGGCGCAGGCGGCGGCCGATGCCGCCGGAACTCCGTTCGACGCGGCGGCGTTCTTCCCGGGCGGTGGCTTCGCGTACCCCGAGTTCGTCACGATGCAGATCATCGGCGTGGTGTTCTTCGGTGTCTTCACCATGCTGTCGGGTCCGATCGCCGACGCGATCGGCCGGCGTCGCCTGCTCATCTGGGTGACGCTCGCGATCATCGTCTTCGGTCTCACGTTCAACGTGTTCCTCATGTCGGGCGGATCGCCGCGGTTCGCGGGTGCGCTCGCGCAAGCGTTCCTCATCTTCGGCTTCACGCTCATGGGCGCGACGTTCGGGCCGATGGGCGCGCTGCTGCCCGAGCTGTTCCCGACCAACGTCCGGTACACCGGGTCGGCCGTCTCGTACAACGTGTCGTCGATCCTCGGCGCGGCGGTCGCGCCGCTCATCGCGCTCGCCCTCTGGGCGTGGGTGGGCGAGCCGTGGCTCGTCGGCGTGTACCTGTCGGTCATGGGCGTGCTGACGCTCATCGCGCTCATCATCGGCAAGGAGACGAAGGACGTCGACTACGAGGAGGCGGGCTTCAGCTCGTCGGCCGTGTTGTAGTCAGCTGCTTCGCATCGCAGATCGGATGCCCCGGGCCTCGGCCCGGGGCATCCGTCGTGTGTGCGGGGCATCGGCGTGACATCCGGCCCTGCGATCCGGGCCTTCGCATCCGCGCCCCCGCAGAACACCCACCACACGAAAACAGGATGAGCCGCCACATCCCCTCGCCACCGCACCTATGACCCAGCTCATCCTGTTTTCCACACGGAGTCAGCCGGCCACGCCACCGCCGGGCACCCGGGAGCGCAGCCGCGAACGTTCACCTGGGTGTAACAGGGCGGGCCTTCTGGGCGGATGTCACACGACGTAACATTGCCCGCAGCAGGGCAACCGGGTCTTCCACCGGCATCGTCGGTGCCCGGCCGCCCGGGAACGGCGGTCCCCCGTGATGAACATGACGATGGACATGATGAAGGGCGCGATGTCGGCGTCGGACATGCCGAAGGGCATGGACATGTCGATGCTCGAGGAGTGTCTCGAGGCCCTCTCGGCGTGCATGCAGGCGTGCGTGATGTGCGCCGACGCGGACGCCGGCGAGGGCATGGGCCGGTGCGCGGCAATGTGCTCGAACTGCGCCGACATGTGCGGCACCATGATGCGGATGATGCTGCGCATGAACGGCTGGGACATGGCGCTCATGATGTCGATGATGGAGAGCACGATGGCCATGTGCCGCGCCTGCTCGGCCGAGTGCATGATGCACGCCGAGATGAGCGAGCACTGCCGGATGTGCGCGATGGCGTGCGACCAGGCCGCGATGGCGCTCGAGAAGATGCTGGGCTCGATGCGGGAGATGGCGCCCGCGATGTGACCGCGACGCCGACACCGCCGGCGCCTGGGTCTACGCTTCGGCGATGCTGAGTCGGCCGGCGCCGCTGTCGAGCACGCTGTAGACGGTGTGCAGGGCGACCGGCGCACCCGCGACGAGCACCTCGCCGAGCGGAGCGTGGTGCCAGACGCGGCGAGACGTGCCGTCGAGCTCGGCGAGTTCGACGAACCCGTCGGCGTCGGCCGAGATGACGATCGCGTCGACCCACTTCGACCCGGCGACCTCGGCGAGGCGCGCCTGCATGCGGTGCAGCCGGTGGCCGGGTCGGTCGCTCGCGCACTCGGCGTGCGCCTCGCAGCCGCGCATGCCCATCGCCCGGCCGGCGAGCGGCTGGGTGGCGGGGTGCGACTGGCGGTGCGACATGATGACTCCTTGCGGATGGCGGTGCAGGCGACGATACGCGGGCATCGATCGGATGTCGCGAGCCCTCGTCACATCGTGAAACATCCTCGATAGCGTGGCGTCATGTTCATCCACATGTCGATCCATCGGCCGAAGCCCGAGCACGTCGACGACCTCATCGCCTCGATGAACCTCGTGCGGCTCGGCGGCATCGGCACGCAGGGCCTGCTGCAGATCGGCCCCTGGCGCGAGGTCGACGGCGGGGAGCGGGTCGTGGGCATCGCGATCTGGGAGTCGCGCCGGCACTGGGAGGAGCACGTCGAATCCGTCTTCGCCGTCGTCGCCGACCACCCGTTCGAGGAATGGGAGTACGAGCCGCCGCAGCGCATCCTGCTCGACGACGTCGGCGCGATGCCCGGCAATCCCGAGGAGATCTGAGGCCGGCACACCGCTGCGCGGTGTCGGCACCGGGTCCTAGCATGGCCGCATGCCCGACGTCGTGACGCCTCCCCCATCCATCCGCGTCTCCGATGAGGTGCGCGCGGCCGTCGCCCAAGGGCAGCCGGTGCTCGCGCTCGAGTCGACGATCCTCAGCCACGGGTTGCCGCGACCGCGCAATCTCGAGGTCGGCCTCGCGGCCGAGCGGCAGGTGCGCGATGCGGGCGTGGTTCCGGCGACGATCGGGGTGATCGGCGGTGAAGCGGTGGTCGGATGCTCCGCCGGAGAGCTCGAACGGCTCTGCACGGTCGACGGGGTCGTGAAGGCGAGCGTGCGCGACCTGCCGATCGCGCGGGCGAAGGGGCTCGACGCGGGCACGACCGTCGCGGCGACGGCGTGGCTCGCGCACCGGGCCGGCATCCGCACGATGTCGACCGGCGGGCTGGGCGGCGTGCACCGCGGAGCATCCGAGACCTTCGACGAATCCGCCGACCTGCCGGTGCTCGCCGACACGCCGATCACGCTGGTGAGCGCCGGAGTGAAGTCGATCCTCGACATCGCGGCGACCCTCGAGCGGCTCGAGACGCTGAACATCCCCGTCGTCGGCTACCGCACGAACCGGTATCCCGCGTTCTACGTCACTGATTCGGGGTTCGAACTCGACTACCAGGTCGACTCCCCCGACGAGGTCGCCGCGCTCGCGCGCGCCCGCGACGAACTCGGGTTGCGCGCCGCAGTGCTGGTGGCGAATCCGGTGTCGCTCCACGCGCAACTCGACCCCGAGGAGCACGACCGGATCCTCGCCGAGGCGTTGGTCGCTGCATCCGAACAGGGTGTGACCGGGCACGACTCGACGCCGTTCCTGCTCGACTGGGTGCAGCGCGCGACGGGCGGGCGCAGCCTCGCGGTCAACCTCGAGGTGTATCGCGGCAATGTCGCGCTCGGCGCGGAGATCGCCCGTGCGATCGCCGGCTGAGCCGGTGCTCGCCGTCGTCGGCGACCTCGTCGAGGACATCGTGGTGTGGACGAGCGAGCCTGTGCGCCACGGCACCGACACGGCGGCGCGGGTGTTCCGCACGCGTGGGGGCAGCGCCGCGAACGTCGCGGCGCTGGCCTCGGGCGCGGCGAGCGCGCGGGTTCGGTTCATCGGATGCGTCGGGCCCGACGCCGCGGGCGACGCCCTGGTCGCCGCGCTGAAGCGCGACGGGGTCGACGTGCGAGTGCAGCGGCGCGGCACGACCGGCGCCGTGGTGCTGCTCGTCGACCCCGAGGGCGAGCGCACGATGTTCCCCGACCGAGGTGCGTCGGCCGAGCTCGGGCCTATCGATCCATCGTGGCTCGACGACGCGGCCTGGCTGCACGTGCCCCTGTACGGATTCGAGCGCGATCCCGCGCGCTCGAGCGTGCTGCTGATGCTCGAGTCGGCGCGCGAGCGAGGCATCCGCCTGTCGATCGACGCGTCATCGACCGGGCTGCTTGCGAACCTCGGCACCGAGGCGGTGCTCGCGCTGCTGCGCGAGCTCGGCCCCGACGTGCTGTTCGCGAACGAGACCGAGGCCGAGGCGCTCGGCGTCGCGGCCGGCGGACCCTTCGCCGCCGAGGCCGCCACGACGGTGGTGGTCAAGCACGGCCCTGCCCCGACCGCCGTGTTCGAGCGCGGCGAGCCGACCCTGCACGTCGAGGTCGAACCGGTCGACGTGGTGCGCGACCTGACCGGCGCGGGCGACGCGTTCGCCGCGGGGTACCTCGCCGCGACGCTCTCGGGCGCGGCGGTGCGCGACGCGGTGCTCGCCGGTCACGCGCTCGCGGCCCGGGTGATCGGCGGGGCCGGCGCCGGCCCCGCCTGACCCGGCCCGCCGTCCCACCCGCGTGCGCGGCGACCTGCCCGTCGGCGACGATTCGTCGTTCCGTTTTCAGGCGTCATGGGGCGGAATCGCGTCGCGCACGGCGTGTCTTCCTGAGAAGCGTGACGAATGCGGGGGTGGTTCCTGAAAAGGGAGCGAAGCGTCAATACGGGTTGACGGGGGTCGGACGTGTCAACTAACGTTGACGACATGGACGACCGCACGCTTCGCACCGCGATCGCCGCTGCCGACGGCGGCGACCCGTATCGCGCGCTCCGCGACATCCGGCTTGCTCGCATCGCGCTCACCCGCGAACTCGACCGCGCCGAAGCGCTCGCGGTGCGCCGGGCGCGCGCCGCCGGGGCGAGCTGGCAGCTCATCGCCCTCGCCCTCGAGGTGTCGAAGCAGGCCGTGCACAAGAAGTACGGTCGCGGCTGATCGCCAGCCGATCCGTCTATGCTGCAAGGCGGCCCGCCCGTTCGGGGGCCGGCCGCGACCCGTCCGGGTTGATCAGGAACAGGTGACATGACCCAGAGCGAGACCCCCGCTACTCGTCGATCCCCCTTCGCACGTCGCGCCGACCGCGGCGGCCCGCGCGCCACGGTGCGCCAGCTCATCCCCTACCTGCTCGAGCACCGCGGCGTCATCGCGGTCGTGATCGTGCTCAGCCTGCTGCTGGCCGCTGCGAGCCTCGCGCAACCGCTCGTGGTGAGCCGGGTGATCTCGGTCGTCGAGGCGAGCGAACCGCTCGGCGGGCTGGTCTGGCTGCTCGTCGGGCTGGTCGTCGCGCAGGGACTCCTCAGCGGCTACCAGCACTACCTGCTGCAGCGCACCGGCGAGGGCGTCGTGCTCACGAGCCGGCGCCAGCTCATCGCGCGCATCCTGCACCTGCCGATCGCCGAGTTCGACACCCGGCGCACCGGCGACCTCGTCTCGCGGGTCGGCAGCGATACCACCCTGCTGCGGGCCGTGCTCACGCAGGGCGGCGTCGAGGCGATCGGCGGCATCGTCACCTTCGTCGGCGCGATCATCGCGATGGCGATCATCGACCCCGTGCTGCTCGGGCTGACCGTGCTCGTCGTCGCCGTCGCGCTCGGCACCGCCGGCCTGCTCTCGCTGCGGATCCGCGACGCGTCGCGTCAGGCGCAGGAGCGCGTGGGCGCCCTCGCCGCCGCCGTCGAGCGGTCGATCAGCTCGGTGCGCACCATCCGCGCCTCCGGAGCCACCGAGCGCGAGATCGCCGCGACCACCGAAGAGGCCGAGGGCGCCTGGAGGATGGGCGTCAAGGTCGCCAAGATCTCGGCACTCGTGGTGCCCGTGGCCGGCATCGCGATGCAGGTGTCGTTCCTCGTGGTGCTCGGCGTCGGCGGCTACCGCGTCGCGAGCGGCGCGATCACGGTCGCGAACCTGGTCGCGTTCATCTTGTTCCTGTTCATGATGATCATGCCGCTCGGGCAGGTGCTCGGTGCGTTCATGGCGATCAACCAGGCGCTCGGCGCGCTGGGCCGCATCCAGGAGATCCTCGATCTGCCCGACGAGGACGCCGGCGACCGGGCGCTCGCCCCGCTCGCCATCATGGTCGGGCCGGCGAACGAGACGGTGCTGCCCCATGCGCCCGCCATCGAGTTCGACGACGTGTCGTTCGCCTACGCGCGCACCCGCCCGAACGACCCCGCCGACCCCGGCAACGCGTCCGCCGACGCGTTCGCACCCGAGCCCGACGTGACCGACCGGCAGCACGTGCTGCGCGACGTGTCGTTCCGGGTGCCCCGCGGGCAGCGGGTCGCGCTCGTCGGCCCGTCGGGCGCCGGCAAGTCGACGATCCTGTCGCTCATCGAGCGGTTCTACGACCCCTCGGTCGGCAGCGTGCGGCTCGGCGGGCTCGATCTGCGCTCACTCGACCGCGCCGAGCTGCGCGCGCAGATCGGCTACGTCGAACAGGATGCCCCGGTGCTGGCCGGCACGATCCGCGACAATCTGCTGCTCGGCAGCCCGAACGCCGACGACGCCCAGTGCGAGCACGTGCTGCGGGCGGTGAACCTGGGCGCCGTGCTCGAGCGCGACCCGGCCGGGCTCGACGCCCAGGTCGGCGAAGACGGCATCATGCTCTCGGGTGGCGAACGGCAGCGACTCGCGATCGCTCGCGCGCTGCTCGCGGCCCCGCCGATCCTGCTGCTCGACGAGTCGACGTCGTCGCTCGACGGCGTGAACGAGCGCATGATGCGCGAGGCGATCGACGCGGTGGCCGCCGGGCGCACGCTGCTCGTCATCGCCCACCGGCTCTCGACCGTCATCGACTCCGACCGCATCGTGGTGCTCGACCAGGGTCGCGTGATCGGCGAGGGCACGCACGGCGAGCTCGTCGAGACCGTGCCGCTGTACCGCGAGCTCGCCGAGCACCAGCTGCTGGTCTGAGCTGCGGCTGCGGCTGCGGATGCGGCCGGCGCGGCCGGGCCGTGAGGGTGCGGCCGGATGCGGCCGCGGCTGCGGCTGCGGCTGCGGCCAGCGCGGCCGGCGCGGCCGGCGCGGCTGGGCCGGGTCCGCGACCGGACGCCGCCGCTGCCCGGACGGGCAGGACGGGGTGGCCGTTCGGCTGCCGCATGATTCACACCGCGCCGGCCCGCTGCCCGCATGATGGCGTCGGGGGCGACGTTGGGGCAGTCGGGACGCGCACGACCGGATCGCGAGCCGGGGGTCCGACCCGCGCCCGCATCCCCAGCGCGGCCGCGGGCCGCGTCTCAGCCGAACGACCGACTCGACGGCTCGCGCCTCATCGACGGGCGGGCGTCGGCCGGCAACGCGGCGATCAGCCGGGTGCTGCAGCGGGAACAGAACTCCACCTCGGCGCTGCAGTCGACGCCGCCGGTGCCACCCGTGTCGTGGACCGGCGACGCGGTCACGATGGCCACCGCGATGACCCGGCTGCTGCTCGAGCACGACACCGATCGCATCGCGAAGTCGCTCGCCATGCTCTGGGTACGCGGGATCGTCGACACCCTGTTCATGCTGAAGCGCGATGCGGGGGCCTTCGCGGCGATCACCGCAGCTCCTGCCTTCCGCGCGGATCAGCGGCTCATGGCCGCCTTGGACGTGGTCGAAGGCCGGCAGCCGAAGGTCGAGGGACTCTTCCCCGATCAGGCGATCGAGTTCCAGGCGATGCACGACGTGCCGAACTGGCCGAAGATCATCGGCCCGGATGCGCCCCCGCTGGTGCTGAAGGACGCGGCCGACCTCGTGCAGCGCGATCCCCGCTACTACGACGCGCTGTACGACGCCATCCGCCGCAACCGCGCCATGGCGGGCGAGTACCTGCTGCGTTCGGTGAAAGCACGGCCGAAGGACCACGTGCCGGGCGGGTACATCTACGTCGGTCCATCGCACAAGGGCGATCAGCCTGACGCACTGGATGTTCCCGACGCGAAGCGGAAGGCCGTCAATGAGGCGATCTGGAAGGAGCTCGGGGTGGGGGAAGGCACCCAGGCCTCGATCAACACGTGGGACACGGCGAAGTTCAGTTTCGGGCCCGGGTTCGCCGCCACCGGGCTGCTGCGGTCGGTGATGGACAATCTCGCCAAGGCGGGCGCCGACGCGCTCGTGCCGTTGAAAGCGGCCGGGCTCGTGTACCAGAACGGCACGTGGTTCGTCGTCGACCCCGCGACACGCACGGTGCGATCCGGTCGCGAGGCGCTGGACCTCCTGTCGCAGGATCGCGGTCTGATCGGGACGTTCCTCGACACGGCCGGCGACACCAGGATGCGCAAGCAGTGGATGGACGCCGAGTGGCAGGCGATGATGGGCGGCAGCGGGGCGGCGGCCGTGCCGAAGCGGGTTGTCGAGAACTGGCCCATCGACCTCATCGTCTTCGTCGCGCACTGCGTGCACTGGGGCGGCCGCACCTGGAAGCAGTGGGAGAGCGACGACCCGCCCGCGGTGTTCGAGGTCGTGCGCACCCAGGCCAGGAGCGTCGGGCACCAGAAGGATCCCCGCGTGCTGACCCTGCTCAGCGCGAACACGTTCCGCAGCTTCGCGGGCGGCCTGCTCATGAAGACGCTGCGCGAGCAGGGGCGCCGACAGGACACCCCCGTGAACCTGCCCGACGATTGGAACACCGGGTTCGCGGGTGCGGTTGCGCTGCCCGCCAGCGCGACCAAGCCGGTCTTCCACCTCATCGAGGCGGACGAGTAGCGGGCGTCCTCGCATCGGGCGCGTCTCGCCGACGCGCTCAGGGCTGGCACGCAGGCGCGACCGGGGGCGATCCGGATGCCGCGGAGCACGGAGCATCCGATGCTCGAGTCATCCTCAGCATCCCCCGGGCCGTCTCGCGCCCGGCCGACCGGAAGACGAGCCATGACCCTCATCGACGACGCCCCCGCCCGACTCGCCGCTCCGCCGCGCGACCTGCTCGACTCGCTCGCCGGCCCGATCGACGCCGCCGACCTGCTGCCGGCCGACGCGCTCGGCGACCGCTTCGACGCCGTGCAGGGTCGCATCCGCGACTGGCTGCGCCACTGGGACGCCGTGTCGGTGCCCGCGTTCGCGCCCGTGCGCGAGGTGCACCCCGCCGCAGAGCGACGCAGTTCGCTCGTCGCACCCGCCACCCGCACCGACGGCGCCGCCCGCTTCACCGCGAGCATCTACGACCCGCCCACCCGCGTCGGCGCACCGCTCGCGTGGAGCCGCAACTGGGTGAGCGTCGTGCGCCTGCCCGAGGCCGTCGAGGACGGACGCCTGCACTACCGCTTCGCCGTCGGCAGCCGCCTCGTGCTCGACGGCCAGGCCGAGACGAGCCTGGTGTCCACGAGCGTGCACTTCGGCGCGGTGGCGAGCGCTCGCACGGCGAGCCCGTTCGACGTGGCGGGGTTCCGCACCCCGCTCGCCCGGCCGCTGGTCGGCGTGCAGGCCCGCGAGGACGCCGACGCCGACGCGTCGCAGACGTTCGAGGGCTCACTCGACGTGCGAGCGGGCGACACGCCCGCGCTCGCGTTCGTGCTCGGGGTCGACGTGCTGATGCGCGACGGTTGGATCCGTGTGCACGACGGCTCGAGCAGTTGGGTCGGCCCCGCCGGCGCCGGCGCGACCGGCAGCATCGAGACGCGCTTCACCCCGGCGCCGCTGCTCGCGATGTTCGCGTGAGGCGCCGCCCTCCCTCGTGCAGGATGCCTCGCAGCGCGGCGGCCGTCGGGCCACGCCACGCCACGCCACGCCACGCCACGCCACGCCACGCCACGCCACGAAAACAGGATGAGCCGCGCCATCCCCTCCGCACCGCACCCATGACCCGGCTCCTCCTGTTTTCCGCAGGGGCTCAGCGGGGCATCCACCGTGGTGCAGGAAAGTGGGCTGCATCCACGCTCTCAGACAGGGGTGCATCGTGCTCTCCTGCACGATGCACCGGGCGGATGTCTCGCAGCGCCGCCGGCCGTCAGACCCCGCCGACCGCGCGGAAGGCGCCCGTCGAGGCGCCGCCGGCCGCGGTCGCGACGACCACGACGAGCGCGCCATACGGATCTCGCCACTCGCTGTGCCGGCGCTCGAACTCGGCGGCGGGCACGGCGGCCGTCGCCATGAAGCGGGTGCCGTCGCGTTCGACCGCCGCGGCGGCGCCGTCGACGAAGAGCTGCAGCAGCGGAGCATCCGTCTCGCCCTCGATGCGAATGCGCACGGTACCACCCGAGGCATCCGGTTCGACCGCGACCGAGAACGCGAGTCTCGGCGCCGCGCCCGAGGCGGCCGCCCGCCCGACTCGCGCGAGCGGTGCGAGCTCGGGCATCGAGGGCGGCAGCACGCGCCGTCGGCTCGCCCGCTCATACGCCCAGGCAGAGCGCAGCAGGGCGATGTCGTCGTAGGCGCGGCCTGCGAACGTGAGGCCCACGGGCATCCGGAGGTCGGCGAGCAGCCCCATCGTCACGGTCACGGTCGGCACGCCGTAGTGGCGGATCATGGTGTTTCCGGTCGACACCCACACGCCGTTCGCCATCGCGCGCTCGTGCGAAGCGGGGTTCACGTCGGCGTCGGCCCGGCCCACGTCGACCGCGGTCGGGAAGACCAGCGCGTCGAGCCCCTGCTCGTCGAGCCAGGACTCGAGGTCGAGCCGGCGCAGCTCCTCGAGCCCGCGCACCCCGTCGGCGAGATCGGGGATGTCCTCGAAGCGCTCGACGAGCCCGCTCTCGACACCCGGGCGGGCGGCCCGCACCGGGTACTCGGCGAGGTCGAGGTTGTACTCGTCGAACGCGCCACGCACGTGATCGGCGATCGCGCCGGTCGGGGTCGGGAAGATGAGCGACCCGTCGACGTCGGCGAGCCGGTCGAGGGCGGGGTCGCCGTTCATGGCGAGGAAGTCGTTCCACGCCCAGGTCGTGAGGTCCCACATCTCGGCGTCGAAGAACCGGGCAGGCAGGATGCCCCGGTCGACGCCGTTGCGCGCACCCGGTCGGTCGCGTTCGTAGTTCGACAGCGCCGGGAAGTCGACTTCGACCACCTCGGCACCCTGCGCCTCGAGGTCGGCGCGGGCGCGGTCGAACAGCTCGAGCATCGACAGTCGCGGCACGATCGCCCAGGCCTGGTCGCGGTCGCGGCCGAGGAACATGCGCGGCACGCCGAGGCGGCGGCCTCGGAGGGCGTCGGGGTCGGGCACGCCGGTCGAGAACGAGCCAGATGACTCGGGCGGCCCCGGCCGCATCGCCGACGCCGGCGGAAGCTCGACCCACGGCTGCGACCGCCAGAAGTCGCCCCGGGTGTCGGGGTCGTCGACGACGAGGACGTCGAGCAGCGCGAGCAGGTCGTCGACGGTGCGGGTGTGCGGCACGACGACGTCCATCGTGGGGGTGAGCGGCCAGTTGCCGCGCACCGAGATGACCCCGCGCGAGGGCGTGTAGGCCACGAGCGCATTGTTCGAGGCGGGCGAGCGGCCGCTCGACCAGGTCTCCTCGCCGAGTCCGAATGCGCACAGCGAGGCCGCCGTCGCGACGCCCGATCCGTTCGACGAGCCCGACAGGTAGGCGGCGGCGAGAAAGTCGCGGTTGTAGGGGCTCTCGGCGCGCCCGTAGACGCCGCGCTGCATGCCGCCGTTCGCCATCGGGGGCATGTTCGTGAGGCCGAGGCAGATCGCGCCCGCGGCGCGCAGCCGTTCGATCGCGAACGCGTCGGCGCCCGCGACGAGGTGCTCGAACGCGGGCGACCCGGCTGCGACCGTGAGTCCGCGCACCTGGTAGCTGTCCTTCGCGGTGTACGGGATGCCGTCGAGCGGCCCGAGCGCCTCGCCGCGCGCGCGACGCTCGTCGGATGCGCGCGCCTCGGCGAACGCCTCGGAATTCAGCACCGGCACCGCGTTCAGCGCGAGCCCGTGATGGTCGTACCGCGCGATGCGGTTCAGGTAGCCGGCGACGAGCTCGACGCTCGTGGTGCGGCCGGCTTCGAGCGCGGCCGCCAGGTCGGAGAGGGTCGCCTCCACGAGCGAGACGGATGCCCCGGATGCCCCGCTCACCCGCCGACCGCCGGCTGCTGCTGCGTGATGCAGTGGATGCCGCCGCCGCGGGCGAGGATCTCGCGCGCGTCGACGGTGACGACCGCTCGGCCGGGGTACGCGTCGCTGAGGATCTCGCGCGCCCGCGCATCGGCGCGGGGCTCGTCGTAGCCGCAGGCGATGACGCCGCCGTTCACGGGCAGGTGGTTGAGGTAGTTCCAGTCGACGAACCCCTCGGCGTCGCGTAGGGTCTCGGGGGCCGGCACCTCGACGATGTGCCAGGGGCGGCCCGAGGCATCCGTCTGCCCCTCGAGAAACCGGCGCACGTCGCGCATGACCGCATGATCGGGGTGCTCGGGATTCGGCTGCTCGTGCAGCAGCAGCGTGCCGGGGCTCGGGATCGCCGCGACCATGTCGACGTGGCCCCGCGTGCCGAACGGCTCGTAGTCGCGGGTGAGTCCGCGCGGGAGCCAGATCACGCGCGTCGCGCCGATCGTGCGCGCCAGCTCTGCCTCGACGTCGGCCTTGGTCAGCCCTGGGTTGCGGTGCGGGTCGAGTTGCACGGTCTCGGTCACGAGCACCGTGCACTCGCCGTCGACGTGGATCGCGCCGCCCTCGTTCACGAGCGCCGACGCGACGACCCGGGCACCGGCGCGCTCGGCGACGAAGCGGCCGATTCGGGCGTCGTCACCCCAGGTGGCGGTGGGCTGCGCGCCCCACCCGTTGAAGGTCCAGTCGACGGCGCCGAGCTCGCCGCCCGCGTCGATGACGAAGGTCGGGCCGATATCGCGCATCCAGAAGTCGTCGAGCGGCGCCTCGACGAGCTCGATCTCGGCGCTCAGCATGCGCCGGGCGCGGTCGCGCTCGACCGGGTCGACGACCATCGTCACGGGTTCGAACTCGAGCACGGCGTGTGCGACGGAAGTCCAGGCGGCGTACGCCGCCTCGGCCTCACCCGGCGTGTCGCCGAGCGTCTGGTTCGGCCGTGGGAATGCCATCCAGATGCGTTCATGCGGCGCCGCCTCGGCGGGCATGCGCCAGCCCGATGAGGCGATCGGCTCGTCGGTCACGGTTCCTCCCGTCACGCTATTGATCGCTTGATCAATACGTGTCAGGCTAGGCGGGATCGTTCCAGCTTGTCAACAGGCGAGGAGTCGCAGTGCCGGATGCCACGAGGCCGCGAGCCGCACGCAAATCCCCCGCCGAGCGCGCCGCCGAGATCCGCGACGCCGCTCGCGCGCTCGCCCTCGAAGGCGGCCTCGTCGAGGTCACGCTGCGCGCCGTCGCGCGTCGGGCGGGCGTCGCCCCCGCGCTCGTGGCCCACTACGAGCCGAGCATGGACGATCTCGTCGCCGAGACGTTCAGGTCGATCACCACTGATGAGCTCGCCGACGTCGCAGCGCTCGTCACCGCCACCGGCGAGGCTTCCGCGCGCGCGCGCGTGCACGCGCTCGTCGCGACCGCGCTCGACCCAGCCCGCGATGACGTCACCGCGGTGTGGGTCGACGCGTGGAGCCTCGGCCGCCGCAACACCGCGCTCGCCGCCGCGGTGCGCGCGGTCGCCGACGGCTGGCACGAGCGGGTCGCCCGACTCGTACGCGACGGCATCGCCGACGGCGAGTTCGGCACCCACATCGACGCCGACGCGATCGCCTGGCTGCTCGTCGGAATCATCGACGGACTCAACGCCCAGTCGGTCGTGCACGACCGACACGACGCCGGCCGCGCTGAGGTCGTGCTGCGAACCCTCGACCGCGAGCTCGGCGTGCGCCCGGCACCCTAGGCCAGGTCCGCCGCGCGTGTCACGGCGACCGGCTCGCCCTCGTCGCCCTGATCGCCGAGCGGGCGCCGCTGCCACGGCCATCGCCCCGAGATCTCGAGCTCGAGCGACCAGCTCAGGAACGTGCGGATGAGCACGATGATCGCCAGCACGATCACCGAGTCGAGCGTGGGCGTGACCGCGACGGTCTTGATGATGTCGGCTGCGACGAGCAGTTCGAGTCCGAGCAGGATCGCCCGCCCCAGCACGCGCCGGAATCGCACGTAGACGGGCCCGCGACGGCCGAGCGCCCGCACCGCGGCATCCACGAACGCATAGAGCACGCCGACCACGATCGCGGCCACGCCGGCGATGTCGATGATCTCGCCGACCGTCTGGATCGCCCGACCGAACTCCATGCGCCCCCCTCGGGGCTACGGTACCGGCGCGACCCGCGTCGGAGGCGCCGAACCGCCGCGCACGCCGCGCGCGCCTCGCACCCCGCCCCGCCCGGAACACGCACACGCACACGCACACGCATACGCACACGCACAATCGGCGTTTCTCAGGAAGTCCCGTCCGAATCCGTGCGTTTCTCAGGAAGACACGCCGTGCTCGACGCCGTTCCGACCCGTTACGCCTGAAAAAGGTCAGTGCTGCTGATGCGAGCGGGGGCGGCGGCGGGCGAAGACACGGATGCCCCGGGGCGCGCCTTCCCGTGCACGCCGCCGGGGCATCCGTTCACGTCCCGAAGCCGGGAGTCGATCACCGACCCGGGAACCCTGCCGCCGGTCGACACCGGCACCGATGCCAACGGCGCATCAGTGCCGGAGCCGCCCGCTACGAACGCTCGAGGTGGTAGCGCAGGCTCGCCAGTTCGGCGCGCAGCGCCGCGGGCACCCGGTCGCCGAACTGGGCGAAGTACTCGTCGGTGAGATCGCACTCGGCCAGCCACGAATCGCGGTCCACGTCGAAGAGGTGCGCGACCGTGGCATCCGACAGCTCGAGGCCGTCGAGGTCGAGCGAGCCCGGCGCGGGCAGCAGACCGATCGGCTCCTCGACCGCGGCGGCGGTGCCCTCGACGCGGCCGACGATCCACTCGAGGACGCGCGAGTTCTCGCCGAACCCGGGCCAGAGGAACGAGCCGTCGGCCGCCTTGCGGAACCAGTTCACCTGGAAGATCTTCGGCGCCTTGTCGCCGAGCACGCGACCCATCTTGATCCAGTGACCCCAGTAGTCGGCCATGTTGTAGCCGCAGAACGGCAGCATCGCGAACGGGTCGCGGCGCAGCTCGCCGACAGTGCCCTCGGCCGCGGCGGTCTTCTCGGACGAGATCGTCGCCCCCATGAACACTCCGTGTTTCCAGCTGCGGGCCTCGGCGACGAGGGGCACGTTCGTCGCGCGGCGCCCTCCGAACAGGATCGCGTCGATCGGCACGCCGTCGTGGGCGTCCCAGTCGTCGGAGATCTGCGGGCACTGGGCCGCGGCGACCGTGAACCGCGAGTTCGGGTGCGCGGCCGGGCGCCCCGAATCGGGCGTCCACGGGCGGCCCTGCCAGTCGATGAGGCGGGCTGGCGGAGCATCCGTCAGTCCCTCCCACCACACATCGCCGTCTTCGCGGAGGGCGACGTTCGTGAAGATGGTGTTGCCCCACAGGGTCTGCACCGCGGTGGGATTCGTCGACTCCCCCGTGCCGGGCGCGACGCCGAAGAAGCCGGCCTCGGGGTTGATCGCGTAGAGCCGGCCGTCGGCGCCGGGACGCATCCACGCGATGTCGTCGCCGATCGTCTCGACCTTCCAGCCGGGGATGGTCGGCCGCAGCATCGCGAGGTTCGTCTTGCCGCACGCCGACGGGAACGCCGCCGCCACGTGGTAGGCCTTGCCCTCAGGCGAAGTGATCTTGATGAGCAGCATGTGCTCGGCGAGCCATCCCTCGTCGCGCGCCATGACCGACGCGATGCGCAGCGCGAAGCACTTCTTCGCGAGCAGGGCGTTGCCGCCGTAGCCCGAGCCGTACGACCAGATCTCGCGCGAGTCGGGGAACTGCACGATGTACTTCGTGTCGCTGCACGGCCACTCGACCTCCGCGCGCCGGTGCCCGACCGCGTCGACGAGCGGGTAGCCGACCGAGTGCACAGTGCGCACCCACGGCTCGCCCTGCTCGATGAGCCGGTACACCTGCTCGCCCATGCGCGTCATGATGCCCATCGACAGCACGACGTAGGGCGAGTCGGTGATCTCGACGCCGAGCTGCGAGATCGGGCCGCCGAGCGGCCCCATCGAGAACGGCACGACGTACATCGTGCGGCCCTTCATCGAACCGGCGAACACGCCGCGCAGCTCGTCGCGCATCTCGCGCGGATCGCGCCAGTTGTTCGTGGGCCCCGCATCTTCTTCATAGGTCGAGCAGATGAAGGTGCGGTCCTCGACGCGGGCGACATCGCCCGGGTCGGTGCGCGCGAGGTAGCTGTTGGGGCGCCACTCGGGGTTGAGCTTGATGAGCTTGCCCTCGGCCACGAGCTGCTTGGTGAGCAGGTCGGCCTCCTGCAGCGAGCCGTCGCACCACACGATCTCGTCGGGCTGAGTGAGTGCGGCGATCTCGCCGACCCAGGCGGCGAGCGCGCGGTCGGTGGTACCGGCGCGCAGGCCGCCGCCGATCTCGACGGAGGGCTCGGATGCCTCGCGGTTCTGGTACTCGGATGCCTCGCGGCCGTCGTACTCGGATGCGCCGGTGCCGGCGCTGAGGTCGGAGATCGTCATCATCGAGCCCTTCGATCGGTCGGGAGGTTCCCGGAATCGGTTCGTTGCATCCAGAATCCGTCAGATCGGGGCATCCCAACATCCATTTGCGCTGTAAAGAACCGACGATCTTTCGATACGGTTAAGCCATGAAGGCAGGCACCCCCGACCTCGCGACGCTCGGCCACCGCATCCGCCATTTCCGCGGCGAGCGCGGGCTCACTCTCGACCAGCTCGGCGAGCTGGTCGGCCTGGCCGGCAGCCAGCTCTCACTCATCGAGAACGGCAAGCGCGAACCCAAGCTGTCGACGCTCGACGCACTGGCGGCCGCCCTCGACGTGCAGCTCGCCGACCTGCTCGCGCGCGAGGCGCCCAGCCCGCGCGCGGCACTCGAGCTCGAACTCGGGCGCGCGCAGGCGTCGCCGCTCTACCAGAGTCTCGGCCTGCCGCCCGTGCGCCCCGGGCGCGGAATCACCGACGAGACGCTCGCTGCGATCGTCGGCCTGCACCGCGAGTTGCAGCGGCGCGCGAGCGAGGCCATCGCCACGCCCGAAGAGGCGCGCCGCGCCAACACCGACCTTCGCGAGCGCATGCGCGCCCGTGACAACCACCTGCCCGACATCGAGGAGCTCGCCGAAGAGCAGGTGCGCGCCTCGGGTCACCGCTCGGGCGCGCTCACGCACCGCGAGGTCAGCGTCATGGCCGAGCGGCTCGGCTTCAAGCTCATCTACGTCGACGACCTTCCCGACTCGACGCGCTCGATCACCGACCTCGCGAACGGGCGCATCTACCTGCCACCGGCGTCGATCCCCGGCGGCCACGGCCTTCGCTCGATGGCGCTGCAGGCGATGGGCCATCGCCTCCTCGGCCACCAGCCGCCCGCGAGCTACGACGAGTTCCTCTGGCAGCGGTTGCAGATCAACTACTTCGCCGCCGCGTGCCTCATGCCGCAGGAGGCATCCGTCGCGTTCCTGTCGCAGGCCAAGAAAGAGAAGCGCCTCGCGATCGAGGACTTCCGCGACGCGTTCGGCGTGACGCACGAGGCGGCTGCGCTGCGGTTCACGAACCTCGCGACGGTGCACCTCGATATGACGCTGCACTTCCTGCGGGTGAACGGCGACGGGGCGCTGCTGAAGGGGTACGAGAACGACGGGCTCCCGCTGCCGACGGATGTCACGGGCTCGATCGAGGGGCAATGGGTCTGCAAGCGGTGGCGCGCCCGGCGAGCGTTCGAAGAGACGAACCGCACGACCGAGAACTACCAGTACACCGACACCCCGGCGGGCACGTTCTGGTGCGCGACCCAGACCGGGCGAACGGATGCCACGGAGTTCTCGATCACCGTCGGCGTGCCGTTCAACCAGGCGAAGTGGTTCCGCGGGCGCGAGACGACGGTGCGCGCCGAGTCGCGCTGCCCCGACGAGTCGTGCTGCCGGCGCGCGCCCGACCCGCTCGCTGAGCGTTGGGCCGGGCAGGCGTGGCCGAGCGCCCGCCTGCACGCGCACGTGCTGTCGCCGCTGCCGTCGGGCACGTTCCCCGGCGTCGACGACGCCGAGGTCTACGCGTTCCTCGAGGCGCACGCCGGCAAGTAGCGCGTCGGCGTGCGCCGCGGCATCCCCGCTCTTCCGTGCGCTTTTCAGGCGTAACGGGTCGGAACCGCGGCCGACACGGCGTGTCCTCCTGAATACGGTGCGTTTTCGGCCCGCGTTCCTGAAAAGGGCCCCTGGCGGCGGCGGGAGGCGGGGCGGGAGGCGGGGCGGGAGGCGGGGCGGGCGGCGCTACTCCTCGACGCCGGGGTCGCCGCCGTCGAGTCCGCCGTCGGTCGACTCGGTGAGCGGGTCGGCGCTGCGCGACGGGTCGGTCGGGCGGGGCCGGTCGCCGCGGAGCCCGTCGGCAGCGAGCTGGTCAGGGTCGTCGTTCTGGTGCGCGCCTACGCGGTCGGGCACGCCGCCCTCGAGCCCGTCTGCCACGAGCTGCTCGGGGTCGTCGTTCTCGCGCGCGTCGCCGATGGGGTTGAGGTCCTCTGGGAATGTCGAATCAGTCATGAGGTCAGCATCGCGCGGTCGGCGACGCGCGGGCAGGGGCTTGACGTGCGGCCCCACACGGGTCTCGCGCCACGCGCGGCTCGCCACTTCATCGTGTTGCTTGCAATAGTGTGTGCTGCACAGTATCGTGTGACTCATGAACGAACGAGACGAGACGACCGCGGGTCACGTGCAAGAGCTGCGCCGCGGCACGGTCGTGCTCGCATGCCTCATCCGGCTGCGCACGCCCGACTACGGCTACGCGCTGCTCGAGTCGCTCGACGCGATCGGCATCGCCGTCGATGCGAACACCCTGTACCCGCTGCTGCGCCGGCTCGAGAAGCAGGGGCTGCTCACCAGCGAGTGGAACACCGACGAGGCGAGGCCGCGCAAGTTCTACCGCACCAGCCTCGCCGGCGAGCGTCTCGCCGCCGCCCTCACCGACGAATGGCACCTGATCGACCGGGCGCTCACGCGCCTCACCGACCCCGACGAGGAAGACGAATCATGACCACCGCAACCCTCACCGACCGCTATGTGTGGGCGGCCGTCCGCACCGTCCCCGAGACCCAGCGCACCGAGCTCGAACGCGAACTGCGCGAGCGCATCGGCGATGCCACCGACGCGCTCGTCGACCAGGGCCGCGAGGCATCCGACGCCGAACGCGCCGCGCTCACCGACCTGGGCGACCCGGCCGCGCTCGCCGCCGTCTACGTCGACCGCCCGCTGCACCTCATCGGGCCGCGGTACTACTTCGTGTGGTGGCGGCTGCTGAAGCTGCTCGCCGCGATCGTGCTGCCGATCGTCGCCGCCGCGCTCACGCTAGCCCAGGTGATCGCCGGCGCGTCGGTTGGCGAGATCATCGGCACGGTGGTGTCGGTCACCCTCTCGACTGCCGTGCACCTCGCGTTCTGGACGACGCTCGTCTTCGCGGTGCTCGAGCGCACCCCCGCGGCCGAGGGCACCCGCGGCATCGACGGCATGTGGACCCTCGACCAGCTTCCCCAGCTGCCCGACCCGGGCCGCCCCCACCGGGTGTCCGACCTGGTCGCCTCGCTCGTGGGGCTCGCGGTCTTCGCCGCGCTCATCGTCTGGCAGCAGTTCGGGGGCGTGATCCTCGACGGCACGTCGATGCCGCTGCTCGATCCGGCCCTGTGGAGCTTCTGGCTGCCGTACTTCCTCGTGCTCATCGCGGTCACGATGGCGTTCTCGGTCGCGGTGTTCGCGTGGGGCTGGAACTGGTGGCTCGCACTCGCCAACCTCGTGCTGCAGGTCGCGTTCACGGTGCCGACGCTCTGGCTGTTCATCACCGGGCAGCTGATCAACCCGGCCGCGCTCGACGCGATCGGCTGGCCGTGGGGCGAGTCCGACCGGGTGATCGTGCCGGTGATCGTCATCGTCTTCGTCGCTGCGGCCGTGTGGAACATCATCGACGGCGCGATCAAGGCGTGGCGAGCCGGCCGAGCCCGCACCACGACGGCCTGACCCGTTCGCGAAGCACGCGACGCGCCGGTGGAAGTCCGCCGCCGGCGCGTCGCGCGCGCTCGCGCCTACTTCGGCTGCATCCGGATCGCGCCGTCGAGCCGGATCGTCTCGCCGTTGAGCAGCGGGTTCTCGACGATGTGCCGCACCAGCGCCGCGTACTCGGCCGGCGTGCCCATGCGAGACGGATGCGGGATCTGCTCCTCGAGCGAGCGCTGCACGTCCTCGGGCATGCCGGCCATCATCGGCGTCTGCATGATGCCCGGCGCGATCGTCACCACCCGGATGAGCAGCTTCGACAGGTCGCGCGCGAGCGGCAGCGTCATCGCCGCGACGCCGCCCTTCGACGCCGAGTACGCCGCCTGCCCGATCTGCCCGTCGAACGCGGCGACCGAGGCGGTGTTCACGATGACGCCGCGCTCAGCGGTCTCGGGCACGCCGGGCAGCGCCTGCGTCGCGACCGGCTCGTGCGCGGCCATCGCGGCGGCCGCGAGCCGGGCCACGTTGAAGGTGCCGATCAGGTTCACCCGGATCGTGCGCTCGAACGCGGCGAGCGCGAGCGGCCCCTCGCGGCCCACCGTGCGGCCGGCGGTCGCGATGCCCGCGCAGCTCACGGCCACGCGCAGGGGGGCGCGCTGCTGCACCAGGTCGATCGCGGCCTGCACGGATGCCTCGTCGGTGACGTCGGCGGCGGCGAAGCGCACACTGCCGCCCGTGGCATCCGAGAGCTCGGCCGCGACCTGCTCGCCGGGCGCCGTCGGCAGATCGACGATGACCACCTCGGCGCCGGCCGCCGCCAGCACCTGCACGGTGCCGCGCCCGAGCCCCGACGCCCCGCCGGTGACGATCGCCCCTTGGCCGTTCAGCTCCATCCGTTCACCCTCTCCATCCGTTCACCCGCTCCAACCGATACTGTCCCGTACCGTCCCACTCTCCCCTGTCTCGTGTCATTCCGTCCCGTGTCGTCCCGTGTCGTCCCGTCCACCCTGTCCTGTCGGTCGCGCTCTCCCCAATCCCCACTTCGCCCAGCTCGACGAATGTTTCCGTTCGAACCCGAGGTTTCCATGCGAGCGGAAACACCATGCTCGAACGGAAACACTCGGCGGGACGGGGCAGGGTCGGCGGGACGGGGCAGGGTCGGCGGGACGAGGCAGGGTCGGCGGGACTGGACGAGGGGGTTGGGTGGGCGAGCCGTCGCTACACCCGTTCGATGATCGTCGCGTTCGCCATGCCGCCGCCCTCGCACATGGTCTGCAGGCCGTAGCGGCCGCCGGTCGCCTCGAGCTGGTTCACGAGCGTCGTGAGCAGCCGGGTGCCGGATGACCCGAGCGCGTGCCCGAGCGCGATCGCCCCGCCGCGCGGGTTGAGCTTCGCGGCATCCGCGCCGGTGTCGGCGAGCCAGGCCAGCGGGACCGACGCGAACGCCTCGTTGACCTCGTAGGCGTCGATGTCGTCGTGCGTGAGCCCGGCTCGGTCGAGCACGCGCGCGGTCGCCGGGATGACGCCCGTCAGCATGTACAGCGGGTCGCTGCCCACCACCGAGAACGCGCGGAACCGCGCGCGCGGCTCGAGGCCCAGCTTCGAGGCAGCGTCGGCGCTCATGATCAGCGCAGCGGATGCCCCGTCGGTCAGCGGTGACGAATTGCCCGGCGTGATGCGCCACTCGAGGTCGGGGAAGCGCGCGGCGAGGGCGTCGGTGCGGAACGCCGGGTTGAGGCCCGCGAGCGAATCGACGGATGTCCCGGGCCGCACGGTCTCGTCGACGAGCGAGTCGACGCCGGGAACAGGAACCACCTCGGTCGCGAACGCGCCCGACTCCCCTGCCGCGGCGGCGAGCTCGTGCGAGCGTGCGGCGAACGCGTCGAGCTCGTCGCGCGCGAAGCCCCACTTCTGCGCGATGAGCTCGGCCGACACCCCCTGGTTCACGAGCCCGTGGGGGTACCGCGTGCGGATGCGCGAACCGTACGGGTCGGCACCCTGGGCGCTCGAGCCGAGCGGAACCCGGCTCATCGACTCGACGCCGCACGCGATGACGATGTCGGCCTGACCCGCGAGCACCGCCTGCGCGGCGAACGTCGCGGCCTGCTGGCTCGATCCGCACTGCCGGTCGATCGTGGTGCCCGGCACGTGCTCGGGGAACCCGGCGGCGAGCACCGCGTTGCGGGTGATGTTGTAGCTCTGCTCGCCGACCTGGCTCACGCACCCGCCGATGACGTCGTCGACGAGCGCCGGGTCGAGGTCGTTGCGGTTCACGAGCGTGTCGAGCACACCCGCGAGCAGGTCGACCGGATGCACCCCCGAGAGCTGCCCGCCGGGTTTGCCCCGGCCGACCGGAGTGCGGATGACGTCGACGATGACGGCTTCGGTGACCATGCCGCCAGCCTACGTCGCCGGGTGCCGCCCCGGCCCGGCCGCCTGCCGAGCGCCGTTGCGCCACGTGCACGCCCTCCGCGCCAACTCAGATGGCGCGGAGCCGGCGGAAGTGGCGCAGCGGGCGGGCGGGCGCCGGGCGAGGCGCCCTCAGCCGACGGGCGCCGCCGCGCGCTCGACGCGTACCGGCTCGCGCTCGGGCAGCACCACGGGGTGCGTGCCCGCCATCGCCTCGATGACGCGCACGACCTGGCACGAGTAGCCGTACTCGTTGTCGTACCAGACGTACAGCACGACGTCGCGGCCGTCGGCGATGGTGGCGAGGCCGTCGACGATGCCGGCGCGGTTCGAGCCGACGAAGTCGGTCGACACGACCTCGGGCGACTCGATGTAGTCGACCTGCTGGCGAAGCGGCGAGGTGAGCGACACGCGGCGCAGGTAGGCGTTCAGCTCGGCCTTCGGGGCCGGCCGGCCGAGCCGGAGGTTCAGGATCGCGAGCGAGACGTCGGGCGTCGGCACCCGGATCGCCGACCCGGTCAGCTTGCCCTCGAGCTGCGGCAGCGCCTTCGACACCGCCTTCGCGGCGCCCGTCTCGGTGATGACCATGTTGAGCACCGCCGAGCGGCCGCGACGGTCGCCCGAGTGGAAGTTGTCGATGAGGTTCTGGTCGTTGGTGAACGAGTGCACCGTCTCGACGTGGCCGCGCTCGACGCCGTACGCCTCGTCGATCGCGGCGAGCACGGGCGTGATCGCGTTCGTCGTGCACGACGCCGCCGACAGGATGCGGTCGCCCGACTCGATCGAACCGTGGTTGATGCCGTGCACGATGTTCTTGATCGCGCCCTTGCCGGGTGCGGTGAGCAGCACGCGCGCGACCCCGGTCGACCGCAGGTGCTGCGCGAGGCCGGCCTCGTCGCGCCAGCGGCCCGTGTTGTCGACGACGATCGCGTCGCGGATCCCGTACGCGGTGTAGTCGACGGTCGCGGGGTCGTCGGAGTAGATCACCTGGATGAGCGTGCCGTTGGCGAGGATCGTGTCGCGCTGCTCGTCGACCTCGATCGTGCCCTGGAACGGGCCGTGCACCGAGTCGCGGCGCAGCAGGCTCGCGCGCTTCTGCAGGTCGTTCTCGCTGCCCTTGCGCACCACGATCGCGCGCAGGTTGAGCCCCTGGCCGCCGCCGGCGTGCGCGATCAGGATGCGGGCCAGCAGCCGCCCGATGCGTCCGAACCCGTACAGCACGACATCGGTGCCGGCCGCGGCCTGCGGCGCGCCCGAGGCATCCGGTTCGCCCGAGGCATCCGCGCCCGGGGCATCCGCGCCCGGAGCATCCACCAGGACGCTCGCGAGCTCGCTGCGCAGGAACGCGACCAGGTCGGATGCCTCGCCCACCGCCTCGGCGACGCGGAACCGCGCGACCAGGCGGGCGACGTCGATCGACGCCGGGCCGGGCGAGAGCTCGCGCAGCGCCTCGAGCACCAGGATCGTGTCCGCCGGGTCGAGCTCGACGTCGCCCGCCTGTCGGGCGAACCGGTGGGCCTTCAGCAGGTCGACCGGCGAGCGGTTGATGAGCCGGCGCCCGTGGATCGAGGTCACCACCCCGTGGTCGCGGTAGAGGCCGCCGATGAGCGGGATCATCCGCTCGGCGAGCTCCTCTCGGGCGATCCAGGCTTGGCGTCGGGCGTCGAACTCGTGGCTCACGTGGCGTTTCCTCTCGGCCGAGCCGCCGGGTGGGCAGCGTCGACCACAACTCGGTTCCGAAGGGATGCCTCGATCCTATGCAGCCCGCCACTGGAGAACTGCTGGACACCGCGGCGGTCGACACGCGCCGAGCTCGACGCGATGGCGAAGCATCCGGTTCGTACACTCGACCGATGGACCGACTGATGCCCGGCCTCATCGCCATCCTGTTCGGGGCCCTGGTGCTGCTCGTCGTGTTCGTGCCCCTCGTCGCGCTCAGCTACCGTCGGCGAGGCGGATTCTCGGCGGCGCGGTTCGCCGGCTGGATCGCGCTGCTGTTCTACGCCATCGGGCTGTGGGCGTACACGCTGCTGCCGTTCCCCGAGCCCGGTTCGTACACCTGCGTCGGCGCGGTGCTGAACCCGTTCGAGGACGTCGTCGACATCCTGCGTCGGCAGGCCGCCGGCGAATCGCTGCCGCGCAATCCCGCGCTGCAGCAGGCGGCGCTGAACGTGCTGCTGTTCGCACCGCTCGGGGTGTTCGCCCGGCTGCTGTTCGGTCGCGGCGTCGTCGTCGCGACGATCGCGGGCGCCGCGGTCTCGCTCGCGATCGAGCTGACCCAGCTGACCGGGCTGTGGGGCGTCTTCTCGTGCGCGTACCGCGTGTTCGACACCGGCGACCTGGTGACCAACACGGCCGGCGCGATCATCGGCTCGCTGCTGGCCGTCCCGGTCGTGCGGCGCGTGCAGGCGCGTCATCGCCCGGAGGCTGCGCCCGCCGCGTCGGGCCCCGTCTCGGTGGGCCGACGGTTGCTCGCGATGCTCGCCGACTGGTTGTCGAGCTGGCTGCTCGCCGGCGCAGCCGCCGTGCCCGCGAACGCGGCGGTACTCGTGCTCGCCGGCCGCGACCGGCTCGTCGAGGTCGGCGACACCGTCTCGTCCTGGTCGGCGATCGTGCCGATCCTCGCCCAGCTCTGGTCGGTGCTGGCCACGGGCGCGACGCTCGGCGAGCACGCGACGCTCATCGAGGCGATCGAGTCGCGCCGACCCGTGCTGTGGTGGCGGCTGGTGCGGTTCGGCGCCGGCATCGGCGGCTACCTCGTGCTGGCGCAACTGCCCGCACCGTTCGGCCTCACCGCGTTCGGGCTCGCGGTCGCGAGCATCGTGGTCGCGTTCACGTCGCGCGGCCATCGCGGACTCGCGCAGGCGGCCGCGGGCATGGACGCGCGCGGGCTGGTACGAAGCGACGACGACACTCGCCGCGACGCGACTACGACGCCGTGACGTCCTCGACGATGCGGATGACCGACGATGCGACCCGCTGCGGCTGACCCTCGAAGGCCGCCGCCCGGGCCGCCGACGGGAGGTACGCCGCCTCGCGCGCCTCGAACTCCGCCCGGTCGCCGTCGACGCTGACCGCCCACACGAATTCGTTCGTCTCGGGCAGCCCGTACGCGAACTCGATGCCGAAGCCGGCTTCGGCGCGCACCCGGGGCATCCACTCCTGCCACCACGCGACGAACGCGTCGTACGTCCCGTCGACGAGCTGGTACCTGCGCAATTGGATCGTCTTCACGCGCCCATCCTGCCAGCCGCGAGCTATACTCGCTCACGTCCAGGCACCCTCGCGATCGACGATCGCGATGAAGCGGCGCCGGCGCTCGGAAAAGGGGCGCGAAGCGACATCCGGCACCGCCGTCGGGTGCGCGAGACACATACGGAACGAAGCATCCGTCACCGTCTCGAAAGGCCTTCGCATGCCCGCCGTCTCCGCCCACGTCGCCCGCACCCTCGCCGCCCATGTCGACCACGTCTTCGGCCTCATGGGCAACGGCAACGCCTGGTTCCTCGACGCCCTCGACCACGACACCGACGTGGTCTTCACCGCGGTGCGGCACGAAGCGGGCGGCGTGGTCGCCGCCGACGCCTACTTCCGCGCGTCGAGCCGGCTCGCCGCCGCGACCGCCACCTACGGAGCCGGCTTCACGAACACGCTGACCGCGCTCGCCGAGGCGGTGCAGGCCGAGGTGCCGCTCGTGCTCGTCGTCGGCGACCAGCCCACCGCCGGCCGTCGCGCCTGGGACGTCGACCAGATCGCGCTCGCCTCCGCGGTCGGCGCGCGTACGTACACGGTCGGGCGAACGGATGCCGCGGCCACTGTCGTCCTCGCCATCGAGCACGCACTGGCACGAAGGCAACCGGTCGTCCTGGCTCTGCCGTACGACGTCGCCGCACTCGAGGCCGGCGAGGTGCCCGCGGCGCCTGCCCTGCGGCATCCGATCCCGCTCATCCCCACGACCACCTACGCGACCGGCGTGATCGCCGAGCTCGCCCGAGCGCTCGGCCACGCCCGTCGCCCGTTCCTACTCGCGGGTCGCGGGGCGTGGCTGGCCGGGGCGAGCGAGCCGCTCGGCGAGCTCGCGGCGGCGACCGGGGCGATCACGGCGGGCACCGCGCTCGGGCGCGGCGTCTTCCCCGAGGCCCGCTACGACCTCGGCGTGACGGGCGGGTTCGGCACCGAGTCCGCGATGGCCCTCGTGCGCGAGGCCGATGTCGCGGTCGTCTTCGGCGCGTCGCTGAACCAGTTCACGATGCGTTTCGGTGAGTTGTTCGCGCCGCGCACGCGGGTGTTCCAGGTGGATGTCTCGCCGGCGGCGACCCACCCGCACGTGGGCGGCTTCGTGCGCGGCGACGCGGCGGTCGTGGCACGCGCACTCGTCGACGAGCTGGCGTCGCTGGACGCGGCGCCGTCGGGCTGGCGCGAATCGATCGACCTCGAGCCGCTGCGGGTCTACCCGACGCCCGACCGCGCCGACGGCCTCGCCGACGACGGCCGCCTCGACCCCCGCGCGGTCGCGCAGCGCGTCGCCGAGCTGCTGCCCGAGGACCGCGTCGTCGTGTCCGACGGCGGGCACTTCATCGGCTGGGCGAACATGTACTGGCCCGTCGCCTCGCCCGACCGCATGGTCATGGTCGGCACGGCGTACCAGTCGATCGGGCTCGGGTTCCCGAGCGTCGCGGGCGCCGCAGCGGCCCTGCCCGATGCGACCGTCGTGCTGACCACCGGCGACGGCGGCGGACTGATGGCACTGGCCGACCTCGAGACCGCCGTGCGCACCGCCGGCGGCCGGGGCCTGGCCGTGGTCTGGAACGACGCCGCGTACGGCGCCGAGGTGCACCTCTACGGTCGCAAGGGCCTCGCGCAGGCGCCGATGCGGATCCCCGAGGTCGACTTCGCCGCCCTCGCTGCGGCAGTCGGCGCTGAGGGCGTCGTCGTGCGCGAGCTCGCCGACCTCGACCGGCTCGGCACCTGGGCCGGCGAGGCATCCGATCGGCGACGCTTCCTGCTGCTCGACTGCCGCATCTCCCCGACCGTGATGGCGCCCTACCAGCACGAGATCATCCGAGTGAACGCCTAGCGCGACCCCTCCCACCTCACCCCAGCCCACGCCCCGCGAACCTCGTCTACGCGGATCAGGAAGAATCGCGCGACTCGCCGCTGATCGGGTTCGCATGCCCGGCGTGTTGCGTCGGAATTCCGGATCCGCGAAACGGGCGAGCCGACTGGCGACTTGCGCGACCGGTCAGATCGTATACAATTTCGGATATCACCCCGACGACGTGGAGAACCATGCTCGATGACGCCACCCGCGACGCGATCGCCGACGAACTCGTCGCCGCCGACCGCGACCGCACCACCGTGCCGCTGCTCACCGCACGGCATCCCGACATGACGATCGACGACGCCTACGCGGTGCAGCGCCGCTGGGCCGACCGCCGCGCCGCCGCCGGCGCCCGGCTCGTCGGGCGCAAGATCGGCCTCACCTCGAAGGTGATGCAGGTCGCGACCGGCATCACCGAGCCCGACTACGGCGTCATCTTCGACGACATGGTCATCGAGTCGGGCTCCACGGTCGAGTTCGACCGCTTCTCGAACGTGCGCATCGAGGTCGAGCTCGCGTTCGTGCTCGCCGATCGGCTCGAGGGGCCGCACACCACGATCTTCGACGTGCTGGATGCCACGGCCTACGTCGTGCCCGCGCTCGAGATCCTGAACTCGCACATCGAGCTGGCGGGCCGCACGATTGTCGACACCATCAGCGACAACGCCGCGATGGGCGCGATGGTGCTCGGCGGCCGCCCGGTGAAGGTCGACGAGGTCGACCTGCGCTGGGTGTCGGCACTGCTCTCGCGCAACCAGACCATCGAGGAGTCGGGCGTCGCCGCCGCCGTGCTCGGCCACCCGGCGATGGGCGTCGCGTGGCTCGCGAACAAGCTCGCCCAGCACGGGCAGGCGCTGGGGGCCGGCGAGATCATCCTCGCGGGCTCGTTCACCCGCCCGATGTGGGTCGAGCGCGGCGACACCGTGCACGCCGACTACCGAGACCTGGGAGCCGTGACATGCCGATTCGAATGAACCTCCCCGACACGTTCGCGGCGCGCCTCGCCGCGGCCGACCGCCCGCAGATCGGCCTGTGGGTGTGCTCGGCGAGCCCGCTCATGGCCGAGGTGGTCGCGGGCAGCGGCGTCGACTGGGTGCTCATCGATGCCGAGCACTCCCCCAACGACCTGCAGACGATCCTGCACCAGCTCTACGCCGTGTCGGGGTACCCGGTCGCGCCGGTCGTGCGCCCGCCGATCGGCGACACGGTCGTCGTGAAGCAGTACCTCGACCTCGGCGTGCAGAACCTGCTCGTGCCGATGGTCGACTCGGCCGAGCACGCACGCGCTCTGGTGCGCGCGGTGCGGTATCCGGGCGAGGCGGCCGGGGTGCGCGGCGTGGGCGCGTCGCTGGCGCGGTCGTCGCGCTGGAACCGGGTCGAGGGCTATCTTGCGGATGCCTCGTCGACGGTGAGCCTCACCGTGCAGATCGAGTCGGCCACTGCGGTGGCGAACGTCGAGGAGATCCTCGCGGTCGACGGCGTCGATGCGATCTTCGTCGGCCCGGCCGACCTCGCCGGATCCATGGGGCTGCTCGGGCAGCCGAGCCACCCCGATGTCGTCGAGGCGGCGCTCACCGCGATCCGCGCCGCGCGGGCGGCGGGCAAGCCGGCCGGCATCAACGCGTTCGTGCCCGACGAAGCCGAGCGCTACCTCGCCGCGGGTGCGTCGTTCGCGGCGGTCGGCGCCGACGTCGCGCTGCTCGCGCGCGCGACCGAGTCGCTCGCGGATCGCTTCGTCGGGTCGCGGCCGAGCGCGCCGGATGCGACGGGCGAACCGGATGCCTCGAGCTCAACCCGCACGAGCTACTGACCCTTCCACCCACGAGACGAGGACGCCCATGACCTCCGCCATCGCCACGCCCGGCAAGATCATCGCCGTGCACCTGAGCTACGCGTCGCGTGCCGCGCAGCGCGGCCGCACGCCCGCCCATCCGAGCTACTTCCTGAAGCCGTCGTCGTCGCTGGCGGCGACCGGCGGCACCGTCGAGCGCCCCGCCGGCACCGAGCTGCTCGCGTTCGAGGGCGAGATCGCGCTCGTGATCGGCGAGCCCGCGCGCCGCGTCGCACCCGACGACGGCTGGAAGCACGTCGCCCAGGTCACGGCGGCGAACGACTTCGGCGTGTATGACCTGCGCACCGCCGACAAGGGGTCGAACCTGCGCAACAAGGGCGGCGACGGCTTCACGCCGATCGGTCCGGCCACGATCCCGGCCGACGTCGCCGGCGAGGGCGGGTGGCGCGTGCGCACCTGGGTGAACGGCGACCTGGTGCAGGAGGACACGTCCGACGGGATGATCTTCGGCTTCGGCCGCATCATCGCCGATCTGTCGCAGCACCTGACCCTCGAGACGGGCGACGTGATCCTGACCGGCACACCCGCGGGCTCGAGCGTCGTGCTGCCCGGCGACGTGGTCGAGGTCGAGGTCGACGCGCCGAACGCCCCCGGCGCGCCGAGCACCGGGCGCCTGGTCACGACGGTCACCCAGGGCGAGGTGCCGTTCGGCGACTTCGGCGACACCCCGTCGGTCGACGACGCGCAGCGCCTCGAGGCCTGGGGCTCGGCCGAGGCGCTCGCCGCCGCGGTCGCGGCGGGCCGGGTCGCACCCCTCGCTGCGCAGGGGCGGGCGGATGCCTCCGAGCCCGCGTTCGAACTCACCGACGACCTGCGCGTGCAGTTGTCGGGCGTCGCGGTCGCGACCCTCTCGGTCGCCCTGCGCAAGCGCGGCTACCACGACGTCTTCATCGAGGGCGTGCAGGCGAACCTGCCGGGCGCGCGCATCGTGGGCCGTGCCCGCACGCTGCGGTTCATCCCGGCTCGCCCCGATCTGTTCCAGACCCACGGCGGTGGCTACAACGCCCAGAAGCGCGCGTTCGACTCGGTCGGCCCGGGCGAGGTGCTCGTCGTCGACGCCCGCGGCGAGCGCGGCACCGGCACCGTCGGCGACGTGCTCGCGCTCCGCGCCAAGGTGCGGGGTGCTGCGGGCATCGTCACCGACGGCGGGGTGCGCGACTTCGACGCGGTCGCCGACATCGGCATCCCGGTGTTCTCGCAGGGGCCGCACCCGAGCGTGCTCGGCCGTCGGCACGTGCCGTGGGAGACCGACGTGACGATCGCCTGCGGCGGCGCGGCCGTGCAGCCGGGCGACGTGATCGTGGGCGACGGCGACGGCGTGATCGTGATTCCGCCGCACCTCGTCGCCGAGGTCGCCGCCGAGGCCGCCGAGCAGGACGCGGCCGACGCCTGGGTCGCCGAGCGCGTCGCCGAGGGCGAGGCGGTCGACGGGCTGTTCCCCATGAACGCCGAGTGGCGTGCCCGCTACGAGCGCGAGCGCAGCGCAGCATCCGAGTCATCCGCAGCGTCCGAAGCATCCGACGCACCCGGCGAGGCGAGGCCATGACCGGCGAGAGCAAGTCCCAGCGCGCCTACCGGTTCATCCGCGAGCGCATCGAGGACGGCCGCTACGTGCCGGGCTACCGGCTCGTGCTCGGCACCATCGCGCGCGAACTGGATGTCTCGGTGGTGCCCGTGCGCGAGGCGATCCGCCTGCTCGAGGCCGAGGGGCTCGTCACGTTCGAGCGCAATGTGGGCGCGCAGGTCGCGCTCATCCACGAGGCCGAGTACCTCTACACGATGCAGACGCTGTCGCTCGTCGAGGGCGCAGCCACCGCGCTCGCGGCGCCCGCGATCACGCCCGAGCGCATCGAGCAGGCGCGCGCGATCAACGCGCGGATGCGCGAGATGCTCGCCGCGTTCGACCCGCACCGGTTCACCGAGCTGAACCTCGAGTTCCACACGGTGCTGTTCGAGCTGTGCCCGAACCCGCACGTGCTCGACCTCGTGCACCGCGGCTGGAACCGGCTGAAGGTGCTGCGCGACACGTCGTTCGGCTTCGTGCCGGGCCGTGCGCACGCGTCGGTCGACGAGCACGACGCGCTGCTCGACCTGATCGAGCGGCACGCCGACCCGCTCGAGATCGAGCTCGCCGCCCGGCGCCACCGCACGAACACGCTCGACGCCGTGCTCGCGCAGCAGGCCGCCGCACACCGGCACCACGACACGACCTCCGACTCCGCAACGAAAGCGAGCATCGCATGACCGACGTCTTCACCCCCGAGGGCCTGCCCGACCGCATCCGCCACTACATCGACGGCGAGTCCGTCGACTCGCTCGACGGCGACACCTTCGAAGTGCTGAACCCCGCCACGAACGAGACCTACGTGCACGCCGCCGCCGGCAAGCGCGCCGACATCGACCGCGCGGTCGCGGCCGCGCGCCGCGCCTTCACCGAGGGTCCCTGGCCGCGCATGCTCCCCCGCGAGCGGAGCAGGGTCCTGCACACGATCGCCGACCTCGTCGAGTCGCGCGACGCTCGCCTGGCCGAGCTCGAGAGCTTCGACTCGGGGCTGCCGATCACGCAGGCGCTCGGACAGGCGCGGCGCGCGGCCGAGAACTTCCGCTTCTTCGCCGACCTGATCGTCGCGCAGGCCGACGACGCCTTCAAGGTGCCGGGCCGGCAGATGAACTACGTGAACCGCAAGCCGATCGGGGTCGCGGGCCTCATCACCCCGTGGAACACGCCGTTCATGCTCGAGTCGTGGAAGCTCGCCCCCGCGCTCGCGACCGGCAACACGGTCGTGCTGAAGCCGGCCGAGTTCACGCCGCTGTCGGCGTCGCTCTGGGCCGGAATCTTCGAGGAGGCCGGGCTGCCGACGGGCGTGTTCAACCTCGTCAACGGCCTCGGCGAGGATGCGGGCGACGCGCTGGTGAAGCATCCCGACGTGCCCTTGATCTCGTTCACCGGCGAGAGCCGCACGGGCCAGATCATCTTCGGCAACGCCGCGCCCTACCTGAAGGGGCTCTCGATGGAGCTCGGCGGCAAGAGCCCCGCGGTCGTGTTCGCCGACGCCGACCTCGACGTCGCGATCGACGCGTGCATCTTCGGTGTGTTCTCGCTGAACGGCGAGCGCTGCACCGCGGGCAGCCGCATCCTCGTGCAGCGCGAGGTGTACGACGAGTTCGTCGAGCGGTACGCGGCGCAGGCGAAGCGCGTCAAGGTCGGCCACCCGCACGACCCGGCCACCGAGGTCGGCGCCCTCGTGCACCCCGAGCACTACGAGAAGGTGATGAGCTACGTCGAGCTGGGCAAGAGCGAGGGCCGGCTCGTCGCCGGCGGCGGGCGGCCCGAGGGCTTTGCGACGGGCAACTACGTCGCACCGACGGTGTTCGCGGATGTCGCGCCCGACGCCCGCATCTTCCAGGAGGAGATCTTCGGCCCCGTCGTCGCGATCACGCCGTTCGACACCGAGGAGGAGGCGCTCACCCTCGCGAACGACACGAAATACGGGCTCGCCGCCTACATCTGGACGAACGACCTGAGGCGCGCGCACAACTTCGCGCAGTCGGTCGAGGCGGGCATGGTGTGGCTGAACTCGAACAACGTGCGCGACCTGCGCACCCCGTTCGGCGGCGTCAAGGCGTCGGGCCTCGGACACGAGGGCGGCTACCGCTCGATCGACTTCTACACCGACCAGCAGAGCGTGCACATCACGCTCGGCGCACCCCACAACCCCACCTTCGGCAAGCGCTGACGCGTTTCGAACGCACCGACCCGGCAAGGACGCTGACATGACCCACCGTGACCACCTCACCCCCACCTCCTCGGGCTTCTTCGTTTCGCAGGAGGCCCCCATCCACACCGATCACCCGATCCCGACGCCCACGGCGCCGGCTCCTGACATCCTGCGCTGCGCGTACATGGAGCTCGTGGTGACCGACCTCGCCGCCTCGCGCGAGTTCTACGTCGATGTGCTCGACCTCGTCGTGACCGAAGAGGACGAGCACACCGTCTACCTGCGCTCGATGGAGGAGTTCATCCACCACAACCTGGTGCTGCGCCAGGGTCCCGTCGCGGCGGTCGCCGCGTTCAGCTACCGGGTGCGCACGCCGGAAGACCTCGACGCGGCGGTCGCCTTCTACACCGAGCTCGGATGCCGCGTCGAGCGCCGCACGGAGGGCTTCACGAAAGGCATCGGCGACTCGGTGCGGGTGACCGACCCGCTCGGGTTCCCGTACGAGTTCTTCTACGACGTCGAGCACGTCGAACGGCTCGCGTGGCGCTACGACCTCTACACGCCGGGCGCGCTCGTGCGCCTCGACCACTTCAACCAGGTCACGCCCGACGTGCCGCGGGCGGTGAAGTTCATGCAGGACTTGGGCTTCCGCGTCACCGAGGACATCCAGGACGAGGACGGCACGGTCTACGCGGCCTGGATGCGACGCAAGCCCACCGTGCACGACACCGCGATGACGGGCGGTGACGGCCCGCGCATGCACCACGTCGCGTTCTCGACGCACGAGAAGCACAACATCCTCGCGATCTGCGACAAGCTCGGCGCGCTGCGCCGCTCCGACGCGATCGAGCGCGGGCCCGGTCGTCACGGCGTGTCGAACGCGTTCTACCTGTATCTGCGCGACCCCGACGGCCACCGCATCGAGATCTACACGCAGGACTACTACACGGGCGACCCCGACAACCCGGTCGTCACCTGGGACGTGCACGACAACCAGCGCCGCGACTGGTGGGGCAACCCGGTGGTGCCCTCGTGGTACACCGAAGCATCCCTGGTGCTCGACCTCGACGGCAACCCGCAGCCCGTCGTCGCACGCACCGATGAGAGCGAGATGGCGGTCACGATCGGCGCCGACGGCTTCTCGTACACCCGCCGCGGCGACGAGCAGCACGGCTTCAAGCTCGGCAACACGCTCTGACGCGACGCGAAGGGCGGACGACGGATCCCTCGTCGCCCGCCCCTCGCGCCGGTCGGCCTCCGGCGCTCGGCGCTTCTACGCCGCGCAGACGTCGCCGATGGCGCTGAACGACTCGGTCATCGCCGTCACCTTGCCCAGGTAGACCTCCATGTCGAGGCTCGCCGGGTCGGCGACCGCGGCGTCGAGCGTCGAGATGACGTCGTCGAGCTTCGCACCCGCGTCCTCGCCGACCGCCTTGACGTCGGCGTCGGACAGGTCGGCGACCGCGGCGTCGAACGTGCCCTGGAAGTCCTTCAGCGTCGCGACCGCGCCGGCCGGGTCGCTGCTGTACTCGCTCATGCCCTCCTGCAGGGCGGTTGCGGAGTCGGTGAGGGCGCCCTGGAAGGCGAGGCAGTCCTCCTGGGTGCTGGCGCCGGCGGCACCGTCGTCGCCGGCCTCGTCGGTGTTCTGCTCGTCGGCCGGCGCCTCGGTGCGGGTCGTGGGGGCCGAGTCGGCGGTCTCGTCGGCCGGCGCGGCGCCGGCGCACCCGGTGAACAGCAGCGACCCGAGCACGAGTCCGGCGATGGCGAGCGTGGTGGCGGCGCGGCGCGTAGGCATGTAGGGCGACTCCTCGGTGGTGCGGGGGAACTCGACGCCGACGGCGCCCCCGCCACGCTACCCCACTTCGGGTGAGGCGCCCGCGCTGGGCACGACGACCGCGCCCGCGTGAGCCAGCTCGGCCAGCACCTCGGCCGACCGCTCGTGGTGCACGCCCTCGATGAGGTCGGTGAACACCCGCACGTGCTGCCCGTGCTCGATCGCATCGAGCGTCGTCTGCCGCACGCAGTAGTCGGTGGCGAGGCCCACGACGTCGACCTCGATGATGCCGCGCTCGGCGAGCACCTCGGTGATGCGCCGGCCGTCCTCGGCCTGCCCCTCGTACACCGAGTACGCCGGCTCGCCCATGCCCTTGCGCACGTGCACATCGACGGCGCTCGTGTCGAAGGACGGGTGGTACTCGGCTCCGGGGGTGCCGGCGACGCAGTGCGGCGGCCAGCTGTCGATGAAGTCGGGCTCGGTCGAGAAGTGGCCGCCGTTGTCGTTGTCGGCGTCGTGCCAATCGCGGGAGGCCACGACGAGGTCGTAGTCGTCGGCGTGCTCGGCGAGGTACGCCGAGATGCGCTCGGCGACGGCGGCGCCGCCCTGCACGGCCAGGGCGCCGCCCTCGGTGAAATCGTTCTGCACGTCGACGACGAGGATGGCACGGGTCATGGTGCTCCTTCCGATCGTTCCATTGTCGCCCGTTACCGGCCGTGACGGGGCTCAGCCGTTCGCGAGCCCGTCGCCGCAGAGGAAGAACCCGGTGGTGAGTGTGTCGATCGCCTGCTTCGCGTCGTCGCCCACGTCGCCGAGCGCGTAGATCGCGAAGGTGAGCGTCGTGCCGTCCTGCGCGTGGATGATGCCCGCCAGGGTGTACCCGGTCTCGATCCAGCCGGTCTTCGCGAACACTGCGCCGTCGGCGACCGCGTTGTCGCCGGTGAACCGGTCGCTGTACGACAGCGACCCGCGCGGCCCGCCCGCGATCGGCAGGCCGTCCATCAGCACGCCCAGGTTGCCCTCGCGCGCATTGATCTTGACGAACAGCCGGGTGAGGTACGACGGCGGCACCGCGTTGAAGTCGCTGAGCCCCGACCCGTCGACGATCGCGATGCCGGCGGTGTCGACGCCGTAGCCCGACAGCCCCTGCAGCACGCCAGCGTTGATCGCCTCGAACGTGTTGCCCGCCCCGGTCTGAATGGCGACCAGCCGTGCGAGCATCTCGGCGACGTTGTTGTCGGACACGATGAGCGCCTTGTCGACGAGCTCGGCGACGCTCGGCGAGAACACCTGGCCGAGCTGCTGCGCATCGCCGGGCGCCGAGCCCTGCTCGATCGCCTGGATGCCGCCGAGCGCCGATGCGAACGCATCGCCCGCACGCGCGACCGGATCTTCGCTGCGCCACGACGTGTTCGCCGACGGATCGTCGCGGTCGCCGTCGACCATGAGGGCGGTGACCGGCGCCATGTAGCCGTCCTCGCGCTCGACCGGGTCCCAGCTGTCATGCCACGCGGCACCGCCGAAGTAGCTCGAGTCGAGGATCAGCTTCGTGAGCGGCGGGTTCGAGGGGTCGGCGTCCCAAGCGGCGCGCACCTGCGCGGCGAGGTCGTCGAGGTGCGCCGCGCCCGGGTACACCGTCTCGGTGCCGCTCGGCGTGCGCGAGAGGGTGGCGTCTCCGCCGCCGACGAGCACGACCGAGCCGGGCTCGGCGCCCTTCACGACCGTCGTCGGGGTGCGGTAGTCGGGGCCGAGCACTGACAGCGCCGCGGCGCTCGTGAGCACCTTCATGACGCTCGCGGTGCGTGACGGGGTGTCGCCGCCGCGGTCGAAGAGCACCTCTCCGGTCGCCGCGTTCACGACCTGGGCCTGCAGGTTCGCGAGCCGGGGGTCGCCCGCCCGGTCGGCGACCGAACACGTGCGGATGCGGATCTGGGCGGGGGCGACCGCGGTCACGGGAGTGGGGCGCGCCGTCTCGGTGGGGGTCGGCTCGGTGCTCGCAGGTGCCGCGACCGACTCGGCGGGGCCGGTGGGCACGGTCGCCGCGCCGAGCGCCACGGCACCGGCGCCGAGCACCGCGAACGCGAGCACGCCGGTCGCGATCGCGAGCGGCGTGCGATGGCGGCGGGCGAGCGCGGTGATGCGGGTCAGCGCTCCGGCGGGCGCGGATGCCTCGGAGTCGGGAGCAGCGGATGCTTCGGAGTCGGGAGCAGCGGATGCTTCGGAGTCGGGAGCAGCGGATGCTTCGGGGTCGGGAGCAGCGGATGCCTCGGGCGCCGCCGCCGGCTCGACTGGAATCGCCTCGGTCGCCTCGTCGTCCGACAGGTTCGCGGGGTCGTCGAACGGCTCGTCCGGAGCATCCGTCTCGTCGCGCATCCCGGCAGTCTACGAACGCGACCCGAAAGAATCCCGAGGAAGCCTCGGCTCGCCGCTACTCGCCCGGGTAGCGCAACCCGATCTGCTCGCGCACCTCGTCGAGGGTGCCCATGATGGCGACCGACTCGGCCGTCGGCAGGATCGAACCGCCGTCGAGCTCGCCCGCGGCCACGAGCTGCTCAGCCGCGGCGGCTTGGTAGTGCATGCCTCGACCGGTCACCTCGGACACGTACTCCTCGAGCACGGTGCCGTCGGCCGCGACGACCCGGAACGACGTCGGCGTGTACCAGACCCCGTCGATGTCGATGCGGGCCAGGGTGCCGAGGACGGTCGCCGTGTTCGGCCCCTTCGACTCGCTCGCCGACAGCGTGGCGGCGATGCGACCGCCGTCGTAGCCGAATACGGTGGCGATCTGCGCGTCGGCGCCGGTCGACTTGAACGTCGCCGTCGACTGGATGGTCAGCGGCGCGCCGAACAGGTCCCACGAGAACGAGATCGGGTAGATGCCGAGGTCGAGCAGCGCGCCGCCGCCGAGCTCGAGCGCGTTGATGCGGTGGGCCGGATCGTCGGAGAGCTTCTGGGTGTGGTCGGCGATGAGCGTGCGCACCTCGCCCAGGGTGCCCGCCGCGATGATCTCGCGGATGCGGAGCATGTGCGGCAGGTACCTGGTCCACATCGCCTCGAGCGCGAGCACGCCGTGCTCGGCCGCGAGGTCGGCGATGCGTTGCGCCTCGACGGCGTTGAGGGCGAACGGCTTCTCGATCAGCACGTGCTTGCCGGCCCGGATGGCGATCTCGGCGTTCGCGGCGTGCAGCGGATGCGGCGTCGAGACGTACACGATGTCGACCTCGGGGTCGGCGGCCAGCGCTTCATAGCTGCCGTGCACGTTCGTGATGCCGAACTCGGCGGCGAATGCCTGCGCCGACTCGACGCGCCGCGAGCCCACGGCCCGCACGTCGAAGCCGTTCAGCTTCAGGTCGCTCGTGAACATGTGCGCGATGCCGCCCGTGGCGAGAATGCCCCAGCGAAGTCCGTCGGTCATGCGCTCAGCCTACTGAGGCGAGAGCGCGCTTCGTCGCGTCTGGTCGGGCACACCTCGCGCCCGGCATGACGAAGGGCCCCGACTCGCGTCGAGGCCCTCGGAGGTGGAGCCGCCTGAGGGAATCGAACCCTCGACCTATTCATTACGAGTGAATCGCTCTGCCGACTGAGCTAAGGCGGCGTGGCACCCGTTGCCGGATGGCACGATCACCAATCATAGCGGGTTTCGCGAGCGCCTCAGAACGCGCTCAGCAGTGCGGATCCTCTGCGGGGACGACGCCGTCGATGAGGAACCGCTCGACCGCGTCGTTCACGCACGCATTCGACTTGTTGTAGGCGGTGTGACCCTCGCCGTCGTAGCTGACGAGCACGCCGCTTTCGAGCTGGTCGGCCAGCGACACCGCCCACTCGTACGGGGTCGCGGGGTCGCCGGTGGTGCCGACCACCAGGATCGGCGGCGCGCCCTCGGCGTGGATCGGCTGGCGCACGGCCTCGCTCGGCACCGGCCAGTCGATGCAGCTCAGGTCGCCGAACCCGAAGTACGGACCGATCACGGGTGCGGCCGCGGCGACCTCGGCGGCGCGCTCACGCATCACGGCGACGTCGTCTTGGTACTCGTAGTCGAGGCAGTTGATCGAGATGAACGCCTCGGTCGAATTGTCGAGATAGGTGCCGTCGGGTTCGCGGCCGTTGTAGCCGTCGGCGAGTGTGAGGGCGAAGTCGGCGTCGCCGAGCATCACCGAGTCGAAGAGGTCGTCGAGGTAGCTCCACGCGCTGGGGCTGTACAGCGGGTAGACGATCGCCGTGATGAACGTGTCGGCGCCGACCAGCCGACCGTCGCTGCCCTGCAGAGGGCTCTGATCGAGCGAGGCGATCAGCCGCGAGATCTCGCCCATCGCCGAGTCGGCCGACCCGCCGAACGGGCAGTCGGCTGCAGCGAGGCAGCTCTCGAGGTATGCGCGCAACGCCTGCTCGAACCCGATCGCCTGCCCGATCGTGACCTCGTGCTCGCTGAGCGACGGGTCGATCGCGCCGTCGAGCACGAGTCGACCCGCCCGCTCGGGGTAGAGCTCGGCGTACGTCGCGCCGAGGAACGTGCCGTACGAGTAGCCGAGGTAGTTGAGCTCGTCATCGCCGAGCACTGCGCGGAGCAGGTCGAGGTCGCGCGCGGCGCTCACGGTATCGACCTCGGCGAGCAGCGGCCCGGTGTTCCGCTCGCACGCCGCGCCGAAGTCGGTCTGCGCCTGGCGCACCTCGTCGATCCACTCGTCACTGCCGCGCTCGGCCGAGGTGATGCCGTAGAGGTACTCGTCCATGCCGGCCGCGTCCAAGCATGCGACCGCCGACGACCGCCCGACCCCGCGCGGGTCGAACCCGACGATGTCGAATCGCTCCTGCAGGGCCTGGCCGACCGCGTAGTCGAGCGAGTCCGTGATGAAGTCGTAGCCCGAGCCGCCCGGGCCGCCGGGGTTGACCAGCAGCGACCCGATGCGGTCGCCCGTGGCGACGTGTCGTACGAGTGCGAGCTCGACCTCGCCGGCATCGGGGTCGTCCCAGTCGAGCGGCGCGATCGCGGTCGTGCAGCCCATACGGTCGCCGCACTGCTCCCAGGTGAGGGTCTGGTGGTAGAACCGCTCCAGCGGCGGCTCGACCTGTTCGTTCGTCGGCGACGAGGTGTGCGGCGGCTGCGGGGTGAAGGGGTTCACGCACCCCGTGAAGGCGAGGGTCGCGGCGATGAGCGTCGCACATGCTGCCGCGATGCGAAGGGGTCGGTGGCTTCGCATCAGGCGGCTCCTCGGTCGGCGGTTCGGCGGATGGCGGTTACGAGCATCGCCTCGAGCGCCAGCGTGGGCTGCACGTTGCCCTCGATGCGTTCACGGGCGGTCTGGATGGCGTCGAGGGTCGCGAGGGTGCGCGCGGGCGACGCGGATGCCGCGGCGGCGGCGATCTCGTCGCGCAGTTCGAGGTTGACGAGGTCGACGCCGGCGGCGAGCTGCATCACCAGCACATCGCGGTACAGCGAGGCGAGGTCGACGAGGATGCGGTCGATACCGTCGCGCAGGCTGCGGGTGGCCCGGCGCTTCTGGTCGTCTTCGAGGGCCTTCAGCTGGGCGCGCAGCGCGGGCGGCACCGTCTGCCCCGGCGCCAAGCCGAGCGAGCGCAGCGCGTGCTCGCGCTCTTCGGCGTCGCGGAGCTCGGTGATCGCCTTCGCGTCGTCGCCCGCGATCTCGATGAGCCGGGCGGCCGTCATGACCGCCGACGGCGTCGAGCGCACGCCGAGCGCGAGCCGCAGGGTCTCGTCGCGCCGGGCGCGGGCCTCGGGACTCGTCGCCAGCCGATGCGCCATGCCGATGTGGCTCTGCGCCTCGCGCGCGGCTCGCTCGGCGATCGCCTGGTCGACGCCGTCGCGGCGCACGAGCAGGTCGGCGACGTCGGCGATGCCCGGCACCTGCAGTCGCACCGTGCGCACGCGCGACCGGATCGTGGGAATCAGGTCGGCGTCGCTCGGCGCGCAGAGGATCCACACCGTGCGCTCGGGCGGCTCTTCGAGCTCTTTCAGCAGGAAGTTCGAGGTCTGCTCGGTCATGCGGTCGGCGTCTTCGACGATGATGACACGGTGCGTGCCGACCGACGGGGCGTAGTGCGAGCGCTTCACGATGTCGCGCACGTCGTCGCGCTTGATGATGACGCCCTCGGTCGCGAGCACCTGCAGGTCGGGGTGACTGCGCGCCTCGACCTGGATGCGGGTGGGCTCGTCGCCATCGGGATCACCCGAGATCAGCGCGGTCGCGAACGCATACGCCAGGTTCGACCGCCCCGACCCGGGCGGACCGGTGATCAACCACGAGTGGGTCATGCGCTGCGCCGAACTCGCCGGCGAGGCATCCGCATCGTCGCCGAACAGCGAAGCGGCCCCGTTCGATGTCGCCGCCGAGGCGACGGCGGCCTCGCGCAGCACCCCGATCGCCGCCGACTGGCCGGTCAGCTCGCTCCACACGCTCACGCGATCACGCTACCCGGTGCCGCCGACGGCCGCCCCGGTCGGGCGGCGCCGCCCGGTCGCCGCTGCTCAGAGCAGCGCCTCGACGCGCTCGCGCACCGCGGCCGAGATCTCGTCGACCGGTCGGGTCGCGTCGACGACGAGGAAGCGGTCGGGTTCGGCCGCGGCCAGCTCGAGGTAGGCCGCGCGTACCCGGGCGTGGAACTCGGATGCCTCGGCCTCGAGCCGGTCGAAGCGACGCGGCGCGGCATCGAGCCGTGCCCGCGCCGCGTCCTCGTCGAGGTCGAGCAGCACCGTCAGGTCGGGGCGCAGCCCCTCGGTCGCCCACTCCGAGACGCGGCGCACCTCGTCGGGGTCGAGCACCCGCCCTGCGCCCTGGTACGCGACCGACGAGTCGATGTATCGGTCTTGCACGACGACCTCGCCGCGGGCGAGCGCGGGCCGCACGAGCGTGGCGACGTGATGCGCCCGATCGGCGGCGTAGAGCAGCGCCTCGGCACGAGGGGCGATCTCGCCGCGGTGATGCAGCACGAGTTCGCGCACCTCGAGCCCGACGTCGGTGCCGCCGGGCTCACGGGTGCGAACGACGGTGCGCCCGAGGCCGTGCAGCCATGCCTCGAGCAGGCCGGCCTGCGTCGTCTTGCCCGAGCCGTCGCCGCCCTCGAAGGTGATGAACAGCCCGCGGCTCACGTGGTGCTCTTCTTGGCGGGCGCCTTCTTCGCCGGGGCCTTCTTCGCCGTGGTCGCGCGCTTCGCCCGGGGCTTGGCCGGCCCCTTGTCGCGCTTGATCTGCAACAGTTCGACCGCGCGTTCGAAGGTGATCTCCTCGACCGACTCGGCCCGCGGGATGGTCGCGTTCGTCTCGCCGTCGGTGACGTACGGGCCGAACCGGCCGTCCTTCACCTTGATCGGCTTGCCGCTCACCGGGTCGGCGTCGAACTCCTTCAGAGCGCTCGACGCCCGGCGGGCGCCGTACTTCGGCTGGGCGAACAGCTCTTCGGCGCCGGCGAGGTCGATCTCGAAGATCGCGTCCTCGCTCGGCAGTGTGCGCGTGTCGGTGCCCTTCTTCAGGTATGGACCGTAGCGGCCGTTCTGGGCGGTGATCTCGGCGCCGGACTCGGCGTCGATGCCGACGATGCGCGGCAGGTCGAGCAGCTTGAGCGCGGTCTCGAGGTCGATCGCGTCGACCTGCATGCTCTTGAAGAGCGACGCGGTGCGCGGCTTCTCGGCAGGCGCCTTCTTCGCGGCCTTCTTGGCCGCCTTCACCGGTTGGCTCTGCGGAGCTTCGATCACCTCGCCGGTGGCGGGGTCGACGGATGCCGCAGCACGTGCCTCGGGTTCGGATGCCTCGGGCTCGACCTCGGTGACGTACGGCCCGAACCGGCCGTCCTTCACGACGACCTGCTTGCCGTTCGCGGGGTTGAGCCCCAGCACCCGGTCGCCGACCACGGGGGCGTCGATGAGTTCGCGCGCCTTCTCAACGGTGAGCTCGTCGGGCGCCAGCCCCTCGGGCAGGTTCACCCGGCGCGGGGTCGCGTCGACCGCGGCCTCGGGGTCGACGACCTCGAGGTACGGCCCGTACTTGCCGATGCGCAGTGTGATGTCAGGGGCGACCTGCACCGAGTTGATCTCGCGGGCGTCGATGTCGCCGAGGTTGTCGACGACCTGCCGAAGGCCCCGGTGCTTGTCGCCGCCGAAGTAGAACCCGTTCAGCCAGTCGACCCGGTCGGCCTCGCCCGAGGCGATGCGGTCGAGGTCGTCTTCCATCTCGGCGGTGAAGTCGTATTCGACGAGGTCGCCGAAGTGCTCTTCGAGCAGCCGCACGACCGAGAACGCGACGAAGCTCGGAACGAGCGCCTGACCGCGCAGGGTGACGTACCCCCGGTCGAGGATCGTCGAGATGATCGACGCGAACGTCGACGGTCGGCCGATGCCGAGCTCTTCGAGCCGCTTCACGAGGCTCGCCTCGGTGAACCGAGGCGGCGGAGTCGTCTCGTGGCCCTTCGCCTCGAGCTCGGCCAGGCTGACGGCCTGCCCCTCGGCGAGGGCGGGCAGCCGGGCGTCGCCCGGGGCTTCGTCGGCGTTTCGCTCCTCATCGCGTCCCTCTTCATAGGCGGCGAGGAACCCGCGGAACGTGATCACGGTGCCGCTCGCGGTGAACTCGGCGAGCGCGCCGGCGACCTTCGCAGTCGGCTCGGCGGGGGCCGGGGCATCCGCCGCCGTCGGCCCGACTTCGAGCGTGACGGTCGCGGTGTGGCCCGTGGCATCCGCCATCTGCGAGGCGATGGTGCGCTTCCAGATCAGGTCGTACAGGCGGAACTCGCTGCCGCGCAGCTGCCCCTCGACCTCGGCGGGCGTGCGGAACACCTCGCCCGACGGGCGGATCGCCTCGTGCGCCTCTTGCGCGTTCTTCGATCGGCTCGCGTAGCTGCGGGGCTTGTCGGGCACGGTGTCGGGGCCGTACAGCTTCGACGCCTGCGCCCGCGCTGCGGCGATCGCTTGCTTCGAGAGCGAGTTCGAGTCGGTGCGCATGTAGGTGATGTAGCCGTTCTCGTAGAGCGACTGCGCCACGCGCATCGTGTCCTTGGCGCTCAGGCGCAGCTTGCGCGCGGCCTCCTGCTGCAGCGTCGACGTGGTGAAGGGCGCCGCCGGGCTGCGGCGGTACGGCTTCTGCTCGAGCTTCGAGACGCGCTTGGCGACGGTGTCGTCGCGCAGCGCCGCGGCGAGCGCGGTCGCGGTCGCTTCGTCGAGCACGGCGGCACGGCTCTTCAGCTGCCCGCGGTCGTCGAAGTCGCGGCCGGTCGCGACCCGGTCGCCGCTGAGGCGCACCAGCTTGGCCTGGAACGAGGCATCCGCGCTCGTGAAGGTGCCGACCAGATCCCAATAGGATGCCGCGACGAACGCGAGCCGCTCGCGCTCGCGGTCGACGACGAGTCGGGTCGCGGCCGACTGCACGCGGCCGGCCGAGAGGCCGGGGCCGACCTTGCGCCAGAGCACCGGCGAGACCTCGTATCCGTAGAGGCGGTCGAGGATGCGGCGGGTCTCCTGTGCGTCGACGAGCGAGGTGTCGAGTTCGCGGGTGTGGTCTTTCGCGGCGAGGATCGCGTCTTTCGTGATCTCGTGGAACACCATGCGACGCACCGGCACCTTGGGCTTCAGCTCCTGCAGCAGGTGCCACGCGATGGCCTCGCCCTCGCGGTCTTCATCGGTGGCGAGCAGGAGTTCATCGGCGTCCTTCAGCGCCCGCTTGAGTTCGGCGACGGTCTTCTTCTTCGAGTCGCTGACCACGTAGTACGGCTCGAAGCCGTTGTCGACGTCGACCGAGAACTTCGCGAGTCCGCCGCCGCGCTTCTTGACCTCGGCGGGCAGGTTCTTCGGCTCGATGAGGTCGCGGATGTGGCCGACCGACGACAGCACCGTGTAGCCGTCGCCCAGATATTGGGCGATCGACTTCATCTTGGTCGGCGACTCGACGATGACCAGTTTCTTCGCGCCTGACAACCAGACTCCTTGCGATTCGAACAGAGAGGGACGCACGTATCGACCCGCGCCCCCCAGCGGTGTGCCGTCAACCGGTGCGCGCTCGGCACCGACAGCCACACCATACACACCCTCACCGTGAACCCCCCACGACGTTCCCCCAGCGACCGGCCCGGCGCAGACCCTTGCGGAACCGGGGAGGCGGAGGACAATAGCGGCATGGACACGTCATCCACGGCCTCGTACACCGCCAAGTTGATCGACGGACCGCTCGAAGGCCGCACCGTCGCCACCGACTTCCTCGACACGGGCGACCCGCGCCCGCGCATCGAACTGAACGCCGACGGGGGCAAGCGCTACGTGTACTCGCGCGGCGCCGGCCTCGAGTTCGACGGCGACAACTCGGCGCAGCCGACCGCGGTCGAGTACCGCTACGTCGAGACCGTCTTCGACTGAGCGGCGTCCTCGGCTGAGCGGCGTCTTCGACTGAGCGGCGTGCGCTCAGTCGGTCCAGCCGGGCGGCCCGGCGCGGGCGCGAGCCTCGACCACGAGGCCGAGCACGCCGCGACGCACCGAGACGGATACGACCGGCCCGGACGTCTCGCAGCCGACGAGTTCGGCTCCCCCACGCATGGCGACTTGCGCGGCGAGGTCGCACGGGACGCCCGGGATCGCCCCGCTCAGCGCGTCGGCGGCCGCGAGCGCGGCGGCATCGGCCGCGTTGGCCGCGCGCTGAGCCGCGATCGGCACCGCCAGCAGCGGCACGATCACCGCCGTGAGCGCCATGATTCCCGCCACGATCGCCAGCACCAGCACGGTTCCGGCTCCGCGTTCGTCGCGGCATCCGCGGTGGAATCGAGCGCGCGGCCGACGCGCCGCCGCCATGACCGTGCGCGCCCGGGCCGGGCGCGCCGTCATCGCCCGCCGTCCACGGCGCACGACTCGCTCCGTAGTTCGATCGACGACATGAGGCCCGACCCGCCGGCCCGCAGCACCGCGCACACGAACAGCCCGTCGCGTGCAACCTCGAGCGCGGCGCCGCCCGAGACCCGGTCGGCGATGCCGGCCGCCACCTCGACCGTCTCGCCGCGCGCGAGGGCGCGCGCGGCGTCGGCCGAGGCATCCGTCAGTCGCACCTGCTGGGCGCCGAGCTGGATCGCCGCGAGGCAGGCCGCGAGCACGAGCGCGACGGCGGGCAGTGCGACCGCGAGCTCCGCGGTCGCACTGCCGCGCTCGCGGTCAGCCGACCGTGAGCGCATTCCGCACGAGATCGGTCAGGATGCCGCGCACCTCGTCGCCCCGCAGGATGATGACGAGCAGTCCTGCGAAGCCGACGGCGGCCATCGTGGCCACGGCGTACTCGGCCGTCGCGGCGCCGCGGTCGCCGAGGAGGCGACGTGACGCGGCCCCGACGGCGCGCCGTGTGCGCGCTCGCGCGAGACGGGCGAGGCGCGTCCGCCTGCCGGTGGGATGGGTGGTGTGCATGTGATTCCTCTCTTCGGGTGGGTCGGCACGAGTTCTGGGGCACGAGTTCTGGGGCACGAGTTTCTGGGGCCGGTCACGCCGCTCCGAGTGTTCCGGTGACGACCGAGATCATGAGCGGCGCGACGCCGAGCAGCACGAAGGCGGGCAGTACGCACGCGCCGAGCGGCAGCATGAGCCGCACCGAGAGCGCCGCGGCCCGCACCATCGCGTCCGACCTGGCCTCTCGGCGGCGGCGCGCCGCCTCCGAGCGCAGCAGTTCGGCCACGGGGGCGCCGGCGTTCGATGCCAGCCGCACGGTGGCCTCGACGTCGTCGAGACCGGCCGCGGCGGGCACGTGCCGGTCGAGCGCCTCGGCGGCGAGCCGACGCGATCGTTCGAGCGATGCCCCACCCGACATGGCCACGGCGAACAGGTCGAGTTCGAGCCCGGGCGACGGCCGGTCGGGCGCGGCGCGGCGCGCGAGCGCCCGATTCCACCTGCTGCCGGCCCAGAGCAGGGCGCTGCCGACGAGCAGGCATGTGATGCCGACCGGGGAACCGAACAGCACGCCGACGGTGTCGAACCCGAGCAGTGCGCCGAAGGCGGCCGCGATGATCGGCAGGGCGGTGACCATTCGCGCGCTCGCCCGCGGACCGGCCAGCGCTGCGCGCACCTCACGGCGCGCGTGCGCCTCGTCGCGCAGGGCGGCTGCCAGGTCGCGCAGGCTCGCCGCGAGCGGCGCGCCCGCCGACTCGGCGACATGCCACGCGGCGGCGAGCGTCGACCAGGCGAGCCGAGTCGGTCCGGGCGGCGCGGCCCCCGCGATCGCATCGCCGACCGGCTGCCCCGCAGCGGCGGCGGCCGCTGCCGCCTCGGCGACCGCCGTGCCCACCCCGTCGTCGACGTGCCGCCACACCGCCGGGGCGGGGACACCGGCGGCGAGCATCACCGCGAGCCGCTCGGCCACCACGGCGACGGCCTCGAAGCCAGCCGCCTCGTCGGGGCGATCGCGGCGGATCCGCGCGAGCAGTCCGCCGCCACCCGGTCGGCTCACCCGGTCAGGTCGTATCGGCCCGTCAGCTCGGCCGGGTCGGCTCAGCACGGCGTCACCGCGAGTCGATCGCCGTCGAGCTCGAACCGCCCGATGCCCGCGAGCCGCCGACCGGCCGGCGTGCGCTCGACGTGCAGCACGAGGTCGAAGGCGCTCACCGCCTGCCTTGCGACCGCATCGGGATCGAGCCCGGCGACGGACCCGAGGGCCTCGAGTCTGGCGGGCACATCCTCGAGCGAGTTCGCGTGCAAGGTGCCCGCCCCGCCGTCGTGGCCGGTGTTCAGCGCCGAGAGCAGCTCGCGCAGTTCGGCGCCGCGGCATTCGCCGACCACGAGCCGGTCGGGTCGCATTCGCAGCGCTTCGCGCAACAGCGCGTCGAGGCCGACGCGCCCGGTGCCCTCGAGATTCGGCTGGCGGGCTTCCAGGCCGACGATGTGCGGGTGCTCGATGCGCAGCTCGGCGACATCCTCGATCACGATGATGCGGTCGGACTCGGGCGCTTCGCCGAGCAGCGCGGCCAGCAGGGTGGTCTTGCCGCTTCCGGCGGCACCCGTGACGAGCACGTTCGCCCGTTCGGCCACGGCCGCGCGCAACCGCGCCTCGTGCGCGCCGTCGACCATGCCCGAGCGAGCGAGCGCGGCGAGCGAGAACCCGGCCGCCCGTGGCACGCGCACCGAGATCAACGTGCCGGTCGTCGACACCGGCGGCAGCACCGCATGCACGCGGATACCACGGCCGAGACGCACGTCGACCGCGGGAGTCGCCTCGTCGATGTGGCGCCCGCCTCGGGCGACGAGCTGCACCGCGAGCGCACGCACCTCGGGCTCGCCGGCCCTCCAGGTCGGGTGTCGCTCGGCACCGCCGCCGCGGTCGACCCACAGGCCCGCCGCCCCGTTGACGAACAGGTCGGTGACCGGGCCGTCGCTCGCGTACGGCGCGAGCGGACCGAGCAACTCGAGTTCGTCGCGCGCCCCCTCGAGGGGTGCGGGCGGCGCGGCGGATGCTTCGCGCACCGCCCGGAACGAAGCGTCCCGAGGAACCGACACCGCACCGGGAGGCTGACCATCGGGCAGCCACGGCGGCGAGCCCTCGGGCGGCTGGGGCGACGAGGCATCCGTCAACCAGGACGGAGTCGCGACGAAGGGAACGGACATGCCGCGAGCGTAGGCAGCGGCGAGGCCGCGGTTGCGTCGGGTCCGCCGCGGAGACGACAGAACCCTCCACCACGCCATTGTGGAGGAGGGCTCGTCTTGACAGAATCGTGGACGCGTGTCCACGACCCCGTTAACGTAAGGGGGCGGCACCCATTGGGGGGAACAGGTGCCGCCTCGGCAGCGCAAGGATTGGGGGGAATCACGAGCGCTGCAGGCCGCGAAACGAGTGTTCGGGCTTGATCAGCATACGGGTTCCTGATCCATGCGCAAGCACTTTTTGTCCTCATTTGTGCCGACATACAGAAGTCTCTGCGGAAACGCACAGTGACTGTGCGTTTCCCGTCCGTTTCGGAGCATCCCTCGCGGCCGGGTACAGTGCTGGTGGGGCAGGCGAATCCCACCGGATCCACACTCGCGAAGGAGCGACTGGAACACATGACTGTGCAGATCGACCACGCTCTCGAGGAGATCAGGCGCTTCCGCCCGAGCCCCGAGTTCGCCGCCCAAGCCATCGCCGACGAACGTCTCTACGACGCGGCATCCGCAGACCGACTCGGCTTCTGGGCCGACCAGGCCCGTGACCTGCTGACCTGGCAGAAGCCCTTCACCGAGGTGCTCGACTGGTCGAACCCGCCGTTCGCGCGCTGGTTCGCCGACGGCGAGCTCAACGTCGCCGTGAACTGCCTCGACCGCCACGTCGAGGCCGGTCTCGGCGACCGCGTCGCCATCTACTGGGAGGGCGAGCCCGGCGACTCGCGCGCCATCACCTACGCCGAGCTCACCGAAGAGGTCAAGCGCGCCGCCAACGCGCTCACCGACCTCGGCATCCGCACGGGCGACCGCGTCGCGATCTACCTGCCGATGATCCCCGAGGCCGTCGTCTCGATGCTCGCCGTCGCGCGCATCGGAGCCATCCACTCGGTCGTCTTCGGCGGGTTCAGCGCCGACAGCCTCGCTTCGCGCATCGACGACGCCGAGGCATCCCTCGTGATCACCGCCGACGGCGGGTACCGCAAGGGCCGCGTGTTCCCGCTGAAGCCGGTGGTCGACGAGGCGCTCGCCAAGGCCGAGGGCGGCACCGTCAAGAACGTGCTCGTCGTCAAGCGCGGCGAGAACGACATCGCCTGGAACGAGGGCCGCGACCTCTGGTGGCACGACACCGTCACCACCGCGAGCCCCGAGCACGAGGCGCAGGCGTTCGACGCCGAGAACCCGCTGTTCATCCTCTACACCTCGGGCACCACCGGCAAGCCGAAGGGCATCCTGCACACGTCGGGCGGCTACCTCACGCAGGTCGCGTTCACCCACAAGAACGTGTTCGACCTGCACCCCGAGCGCGACGTCTACTGGTGCACCGCCGATGTCGGCTGGATCACCGGCCACTCCTACGTCGTGTACGGCCCGCTCGCGAACGGCGCCACCCAGGTGCTGTACGAGGGCACCCCCGACACGCCGCACCCCGGCCGCTGGTGGGAGCTCGTCGAGAAGTACGGGGTGACCATCCTGTACACGGCGCCGACCGCCATCCGCTCGTTCATGAAGCTCGGCCGCTCGGTCGTGCACAACTTCAACCTGCGCTCGCTGCGCCTGCTCGGCTCGGTGGGCGAACCGATCAACCCCGAGGCGTGGATCTGGTACCGGCATGTCATCGGCGGCGGCTCGATCCCCGTGGTCGACACCTGGTGGCAGACCGAGACCGGCGCGATCATGATCTCGGCGCTGCCCGGCATCACCGATCTCAAGCCAGGATCGGCGCAGGTGCCGGTGCCCGGCATCTCGGTCGACATCCTCGCCGACGACGGCACGCCCGTCGAGGGCGAAGACGGCGGGCTGCTGGTCATCACCGAACCGTGGCCGAGCATGCTGCGCGGCATCTGGGGCGACCCCGAGCGATTCAGAGAGACCTACTGGGAGAAGTTCGGCGACAAGTACTTCGCCGGCGACGGCGCCCGCCGCGATGAAGACGGCGACATCTGGCTGCTGGGCCGTGTCGACGACGTCATGAACGTGTCGGGTCACCGCCTCTCGACGGCCGAGATCGAGTCGTCGCTCGTCGCGCACGAGATCACCGCCGAGGCCGCCGTCGTCGGCGCCTCCGACGAAACGACCGGTCAGGCGGTGGTCGCGTTCGTCATCCTGAAGGAGCGCCACGCGCACGACCTCGACCCGTCGGATGCCTCGGAGGAGCTGCGCCGCCACGTCGCGATGCAGATCGGCGCGATCGCCCGCCCCCGGCAGGTGTTCATCGTGAACGAGCTGCCGAAGACCCGCTCGGGCAAGATCATGCGGCGCCTGCTGCGCGACCTCGCCGAGGGTCGTCAGGTCGGCGACACCACGACCCTCGCCGACACCGCGATCATGGACATCATCAGCGCCCAGGTGCGCTGAGCACGCCGGGCAAGGACGAACGACGGATGCCACGTGGCATCCGTCGTTCGTCGTTTCCCAGTCGCGCGGGGCGCGGCGGCTACGCGAACTCGACGACGAGTTCGAGCTCGACGGGGCTGTCGAGGGGCAGCACAGCGACGCCGACGGCCGATCGGGCGTGACGGCCGGCGTCGCCGAAGATCTCGCCGAGCAGCTCGGATGCCCCGTTGATCACGCCGGGCTGGCCGGTGAAGGCCGGGTCGGATGCCACGAAGCCGACGAGCTTGACGATGCGCGTGACCCGGTCGAGCGAGCCGATCTCGGCGCGCACCGCCGCCAGCGCGTTGAGCACCGCGGTGCGGGCGAACGCCTTCGCGTCATCGGCCGACACCAGCTCGGCCGTGTCACCGACCTTGCCGGTAGTGGGCAGTGCGCCGGCGACGAACGGCAGCTGGCCGCTCGTGTAGACGTACGACCCGGTGACCACGGCGGGCACGTAGGCGGCGACCGGCGGTGCGACGGGCGGCAGCTCGATGCCGAGTTCGGCGAGCTTCGCCTCGAACGACATCAGGCGTCGCCCTCGAACTGCTTCGCGGCCTGCGCGGCTGCCGCCTGACCCGCTGCGGCGGCCTGCGACGAGTCGTCGCCGGCGGGGCGCTTCAGGTAGGCCACGAGACCGCCCTCGGGCCCCTGCACGATCTGCACGAGCTCCCAGCCCTCGGAGCCCCAGTTGTTGAGGATGGCGGCGGTGTTGTGGATCAGCAGCGGGGTCGTGACGTACTCCCAGGCGGGCATGGCGCTCCTTCGTCGGGGGTGGGCGTGACCGGCCGAACACGGCCCGGATCCCCGGTTTTCCGCGCGCCGAGCACTTGCCGGGTTTCCCCAGCCTTCTCCGTTAGGCTCCACTATATGTCTGCCCAGAACCGCTCGACGAGCGGCGTCGCTATCGGTGTGCTCGGCCTCGTCGGCATGAGCGCGCTGGCCGGCGTCCTCGTCACCGCTGCTGTGACCCCGGCTCTCGCCGTCACCGGAATGGCCGCGAACAACGGTATCTCGATGTTCGAGAACCTTCCGGGATACCTCGAGATCGGCGAGTTGTCCGAGAAGACCGACATCTACGCGACGGCGCCCGACGGCTCGCCCTTCAAGCTCGCGTCGTTCTACGAGGACAACCGCGAAGAGGTCGGCTGGGATCAGATCAGCCAGTACGTGAAGGATGCCGCGGTCGCCGGTGAAGACCCCCGGTTCTACGAGCACGGCGGCATCGACATCCAGGGCACCGTGCGCGCGGCCCTCAACGAGTACGTCATCGGCGGCGCCACCCAGGGTGGTTCGTCGATCACGCAGCAGTACGTGAAGAACGTGCTCGTGAACAACGCGGTGCGCAAGGCGAAGACTGAGGAAGAGAAGGAAGCGGCGGTCGACGCCGCGATCGAGACCACTCCCGAGCGCAAGCTCAAAGAGATGAAGTACGCGATCTCGCTCGAGAAGAAGACCTCGAAAGACGAGATCCTCCGCGGCTACCTGAACATCGCGTTGTTCGGCGGCCGCGTGTACGGCATCCAGACTGCGGCGCAGTACTACTACACGAAGAATGCAGCCGACCTCACGCTTCCCGAGGCGGCGAGCCTCATCGCGATCGTGAACAACCCCGAGAAGTTCCGCCTCGACAACCCCGAGAGCGAGACGAACGGCGCGAACACGATCGACGAAGAGACCGGCGAGGTCGTGCCCTACGCGGCCACCAAGCAGCGGCGCGACTACATCCTCGACGAGATGCTGAAGTACGGCAAGATCACCCAGGCCGAGCACGACGAGGCCATCGCGACGCCGATCGCCCCGGTGATCAACCCGCCGAGCACCGGCTGCCAGACGGCCGGTGGCAGCGCGTACTTCTGCGACTACGTCAAGAACGTCATCCTCAACTACTACGACGACCCCACGACGCCCGACGTCGACGAGGGCGCCGAGATGCTGAAGCAAGAGGGGCTGCAGGTCTACACGACCATCGACCTCGAGCTGCAGTCGCGCGCCGAGCAGGCCATCAACGAGAACGTGCCCTACGTCGACGAGCGCTTCGACGTCGGCGCGGTGGCGACCACGGTGCAACCCGGTACGGGCCGCATCCTCGCCATGGCGCAGAACAAGCTCTACTCGCAGGAGCAGGAGGTGCTCGACGCCGACCCCGGCCACAGCGCCATCAACCTGAGCACCGACTTCGCCTACGGCGGTTCGAGCGGCTTCCAGCCCGGTTCGACGTTCAAGGTGTTCACCCTGGGCGAGTGGCTGAATGAGGGGCACTCGCTCCGCGAGAGCTTCAACGGCAACCGCCGCACGTTCACGTCGTTCCCGGGCATGTGCGACGGCAGCACGTGGACGGGCGCGTTCAACCCGCTGAACGACGACGCCACGATCGCCAGCAACGCCGTCGACGCCACCAAGTACTCGGTGAACTCGTCGTTCATGGCGATGGCCCAGCAGCTGCAGCTGTGCAAGATCAAGGACACTGCGCAGGCGTTCGGCGTGAAGCGCGCCGACGGGCTCGAGCTCGGTCAGCGCTTCGCCTATGAGGACGACGGCACGCCGGCGAAGAACCCCGACGGCACCCGCGCACTCGACCCGAACGCGCAGTTCCAGCCGTCGGCGGTGCTCGGCACCGAAGAGGTGGCGCCCGTGACGATGGCCGCGGCGTTCGCCGGCATCGCGAACAACGGCTACACGTGCACCCCCATCGCGATCGACCGCATCGAGACGAAAGACGGCGTGGAGATCACGCCGCCTGCGTCGAACTGCCAGCAGTCGGTGACCCCCGAGGTGGCGCACGCGATGGAGTATGCGATGGCGCAGACGTTCAACGGCGGCACCGCGTCGGCCTCGAACACGGGCACCGGCGTTCCCCACATCGGCAAGACCGGTACCACCGACAACGCCTTCGACACCTGGATGGTCGGCTCGTCGACGACCGCGGCCACCGCGGTCTGGGTGGGCAACATCACCGGCGGCGACTACCGCACCAACCTGCGTACCGTCAGCTTCGACAGCGGGTCGGCCGCCACCGCGCGGCACCGCATCTGGCCGATGATCATGGAGCTCGCTGACAACAAGTACGGCGGTTCCGAGTTCCCCGAGCCCGATCCATCGGCGTTCCGTCAGGTGCTCATCGACATCCCGCAGGTCACGGGCCTGACGTTCGACGCCGCCAAGCAGGCCCTCGAAACGGCAGGGTTCGTCGTCGAAGACGGCGGTCAGCAGGACTCGAACCTGCCGGCAGGCCAGGTCTCGGGCACCGACCCGTCGGGCCAGGCGGGCCGCGGCACCACCATCCGCGTGTTCACGAGCAACGGGCAGGGCACCACGGTTCCCGACCTGACCGGCCTCACGGCGCAGAACGCGAAGGCCGCGCTCGATCAGGCGGGCCTGAAGATGCGCGGCAACGGCAAACCCGATCAGGTGGTCGTCTCGCAGGATCCGCCCGCCGGCTCGGGCGCGCGCAGGGGCGCCACGGTGAACGTGGAGTTCGGCGATCCCGACGGCGATGACGGCGGCGACGGCGACGACAACCCGCCGGCCGACGGCAACGGCAACAACGGGTGACCCGCGCATCCCGTTCCCCCGTCGCGCGGATCGCCCTGGCGATCGGCGCGGCGGGGCTTGCCGCGTTCGCATACGGCTCGCTGATCGAGCGCACCCGCTGGACCCTGCGTCGCGTCGACGTGCCGGTGCTGCCGGCCGGCTCGGCACCGATCAAGGTGCTGCACCTGTCGGATCTGCACATGGCCCCGTGGCAGCGGTCGAAGCAGCAGTGGGTGCGGTCACTGGTCGAACTGCAGCCCGACCTCATCGTCGACACGGGCGACAACCTCGGTCATGAGCGCGGGCTCGAGGGCATCCGTGCGGCGTTCGAGGCGTTCCGCGGCATCCCCGGCGTGTTCGTCAACGGGTCGAACGACTACTTCGGTCCGGTGCTGAAGAACCCGTTCCTCTACTTCGGCGGCCCGTCGGGGCACGTGCCGCGCTCGAAGCAGCTCGACATCGCGGCGCTGCATGCCTACTTCGACGAACTCGGATGGCTCGACCTCGACAATCGCGCGGCCGCGATCGATCTCAACGGCACGCGCCTCGAGTTCTTCGGGGTCGACGACCCCCACAAGCACTTCGACCGGCTCGACCTCATCACGGCCGCCATCGACGACCTGCGCGCCGACGACCCGCTCGGCGACGAGAGCTGGCCCGACGAGGCATCCGTATCGGCGAAGCGACCGACCCTGACCGTCGGCGTGTCCCACGCGCCCTACCGCCGCGTGCTCGACTCGTTCGTGAACCACGGCGCGCAGCTCATCCTCGCGGGCCATACGCACGGCGGCCAGGTGTGCCTGCCCGGCTACGGCGCGCTCGTCACGAACTGCGACATCCCGCGCTCGCAGGCGAAGGGACTCAGCGTCTGGCGGCACGGCCTTCGGTCGGCGTTCCTCAATGTGTCGGCCGGCCTCGGCACGTCGATCACGGCGCCGGTGCGCTTCGCGTGCCCGCCCGAAGCGACGCTGCTGACGCTCGTTCCCGCGCCCTGACCGTGGTCGGGAGCCCCGCTTTTCTCGGCTATGCTTGTTGAGGCCGTTCGGCCACCGGGGTGTGGCGCAGCTTGGTAGCGCGCTTCGTTCGGGACGAAGAGGTCGCAGGTTCAAATCCTGTCACCCCGACCAAACGCGAAAGCCCCTCCTCCGGGAGGGGCTTTCGTCGTATGCGGCGGCAGCCGCCGCGGCATCCGTTCGGTCATGGCCGTCCCAATCCTCGATAGGTCCATCCGGCGGCGCGCCAGGCGGTCGGGTCGAGCACGTTGCGTGCGTCGATGATGCGGCGGGCGGTGACGTGGCGGGCGGTCTCGGTGGGGTCGAGGGCGCGGAACGCGTGCCACTCGGTGACGAGTACGACGAGGTCGGCGCCGGTGAGGGCGTGGTCGAGTGAGGTGGTGTAGTCGAGCTGTGGGTGCCTGGCCTGCGCGTTGGCGATCGCTTCGGGGTCGGTGGCGATCACCCGGGCGCCGAGGCCGCGCAGTTGCACGGCCACGTCGAGCGCGGGCGAGTCGCGCACGTCGTCGGAGTCGGGCTTGAACGCCAGGCCCAGCACCGCGACGGTGCGCCCGTACACCGAGCCGCCGAGCAGTTCCAGCGCGAGCTCGACGACGCGGCGGCGGCGGCGCAGGTTGATCGCGTCGACCTCTTTCAGGAACGCCACCGACTCGCCCCGCCCGAGCTCTTCAGCGCGCGCGGTGAACGCCCGGATGTCCTTCGGCAGGCAGCCGCCGCCGAACCCGACGCCGGCGTTCAGGAACCTCCGCCCGATGCGGGCGTCGTGCCCGATCGCGTCGGCGAGCTTCGTGACATCCGCCCCGCTGACCTCGGCGATCTCGGCCATCGCGTTGATGAACGAGATCTTCGTCGCGAGAAACGCGTTCGCCGCGACCTTGACGAGCTCGGCGGTCGCGTAGTCGGTCTCGATCCGCGGCGCACCGGCCTCGACGGCCGCACGGTACACCTGGTCGAGCAGCCGGGTCGACTCGGGGTCATCGACACCGTAGACGAGCCGGTCGGGCTCGAGGGTGTCTTTCACAGCGAACCCCTCACGCAGGAACTCGGGGTTCCACGCGAGCCGCGCGTGCGGGGCGGTCTCGGCGAGCCGGGCCGCGAGCCGGGCCGCCGTGCCCACCGGCACCGTCGACTTGCCCACCACGAGAGCGCCATCAGCGAGGTACGGCACCAGCGCGTCGAACGCGGCATCGACATACGACACGTCGGCCGCGTAGCCGTTCGCCGACTGCGGCGTGCCGACCGCGATGAAATGCACCCGCGCATCCGCGGCATCCGCCATCCCGGTCGAGAAACGCAACCGGCCGCTGCCGGTCGCGCTGCGCAGGATCGCACCCAGACCCGGCTCGAAGAACGGCGCCTCACCCGCGGCGAGCGCCGCGATCTTCCGCTCGTCGACATCGATACCGACGACCTCATGACCGAGCTCGGCCATCGCCGCCGCATGCACCGCGCCAAGATAACCACAGCCGATCACCGAGATGCGCATGTGGTGATTCTCGCAGGTCGTATCCGGGCGCTGAGTGCCGGCTCGTGGACAGTTGGGCAGGTTGGGCGGGCGGGAACACCGAGGGAGCGACTCGTGCGACGATGGTGCGATGCCGCGCCGATTCCGCTTCACCCCCGTCGGATGGCGCGTGCTGCTGCTCCCCTACCTGGTCGCGCTGGCGCTCATCGTGTTTCTGCCCGCGCGCGAAGCCGGCCGTGTGACGGGCATCGTCGGCTGGGCGGCCGATGTGCTCGCAAGCGTGGGCGTGCCGCGCGAACCGGCCGCGACGGCGCTCGAGTTCGGCGCGAACATCGTGCTGTTCGTGCCGTTCGGGGCGCTGCTCGCGCTGGCGTGGCCGCGACTCGGCGCGTGGTCGACGATCGGCATCGGCGCCGCGCTCTCGGTGGTGATCGAACTGGTGCAGCTCGGCATCCCGTCGCGAGTGAGCGCGGTGTCAGACGTGGTGGCGAACACGACCGGTACCGCGATCGGCGTGCTGCTCGTCACGCTGTGGGTGCAGCGTCGCCAGTCGGCCGCTCCGCCCGACCCCGCCCGCTCGCCAGCCGCATGAGCTGCTCGAGCGGCCCGCGCCCGACGAACCGCCGCCACAGCCACGCGAACGCCATCGACCCGACGACCAGGCCGATGAGCAGCGGCCACGAGTCATCCGATCGGAAGCCCCGGTCATCGACGTAGACCGACGCGGCGATGACGAAGAGGTGCGCGGTGTAGATCGTGAGCGGCATCGCACCCATCGCCGTGACGGGTGAACAGACGGCGCGCACGACGCCGGCCACGCGCGGCGCCACGAGTGTGGTGAGTGCGACGGCGACCGCCACTACGACGGCGCAGATGCCGACGTTGCCGACCGCTTGCAGCGACTCCCCCACCGCGGCCTGCAGGTACGCTTCGTCGAGGGTCGCGACATCCGCCATGCCCGCGACCGACTGGCGCAGCAGCGCGACGCCAGGCGCGAGCAAGACCGCACAGGCCGAGGCCCCGACGAGCCCCGACCACAGCACGACCCGTGGCCGGGTGACGCCGAAGCGCGCGATCGCCAGGCCGATCAGCATCACCGGCACCCACTCGATCACCGGGTATGCGCCGGAGAACACCCAGTCGACGGGGATCTGCCAGCCGGTGAGGCGCGCGTCGACGATCCACTGCGCGCGGCTGACGAGCACGGCCACGCCGGGCGCGATGGTCACTCCCGCGATGCCGACCCCGAGCGCGACCCCGCGCGGAACGAAGATCAGCGGCAGCAACAGCAGGAATGCGAGACCGTAGACGTCGAGGATGACGAACACGAGCGGCGCGACGAACCAGGTGATCGCCAGGCCCATCGCGATGAGGATGACCGCGCGGATCGCGATCTGACGGCGCAGCTCGGCACGCGCCGGGCCGCCGAAGCGGCCGGGCGCGGCTGGGATCGGATGCCTCGCCCCGCTCATGAGCCCGAGCCCGATGCCGGCGGTGAGCGCGAACAGCAGCCGAGGGCGCTCGTCGGCGACGCCGATGAGCGCCATCCACGGCTCGGTCGTCACGACCGGTGCGACGTGCGCCACGAACATGCCGATGAGCGCGAGCCCGCGCGCGAGGTCGACGCCGTCGACACGGCGAGCGGATGCCTCGGGCGTGCGCCGACCGGACACTTCGCCCACGCGCCCGACGCTCACGCGGGTCAGCGCACCACGATGGTGGGGCCTTCGAGGTGCGCGAGCACGCCGTGGCTCACCGACCCGAGCAGGAACCGCGCGAGCGCGCCCCGGCCGTGACTGCCCACGACCAGCAGCGACGCGTTCGCGGCCTCGTCGACGAGGGCGGCGACCGGATCCCCTGCGACCACGCGTCGCTCGATCTCGAGGCCCGGATGGGCGGCGACCGTCGCGGCGAGCGAGTCGTCGAGCACTTCTTCGGCCGCGCTGCCGAGCGCGTCGGCACCCACCATCGCGACCCCGTAGCCGTACTCGCCGCCGACCATGACGGCGATGTCCCACGCGTGCACCGCGATGAGGGGCTCGCCGATGCGCTCGGCCTCGGCGGCGGCGAACACCAGGGCCCGATCGGACACCTCGGAACCGTCGACGCCCACGACCACACCGCGCCGAGCGGCAGTGTCGATGTCGGGGATGACGGCGACGGGCACACTGCTCGACGCGGCGATGCGCAGGCTGTTCACCCCGCGACGGCTGGGCCGCTTGCCGCCGTGCCAGTCGCTGCCGACGACGAGCAGGTCGCTGCCGCGCGTGAGGCGCTCGAAGACCTCGGCCGGGTTGCCCTGTTCGAGGTCGGTTACGACCTCGAGGCCGGGCGACTGGGTCTCGGCCGTCGTGCGCGCTGATGCCAGGCAGTCGCGCGCCCGCGACTGGGCCGCCAGCAGCAGCTCGGCATCACCGGTCGCCTCGATCGCCGAATCGACCACGTGCACGAGCCGCAGCCGATGCCCCTGACCCGCGGCCCGTTCGGCCGCCCATCGCACCGCCCGATCGGTCGCGGGCCCGGCCGTGCTCACACCCACCGCGATCTCGCCCATGGAGCCTCCCGTCGTCACCCCCATCTTCGCCATCGGGAGCGGGTTTCGGAAGGAGCAGCGAGCGGATGTCTCGAACGGATGGGTGGGTCGGCGGCGGCGCGGGCGACCGACCGGGCGGTCACGCACACAGACTGCTCAGCCGGCTCGCTCCGCGCGGAGCAAGTCGGCCGGACGGGCAGCCCTCAGGAATCGTTGCGGGACCGACGCACCGTGGTCAGCACCACGATGAGTGCCGCGCCGAGGATCAGCGCACCACCGCCGATCCAGAGCCAGAGCACGGGCAGGTCGAAGCCGGTACCCGACAGACTGCCCGAGGCGCGGGCTGGCGTATCCGCCGGCACGACCGTGAGCGTGCCCGTGGCCACGTACTGCCCGGCCGTCGCGGTGATCGTGTACGTGCCGGGGGTGTTCGACGACACCTGGTACGACACCGTGCCCGTGGCATCCGTCGGACGCGAAGCCGTGGAAGCCTTCAGCACCGCGAGCGTGACGGCATCGGGTGCGGTGGCGGTGCTCGGCGAACTCGGCGCGAGACCGGTGAAGGTCATCGTGCCGACCTGGCCGACCGTCAACGTGACGTTGGTTCCTTGACCGACATAGCCGGTGCCGCCCTCTTGTGCGGTGGCGGTCGCCGGAGCAGCGAGCAACACCGCTGCTGCGACCGCGACGGTCGCGAAGATCTTTCGAATCATGTACCGAACCCCCGTTGTGGTAACAGATCGACGTTGACACCCTCCCCGAAAGGGGCACAACAGGGCCCACGATACGGCAGTGACGGTGAGAGCGCGACCCCCCGCGGCCCAGTCAGCGCAGGGCCGCCCACTCAGCCGTGTCGCAGGAGAGTGAGGCGCCCGTCGGTTCGAGCGGCACCATCAGGGGTGTCGCCTCGATGATCGGGGTCTTCATTCCCGACTCTCCGCCGAGGAATCCGAACGTGTAGGCAGCGCTCTCACCCGGGGCGAGCGTTGACACCACCTTGCTCAGCGTGTAGCCGGAATCGGAGGTCGGGTGGTACCCCGTGGGCTCTCCGTTCAGTTTCACGCCGAGGTTGTACGTGCCGAGCTCGCTGTAGACGTGCACCGTCGTCGTGATCGAGCCGGGCGGCGTTCCGTAGTCACCGCCGCCCGTAACGTATCTCGGCAGGCTCGTCGCCGCATCGGCCGGCGCGGTGTTCGTCACGGTCACGTGGATCTCGTACAGCGGCAGGCCATCATTACGGCAGGTTACGGTTCCCGACTCGATGGCCACCTGCAGGAACCGGTCCATCTTCGAGCCGGTGGCGTCGTTGAAGTACACGCCGAATGCCTGCTCCTCAGGGTCGCCCTCGGGCAGAGCCCCATCGAGGGTGGTGCCGTGCAGCACCGCCTGCTCGGTGACGTCGGCATTCCAGATCAAGATGCGGCGCTCGGCCCCCGCCTGGGCGAAGGCGTCGATGAGGGCGCGCGGGTCGGCGCCGCCGGCGGCGAGCGCGTCGAAGGCGGCGGAGGCGACCTCGGCGAAGATGGCGTCCTGCTGTGAGACCTCGTACCTCAGGTAGACGTCTTGCAAGAGGAACGTCACCGCGTTGTCGGCGGTCACGATGTCGCCGGTCGAGAGGGTCAGCGGCCCGGTCGCGCGCAGCAGGTAGCTCAGCATCACCGGGTCGACCGCGACGACCGTCTGCACCTCCTGCCCGAACCGTTGACGCCACATCTCGCGGGCGACGGTGGCAGCGAGCGGGAACTGCGGGGTGAACGTCGCATCCTGGATGTACCGCGCGGTGTTGTCGCCCCAGAGCGCGCGAGTCTCGACCGGCAACTGGACGACCGGCGGGTCGAACCGCGGGAAGTCGCTCGAGCTCGCCTGCTGCACGAGCCCGATGCCGCCGCCGTCGGCGTGCACGAGCGCGAGCGCACCCGGGATGCCGCCGAGCGAGCGCAGTTCGGCGTTGTTCTGGAACAGCAGCAGGATGTCTCGGGGCCCCGCCGCGCCGAGCATCGGCGGCAGCAGGGTGGTGGCGCGGTCGAGCCCACCGACCACGTCACGCGCCTGCCCGATGAGTTCGACGTACTCATCGCGGGCGTCGGCGAGCGGGCCGATGACGTCGGCCGCGGCCACCCGGGGTGACTCGACCATCGCCGCGGCGGTGTCCATCGCCACGCGTGCCTGGTGCGCCGGCTCCTGCAGGTCGACGATCGGCTGCAGGTCGATGCGATTGCCCGCAGGCGCGAACCGCGCCAGATCCATGCCCTCGGCGGCCGCGGCCAGCGGCAGCACGGCGCCCGACGCCGCACGATCGACCGACGCCGAGATCGACCGCAGCACCTCGAGATTGGGCCCGAGCCCGGGAATCGCCTCGTACACGCGCCAGATCAGGTCGCCCGTGAGCGCTGCCGCGGATGCCGCGTGGTCGGCGAGGTCCCGTGCGGTCTTCGATGCCGCGGCCGCGTCGCCGTCGAGGATCTGCTCTTGCGCCAGCCGGGCGAGCGGCACCGCCGCCTCGAGCTCGTTCTTGGCGAGCAGCGCACGAATGCCGACCCAGGCCACCGAGAACACGACGAGGGCAGCGAGCCCGACCAGCGACCAGGTGATGATGCGGCGGGTGCGCTTGCGGCGGCGCGCGGTGCGCGAGCGGTGGTGGTGGCCTGAGCCGTGTGAGCGCGAGGACCCGTGGGAGCGGCCGGAACCGGAGTGCGATCCCGCGCTGGAACCGCGCACCGCATCAGGTCGGGCCGGTACCCCATCCCCATGGGTCCCACCCGACGACTCCGAACCCCCGGAAGACGGCGTCACGATGGGTAGCGTAACCAATCAATCCGTCGAACCGGCCTGAGAACCTCAGGCGAGCCGGTTGTTCCACATCGACAGCGCCGAACCGATGGCCATGTGGCGATCTGCAACATCGAGGACAAGCGCGCCCGCGACCGTGCGAAGGAGAAGGGCCTGCCCCGCGGCAGCAAGCGCAAAGCCGCCGGCCGGCTCGTCGAAGGGCAGATCACCACGAACTGGAAGCAAGCCCTCGCCCAACTCGCCCTGGCCTACCCCGAACGCATCAAGCCCTACCTGTAAACCCCAGACCCAGACCCCTTACACAGACAACTTGACAGGCTCCCGGTATGCGGAGCGTGAGAGCCCGGCCAGGCGGCACGCCATCCGTTCGCTCACCCGCAGTGTCCTGATCAGGTGAGCGACGGCGGCGCGGCGCCTGCCCGGGCCTAGAAGTTTCCCTCAGCCAACTCCTTGAGCGCGGCCTTCTCCAGCTCCGCCTCCGCGAGCAGCCGCTTCAGCGTCGCGTTCTGCTTCTCAAGCTCCTTCAGACGCTTCGCGTCGTCGGCCTTCAGACCGCCGTACTGGTTACGCCACCGGTAGTACGTCTGCTCGGAGATCCCGAGCTCCCGGCACACCGCCGCGACATCCGCGCCGTCGGCGAGCATCCGGTCGGCCTGACCGAGCTTGCGAACGACCTGCTCCGGGGTATGACGCTTCCTGCTGTTCGACATGATCTGACCAGTCTCCCTGCCCGCAACCACGGGCAACAGGACGACTCTCAGAACCACCGGACCTACGAAAAGGGGTCAGCCCACGCCAGCCAGATCCATCGCTAATCTGACACACCCGAACTGGGACGTGATCATCCGCCTCGTCGGCGCCGACCTCGCCGGACAGATCAACGAATGGCCGAAGGCCGCCACAACTGCCTCGGACTCGACACTCTCCCCAAGAGCCGACTCACCCTCCTGCCCGGCACCAGGAACGAGATGATCGACTAGCACGCCTTCGAACTCACCGCCTGGACACAGGCAAATCGAACAACACCGCGCTGCACCACTACCCGGGACTGGACCGCCGCCTTAGTATCAGGCCGTGCGAGCCTTCGACCACCTCTTGCTCACCCGGTTCAATGTTCACGCAGAGAAGTGGGCAGAGATCTCGCCGAGCGACAGTTGGCTGCACCATCGACTCGATATCTTCTCGCGCTACTGTGTCCCATCGATCGCTCAACAGAGTGCACGAGGCTTCGACTGGATACTACTCATCGACTCGGGGTCACCTCCGTGGTTCGTGGAGCAACTCGGGATGATCTCGAATCGAGCCGGGGTGACAGTTCACATCGAGCGCATCGAGGGATACATCGGCGAGGCGAACTTGGCGGCCGCGGTTACCCCACACATCACATCCGAGTGGGTCATCACTACTCGGATCGACAATGACGACATTGTCGCTACCGATTTCATTGCGACCATTCAAGACGCCTTCGAGGCACGCCAGCATGTCATCATCGATTTGCCGGATGGCGCAGTGTTCCGAGCGGGCGCGTTCTACCTGCGTCGATACTCCATGAACCCGTTCAGCAGCTATATCGAACGCTCACCTGGCGCCGTCACAGTCCTGCGTGACAATCATCTCAAGCTGGGGCGCCACGGGGACGTTCGTTCGATCCGAACAACACACCCGGTTTGGGTAACGCACGTCCACGGCGAGAATGTGTTCAATCGTGTTCGAGGTTGGCGCGTGGATCCCACTCCCTATAGGCGATGGTTCCCGACGCTCGATCTGCCACATGCGAACTCCGCATCAGTCTTCGGATCGCGGATGGCCTTCGCCGTCGTGGAGGCAGCGCGACGAGGTAAGCGAGTGATTCGAAGGCTCCTTTCCGAATGAGCCTGCGTGTCCAGGGCGATTCACTTCGTTCATGCAGGTTCATCAAGATGACGTGATCATCTCGGGCCGGTGAAGGTTCTCGGCCCGAGCCTGATGTGGATTGGCTCTTGCCAGCATTCTGGCCACCGGCCTCTTCTTCGATGATCAGGTTGACTTCCCCGGCTCAGCCGCCATGCCCCGGCGCTGGGCACGGCGTATGTGATCCTTGGCGGCACGGGAGACAAAACCCGCTGAGGACGTTCTCGGTTCCACCGATGCAGTTCGTCAGCTCTATCTCATACTTCGGCTCTACTTCGTAACTGGTGGTTGCCCACCATTGCCCGGCATGTCGTCGGACTGCGGCACCCGCTCGCCGGCAGGTAGCTCAGCTTGGCGGGGTCGACGGCAGCGACGATCTGCACCTCTTGCCCGAAGCGCTGGCACAGCATCTCGCACCGGACGGTGGCCGCGAGCCGGAACTGCGGCGGAACGTCGCATCTTGGATGTACCGGGTCGTGCTGTCGCCCCGAGGTCGGGCCGGCACCGCATCCCGATGGGCCCGACGACTCCGAACCCCCCGAAGACGGCGTCACGATCGGCAGCGTAACCAATCAGCCCAATCCTCTCGACGCGAGGCTTAAGCCTCGCGGCAGATTGGCCAGCGCCGAATGGTCATGGAATGCGAGCATGAACACGTGACGCGAACCGACAAGCCTGAACCGGGGCGGCCCTCGCTGCGACGCCAGGCGGCCCGCGGCAGCGCGATACTGCTCGCTGCCCAGGCGGCCAAGGTGGTCATCGCGGTTGTCAGCGTCGTGGTGCTCTCAAGGTTGATCGAGCCCAGCGCCTTCGGGCTGGTCGTCATGGTGACGGCTATTTCCGGAGTGGCGAGCATCTTCCTCGACTTCGGACTCTCCACGGCCGCGCTCCGCTCCCCCGACATCACCCACCAGCAGCAGTCGAACCTCTTCTGGATCAATGCGGGAACGGGCCTGGTCCTAGCTGCCACCGTGTTCGCTTTCTCCTGGGCTGTCGCAGGATTCTACGGAGACCCGCGACTCGTCGTGGTCACACAATGGCTGTCCCTCGCACTGGTTCTCGGAGGGGTGAACACGCAGTTCCGGATCACACTCAATCGAGCGATGCGCTTCGGTGCCCTGGCCATCGGGGAAGTCGCCGCGACACTATTTGGACTCGCGGCGGCAGTCGTGGTTGCGCTGTTCGGCTACGGCATCGCCGCGCTCGTGGTGCAAACGCTCGCCACGTCGTTGGTCATCTTGGTCTTCAACGTCGCCCAAGCGCAGTGGTGGCCGAAGCTACCGCACCGCGACGCGGGAATGCGAGCCCTGGTGAAGTTCGGAGCGGGGATGGCCGCAACCCAACTGCTGTGGTATGCCACCCGGAATATCGACAGCATCGCGATCGGCAGGGTTTGGGGCCCGACGGAACTCGGTCTCTACGACCGGGCGTTCCGGCTCGCGGTCGCCCCCATCTTGCAGGTCAATCAACCGATGACCAAGGTGGCACTGCCCGTCCTCTCTCGCCACCTCGACAATCCGACGCGATACATGGCCGCTCTCCGTGAGGGCCAGCTCATCGCCTGCTATCTGACGTCGAGTGTGCTTCTCGTCCTGGCGGGCGTGGCGGGGCCGCTCGTCAATGTCCTGCTGGGGCCGGCATGGACCGGCGTCGAGGGACTCGTCATGGTCTTGGCCGTCGGCTCGACCTTCCGCGCAATCCAGCAGGTCGTGAACTGGCTCTTCATCTCGAAGGGCTTGTCCGGGTCGCTGTTGCGCCTCAACCTTTGGATGCAGCCGCTCACAATTGGGTTCATCCTGGCGGGAGTGAACTGGGGGGCGATGGGGGTGGCAGTCGGGGGCACGGTCGGGTTCGCCGTGCAGTGGGTGGCGTCGTTTATGTGGGCAGCCCGTGCGGCGTCGCTCGACCTGCGCCCGCTCTTCTTCGCGGCGTTGAAGGTAGTAGCCACTTTCGGCCTGCCCGCAGGAGCGCTGGCATTCATGGCGAGCACGTTCATCCCCGTCTCGCCGATCTGGCAACTACTCGCAGGGCTCGCCCTCGCAGCCGCCTGGTTCGCTGCAGTCGGCTGGCTCTCCCGCACGACACGGAGTGACCTCACTACGCTCTGGCGTTTCATCCGCCTCGCACTCGGTCGCCGTGATTCTCCAAGTACGTGACCGGACTCGGATGCGGTTCAGCCGCGTGCAGGTCAGCCGGATACCACTTCCCTCACCAGGCCGAAGAGGGTTCCCGCGAAGGACCTGGCAATTGGCCGCGGCCGCCCAAGAGCGTTCCCAGTTCGCGTGGCTCGCTTCCGCGTGGCGGCGATCCTCACCTGTCGTCACAAGTGAGGATCAACTGAACCGATCAGCGAATCCACCCGCGTCGGGTTCGCGCGGAGGAACACTTCGAAGGAGTCCCCCAGCCCACGACGTGGGTGAACTGTCCAACGACCGAGCGTGATCATGCCCGGCGAGCTTGGCACCTGTGCACGAGACCCGGTGGAGCACGATGCTCCCCGTCTCGCTCAGCCACGGGTGTTCGTTCATCAACACAAGACCTCCGCGCGGTCCACCGGGACATCCCCGAACTCGTGGTTCACGATGGCATGGAGCAACGCGGATTGGGCAGACCTGCGACGCCACGTCAACTCCTTCGACTGCTACCGCGGATCGTCCGCAATCCGTCCCTCCTGGTCGGGTTTTGCCCTGCGGGTTCGGGTTGATGAGCGAAGAAACGATGCACTCCTGGGCATCGACCACGTTGTCCTCGACAACAGCCCGGAAAGTCTACGCGGTCGTCGACGGCTATACCGCAGGAATCACAACCGTGCACGCCGTGTACGGATCTTGATTCGGCGGGCGAGATCTCTCGCGGAGTGCTGGGCAGCGACTAGCGGACGACAACCTCAGGTAAGCCGGTTGTTCCACATCGACAGTGCCGAGCCGATAGCCATGTGCATATCGAGGTATTGGTAGGTACCCAGCCTCCCTCCGAAGAAGACGCCGTCCTCTCCCCGCGCAAGCTCGCGGTAGGCGAGGAGTCCGGCGCGATCGGACGGCGTGTTCACCGGGTAGTACGGCTCGTCATCTCTCGACGCAAACCTTGAGTATTCGCGCATGATGACGGTGCGATCACGTGGATATCGGTCTGCACGCTCCGGATGGAAATGCTTGAACTCATGGATGCGCGTGAACGGCGCTTCTGCATCCGCGTAGTTCATCACCGAGGTGCCTTGGAAGTCGGCGACGTCATGGACTTCCTGCTCAAAGTCGAGTGTCCGCCACGACAGCACCCCCTCGGCAAAGTCGAAGTAACGGTCGATCGGGCCCGTGTAGACAATGGGAAGGCGGCCCAAAGTTGCCCTCCGATGTAATGGCTGTGTCTCGTCGAAGAAGTCGGTCCGTAGCCGGACGTCGATGTTCGGGTGATCCACCATGCGTTCGAGCCACGCGGTGTAGCCGTCTGCCGGAAGGCCCTCCCACGTGTCGTCGAAGTACCTACTGTCGTACGTGTAGCGAACCGGGAGGCGGCTGATCACATCCGCAGGGAGTTTCCTCGGATCGGTCTGCCACTGCTTTGCGGTGTAGTTGCGGATGAACGCCTCGTAGAGCGGTCGGCCGATGAGTGCGATCGCCTTTTCCTCGAGATTCTGAGCGCTCCTCTCATCGAACTCACCAGCGAGCCGGTGCACCAATGCGCGGGCCTCGGCGGGCGAGTACGCTGCACCGAAGAATTGGTTGATCGTGCCCAGGTTGATCGGCATCGGAAACACGACGCCGTCATGCGTTGTGAACACACGATGCACGTAGTTGGTGAACGTCGTGAAGCGATTGGCGTACTCCCACACTGCGGGATTGGATGTGTGGAACAGGTGAGCACCGTAGCGGTGGACCTCGATCCCCGTTTGCGGTTCATGCTCACTGTAGGCATTCCCGCCGATGTGGTCACGGCGATCGATGACCGTGACCTTCCGGCCTGATGCGGCGGCACGCTCCGCGACCGTGAGCCCGAAGAACCCCGACCCGACTACGAGCAGATCCACGCGGTGCCCGCCATTCTCGTGACCAGACTCGAGTGGACAACCTCGGACCCTGCCGCAGGCGCCACGATTGGTAGCGTAACGCGAGCGAGCCGTGCGCACGGTGCAAACGACACACGGTTCGTTACGATCTCGGCGAACGGATGCATCTGGGCGCTGCGACACTCCGAGCAACGCCCCAACGGGTTGGGCTGACCCCTTTTCGTAGGTCCGGTGGTTCTGAGAGTCGTCCTGTTGCCCGTGGTTGCGGGCAGGGAGACTGGTCAGATCATGTCGAACAGCAGGAAGCGTCATACCCCGGAGCAGGTCGTTCGCAAGCTCGGTCAGGCCGACCGGATGCTCGCCGACGGCGCGGATGTCGCGGCGGTGTGCCGGGAGCTCGGGATCTCCGAGCAGACGTACTACCGGTGGCGTAACCAGTACGGCGGTCTGAAGGCCGACGACGCGAAGCGTCTGAAGGAGCTTGAGAAGCAGAACGCGACGCTGAAGCGGCTGCTCGCGGAGGCGGAGCTGGAGAAGGCCGCGCTCAAGGAGTTGGCTGAGGGAAACTTCTAGGCCCGGGCAGGCGCCGCGCCGCCGTCGCTCACCTGATCAGGACACTGCGGGTGAGCGAACGGATGGCGTGCCGCCTGGCCGGGCTCTCACGCTCCGCATACCGGCGCCCGCTCAAGGGCGACACGGTCGCGGACCCGGACCGTGCGTTGCATGACTGGCTGCGCGCCTGGGCGAAGAGCCATCCCCGCTACGGGTACCGGCGGGCGTATCACGACGCCCGCGCCGAGGGCTGGGTCGTCAACCACAAGAAGATCCAACGCCTCTGGCGCGACGAGGGCCTGCGGGTGCCGCAACGGCGTCGACGCAAACGCGTCGGGTCCTCGACCGTCCAGGCACCTGCCGCGGATGCGCCGAACATGGTGTGGGCGGTGGATTTCCAGTTCGACGCCGACGAGCAGGGCCGTCCGATCAAGATCTGCTCCATCGTCGACGAGCACACCCGCGAGTGCATAGGTGGGCTCACCGAGCGGTCGATCACCGCCGACCGGCTCACCGCCCACCTCGAGGACCTCGTCGCCGTCCGCGGTGCTCCCGCGGTGCTCAGATCCGACAACGGCCCGGAGTTCATCAGCGACGCGATGGCCGACTGGGTGGGCACCCGCACCGGCCTGTCCTACATCCCGCCGGGATCGCCGTGGCGCAACGGGTACGTCGAGTCGTTCAATAGCCGCCTCCGCGACGAATGCCTGAACATCAACAGCTTCTACTCGCTGCTGCACGCGCAGGTCGTGATCGGCGACTGGAAGGACGAGTACAACCACCACCGCCGGCACTCCTCGCTCGGCTACCTACCGCCCGCCGAGTACGCTCGGCAGTGCACCCATCAAATCGAAACCGACGACTCACAGAGCGTCCGGACCGAATGAAGGGGGCGGCCCAGGGTGATCTACTGATTCTGTTTCGACTACCGGGGATCTGCGTCGACGAACTCGCCGATACGCCGCGCCACCGCACGTACTGCTTCGCTCGCAGCAGATACCCGCGTCTCGACGAAGTCCGGAGAGGAGAGAGCTTCCCGAAGATAGTCGGGCGTGCCAGCCATGCTCCGGAGATCGAACCCCGCAGGAGCGAGCACGCGTTCCATCTTCGACGTGCTCGCTCCTGCAGCAAGAGGGACGGCTCCTTCCGTCGCCGCGATGATCAGCCCGTGTGCGCGGTCGCCAGCCACAATCGCTGATCGACCGTAGACGTCTCGGACGCGTCGCTCCCAGTCGACATGAGATTCGCCCTCCCACAGGATGACTTCGACCGCGCCCAGCCGTCTAGCGAGGTCCTCCGCGGCCGGGGTGTCGCGACGTACTTGCGTAACCACGGCGAGATCGAGACCACGACTCCGAGCGAGGTCTGTGAAGAGATCGATCCATTCATCTGATACTCGCGGCCGATCGCCTCGCATCGACACCGCGAGCAACGACCTTTCGACGTTCTGACCGGCACGACCTGGAACGCGGCCTTCCGCGAACGCCCAATCGGGAATCACTTCGCCGCGACCGAACGCTGCTGCCGTGTCGGCGTCTCGCCACCCGACGACCTCGAACGAACGGCGCGCATAGCGCTCAAATGGCGGTACGGCGGTGTCGCGATATCGGAGTCCAGCGCCCACGTGAAGGGCGCCCCCTGACCGGTGGCGCGCAAGTCGCGAACCGACGAAGAGCCGAAACCCGGAAAGATATCGTGGGCCGTCGAAAGGCATCTCCCCTGCGCTCGGGACGAAGATGGTCCTTTCGCGCCCGAGACAGCCGAATCCCGCCCGCCACCAGTCCTGCGGCGACCGGTAGAGGATGTCGGTTGCTCGCACGCCGACTGAGCTCAGATAGTCGTCGTCGTTCTTCCCGACGTAGACGTGCAGCTTCGCGGTTCCGTCCCCTCGAACTGCGCGAAGCAATCCTCGTCGGAGCACCGAGTCTCCGAGATTGTCGTTCTGACCATCGACCTTCACGAAAACGCTCGTCATGGTGTCGCGCCCACCTTCCCCCAGTAATGATGGCCACTTCGCTGGGGTCAACGCTATCCGTCGGACGGCCCGTCGGACCCCGAACGACCGCCGCAGTACGATGCCCGTATGGGGGATGGGGTTACGGCTGCCGACGACGCGACGATGGACTGCGTGATACCGACCCACGCTCGAGCTGGGATGCTGCACCGAGCCATCGATGGCGTGCTCGATCAGTCCGAACCGCCTGGCGAGATCCATGTCGTCTCTGACATTCCGGACACCGAGTCCGAAGCGGTTTGCCGGGAACTGAACGCTCGAGCCGGCGGGTCGATTCAGTACCATGAACGCACAGGATCCGCCGGTGTCTCGGCGTCCCGCAACGCTGGAGTTCGTTCTTCGTCAGCCGATTGGATCGCGTTCCTGGACGACGATGACTACTGGCACCCGGACTACCTCCGTCGGGTGCGCAGTCGCATCCGCGAGGCGACCGCCGACGTCATCGTCACGTGGATGTCCGAGGTTCACGGCGAGGACGTCGTAGACGGCCTCGCCATCGCCGAGAACCTGCCCCCACGGGCTGTCGTCGTCTGGAATCCCGGTGCGACCGGTAGCAACATCGTCGTCCGGCGGTCCGCCATGGAAGCAATCGGTGGATTCGATGAGTCGCTGAAGATGAAGAACGACACGGACTTCTTCTACCGACTCCTCGAATCGGGTGCACGCTACGAAGTCGTTCGCGAGCGGCTCGTGTATCAGACCAAGCACGACGCCGGTCAACTCACCGGCTACAGCGAGGCGCGAGCGCTCGCACTTGAGTCGTATGTGTCGAAGCACTGGGATGCACTCGGCCGTTTCGGCCGCATGGAGAACCGCATGTGGGCGCACTATATGCGCGCTCGCATGTCACCGACGGCACTCTCGCGAGCGAGGCACTACCTCGGAGCGGTGGCGAACATCCCGCCGACGAAGTACCTGCGCCTTCATCGATTCTTCCGATGGAGAACGTCCGTCCCTCCGAACCTCGAGAACCGCAGTGCCTCCTGACGCCAGGAGCACGGATTCCCGATTCGTCGGCGCTTCAGTTCAGTGAGAGGATCCCGTGACTCCGGAGCAGCTCCCAGTGCGCATGCTCACCGCGGCGCACAAGCAAGCCCCGTTGCCCGACGACCCGGGTTACTTTCCGGTGCATGTAGGGCATATACGCGCGTCGCATGAGTTCGGGTATCAACCCGACGATGAGGGCGAGAACATCTCCGTGAAGAACGATTCCTATTGCGAACTCACCGCCCTCTACTGGGCCTGGAAGAACCTCAAAGCCGACGCGATAGGGCTCAGCCACTATCGTCGGTACTTCCGGGGCGACGCCCCGGGGCCGAACGGGTCGAGAGTGCTTTCCACCGACCAGATGGGCACGCTGATGTCGACAACAGATGTCGCGATCGCTCGACCGCGCTATTACATCGTGGAAAGTATCGAGTCACATTATCGGCATGGCCACATCGGCGATGACCTCGAGGTCCTCCGCCAGGTGATCCGTGAGACTTCCCTCGGATACTCTCCGAGCTTCGAGGCGGTCATGCGCCGCCGACACCTCTCGCTCTACAACATGTTCCTGATGCGCGGCGAGCACTTCGATGCCTACGCATCGTGGCTGTTCCCGATCCTTGAGGACGTCGAGCAGCGGATCGACAATGAGTCGCGCGGGCCGTATCAGCGTCGGACGTTCGGCTACCTCGGAGAGCGGTTGCTGAATGTCTGGGTGCACGCCCACAGCGAGAACCTGCACGTCAAGTACCTTCCGGTGGTCAACACAGACGGCGAGCCGAAGATCGCGAAGGGACTCCGGATGGTGCAGCGGAAGCTCGCGCCCGCCCCGCCATCGCGAGCCTGATCCGCTTCACCCAGCGTAAACCGGCGATGGGCAGGTACCACCCCCGCCGAATAACGACGAAGAGGATTCTGCGGGCCGGGCCCGCCGCCGCGAGTGCCCCGGGCGTTCCAAGAGCGCCCGGGATCGAGAAGCGTTGACGGAACTCGCGATACGCGGTGCGGCCTACGGCAGATGCCGGCGCCACGGGGCTGGAGAAGACGTTGTTGATCGCATCCTTGATCAGCTCCACGGAGTAGAGCTGCAATGACAGTTTCGGCACTCTCTCACAGGCCTCCGCGGTGCGCATGACCCGCATGTAACCCTCGAGGATCCCGGGGCGATACCGGTTCGAGATGGAGCCCACGACGTCGACTCGATACTCGATGAACGCATCGTCCTCGACGAGTATGTTCGGCGACCGATCAAGAAGACGAATGACCCATTCGGCATCCGATCGCTTCACGATGGATTCATCGAATCTGATGCTGCGCTCTACGAGGAACGACCGGCGGATGAACTTCGACCACGGAACACCGATGACGAATGCCGCCGACTGTCGGCCGACTGAATAGAGTCCGAACATTTCGGTGATCACATCTGTCGCAGTTGGTGTTGAGCTCAGCGAGGCCAGCGAGTAGGTTTCGGAGACCGGGCCGCCATCAGCTGGGAAGCCCAACCCGCCGGTCAGCACCACGTCGATCTCCGACAGGTCAGCCAACCGCTCCAGAATGGGCACATGAGGGCGCACTCGGTCGTCGGGATCGATGAATGTGAGCCAAGTGCCCCGAGCGGAGTCGATTCCTCGATTGCGTGCTGCGGCAACCCCTGCGTTCTCCTGACGGATGTACCGGATGCGGCGATCGGCCGACGGCAGTGATGCAAGGTACTCGACCAGGCGAGGCGTCGTTGATCCGTCGTCAATAATTAGCAGTTCGACCGGAATCGCTATTGCACGCACGGACTCGACAGCCTCCTGCACCCAACCACGCTCTACGTTGAAGACTGGAAGAATGGCGCTGAGCACTGGTCCGGCTTCATCATCAGCGCCCATTCATACCTCCCGCAGGTACACACCATGGCCCCAGTTCGGCCCGCAATTACTCAATTCACGGACCTCCGATGGCAGTATGACCGTATGCGGTCATCGGGGGGTGGGGGGCGACGACGTGCGGGAAGCGTACTAATTCCAATCGGGTTCGCGCTCACCGTGCTGACGATTCCAACAGGACTTGCATTGCCCATCAAGGGCCTCTCGGTCGCAACCCTGATACAGATCACGGCCACAGTATGCTTGCTTCCCGCCGTGCGCTGGTTGTCGCGGAGCGATCTGCTCCTCTTGATCGCCCTCTTATGCTCGCTTCCTGCGTCGGCGCTCCCGCTCCTGGTTATGGCTAACCGCCCACCAGAATGGCTCCAGATCATCTTCTTCGCACTGTGCTTCGTTCAACTCTTTCTCTTCATCCGTGCCTCGCAGCACTATGACGTGCGCGCGCTCACTAAGCAGCCGACCAATCTCGCCGCGATTCTTGCGACGCTCGTTGGCGGATACCAGTTCCTCTTCGATCGCAGTGGCTACCTGACGCTGTACTTCGACGACAAATCCCACGCTGCTGTGGCGTTGGTGTGCCTCGCGTTCCTGGTGTTGTGGGTGAACGACAGCTTCGTGAGCATGCCGCTCGCCATCATTTTGTACTTCATCTCGATGGCGACTGCCTCGCGACTCGTGTTGTTCGCGATGCCGTTCTTCGCCATCGCGGTGGTGATCGCGTACCTGAGATCGCGTCGCAACGCGGACACCCCGCTGAAGGTCTACGGCCATCACCTTCTCCTCGTGCTTGCGCCGATCCTCGCAGTCTGGCTTGCCGCGACCTCGCTTACCAAGAACCTCGAGTCCCGTCTCTCGAGCACCGATCAGGCTGCAGCATCTTCGACTGATGCGCACTTCGAGCTCATCCGACTCGCATTCGAGGCCAAGCTAACCAACCCGTGGTTCCTGACCATCGGAATGGGACCCGGTGGATTTGCGGACGCACTAACCACGTCAGGCATCAACCTGTCGGGCATCGCAGCTTCAGATCCAAGTTCATACCGAAATATCTACCGCGGCTGGCAGCCCGTCCATTCGGCATTCGGCTCGATCCTCACGGAATTCTCCTTGATCGTTGGGATCGTCGCCGTGGTCCTAATCTGGAAAGTGGTCGTTGCCCTTGCGAGGCGGAAGGACTGGACCCTACTGCTCCTCCTCACGGCGATGCTTCTGATGACGATGTTCTATTCGAGCCATAACGAGCCCTTCTTCACCGCAGTTCTCGGTCTGGTGGCGGGCGGTGCTCTGGGGATACGCTCCGCGGCCGAGGCGTCTGCTCCGCCGAACCCACATCCGGCGAGTGGTCAGGCCCGGTGGATTCCCGAGGGCACGCCAGCGCGCCGGGGTTATTTGGCCTGATTCCCAGGCACCAGCACCGCCCGCCCCGTCCGAATCATGATCATCAGGTCCCCGGTCAGCGACCAGTTCTCGACGTAGTACAGGTCGAGCCGAATCGCCTCCTCCCAACTGAGCGCGGACCGCCCGCTCACCTGCCAGAGGCCGGTCATGCCGGGTTGCACGAGCAGGCGGCGGTGCGCACCGCGGTCGTACAGTTCGACTTCGGCCGGTACCTGAGGTCGGGGCCCCACCAGGCTCATCGAGCCGCCGAGCACGTTGAAGAGCTGCGGGAACTCGTCGAGCGAGTACTTGCGCAGGATCCGCCCGACGGGGGTGATGCGAGGGTCCTCCTTGACCTTGAACAGTGGGGTATCGCCCGCGCCCTGCTCGCGCAGGAGCGCCGCGAGTTCGGCGTCGGCGCCGTCGCGCATCGAGCGGAACTTGAGCATCTGGAATGGCCGACCGCCCTTGCCGACCCGCATCTGGCGAAAGAACACCGGACCGGGCGAGCTCAGTTTGACCGCGATCGCGACGCCGACGAGCATCGGCGACAGCACGGCAACCAGCGCGCCGCCCATCACGAGATCGAACACCCGCTTGGCCACGAGCTTGCGGCCCTCGAACCGCGGCGTCTCCACGTGCATCAGCGGCAGTCCGGCGACCGGGCGGGTGTGGATGCGCGGGCCGCCGATGTCGATGAGGCTCGGGGCGACGACGAGGTGCTCGGCGCCGGGCGTGAGGCCCCAGCTGAGTTCGCGCACCCGCTCGGGGCCGAGTTCGTCGGCGCTCGTGATGACGATGGTGTCGGCGCCGAAGTCACGCATCACGGCGAGCGGGTTCGCGAAGGTCCGGACGGCCGGGATGGTGGTGCCTTCGAGAGTCTCACCCGATCCGCCGGGGACACACACGCCGACGACCTGGTACCCGGCCTCGGGCATCCGGACGAGCGACCGCCCGATCGTGCGCACCGACTGCTCCGAGCCGATCAGCAGCACACGGGTCGTGAGCCCGCCGCGGCGTCGCACCATCCCGAGCCACTGCCGCCACATCCAGCGCGACAACAGCAGCACGAGCAACCCCAGGGGGAACGCGATGAGCACGTAGCCGCGCGCGACATCCACCTTGAACAGGAACGCGACGATCGCGACCAGGCCGAACAGCCGCACCGCGCCATCGGCGATCGCCTTGTATTCCGCCGTACCCACGCCCAGCACGCGCGGCGATCGCGTGTCGTACAGTTCGAGCGCGATCATCCAGCTCACGACGATCACGAGCGACAGCACGGTGTAGCTGATCGCGATGTCATCACGCGAGCCGCTGAACCCCGTCGCGGTGCGGTCGATGCCGAGCCATCCGATCTGCGTGCCGAATACCACCCAGAGCAGCACGAGCAGGTCGGTCACGCGAACGCGCATGACGAGCGCATCCGACCAGTCGGCCGTCGACATCCACGACGAGGTGGGCCGGGTCGCGCGAGTCAGCATGACCGGCCTCCCCGGGTGGGGCGGCGAAGTTCAGGTACCGACACGGTCGCCTCGGACGATCGGCGCGGCGAGCGGGCTCAGGATCGCGTCGATGGCGCGTTCGATGAGCTCCCCCGCTTCGGCGTACACGTCGGGTGCGCGGCCGTAGGGGTCGAGGATGTCGTCGTCCTCGGGGGTCGCCGGTGGAACGGCGAGTCCGCGCTGGGTGGGCGCGGCGTGAACGAGTTGTTGCAGCTTCGCGGCGGGATGCTCCGTGGATGCCTCGGAGTCGACCTGCTGCGTGGCGACGAAGTCGGCGACCCGCGCGAACTCCCGCAGCGTGAACGAGCGACGGGATGCCGCGGGTACCAGTGATGCGACCGCGGCTCGGTGCGCCCGCGTGGCGGTGAGCACGAGGTCGGCGTTCAGGACGAGGTCCGGAGTGAGGACTCGGGCGGTGTGTCGGCCGGGGTCGATGCCCGCTGCGCTCAGCACGTCGACGGCCTCCTTCGTCATCCGGGTGCCCGCGAGGGCCCGGGTGCCGGCGCTCGACACCGACGCTTCGATGCCGAGGAGCTCCAGCCGTGCGGCGAAGAGACGTTCGGCGATCGGCGATCGGCAGATGTTGCCCGTGCAGACGAACAGCACCCGCATGTCACGTCACCGCCGGCTTCGCCGCTGGTCCGTAGCCATAGCCGTATCCGTACCCGTATCGCCCGTACCGGTACGCGTCGGAGCCCTTCGTCGGCAACATCGTGATGACGATGCCCGACACCGGCGCGTCGACGTTCGCGAGCACGTCGATCGAGCCCTTCAGCTGCCCCCGGTGGGCGCGACCCGCCGCGACGACCACGATCGCCCCGCCGACCGTGCGCGACAGTACCGCGGCATCGGTGACCGGCAGCAACGGCGGCGCGTCGAACAGCACGACGTCGAACGCCCGGGCGAGCTCGGCCACCGCCTTCTGCATGGCGGCGCTGCCCAGCAGCTCGGAAGGATTCGGTGGAACCCGACCGGCCGGCAGCACGTACATCTCGCCGCGCCCCCACGGCTGGATGACGTCCTGCAGTTCGGCCCGGCCGATGAGCAGGTCGGTGAGACCGGCCGCACCCTCGAGACCCAGGTACTGCGCCATCTTCGGTCGCCGCAGATCAGCGTCAACGAGCAGCACCCGCGAACCGGCGTCGGCGATCGCGATCGCCAGGTTCGCCGCTGTCGTCGACTTGCCCTCGCCCTCGATCGAGGACGTGACCACGAACGCCCGCTCGGGCCGATCGAGCTCCAGGAACTGCAGGTTCGTACGCAGCGCGCGGAACGACTCGGCCCGTGGTGAGTGCGGGTCGGCGTGCACGATGAGCGGACGGTCCTTCGCCTTCGGGTCGAACACGATGCCGCCGATGATCGGCGTTTCGGTGATCTGCTCGATGTCGCGCTCGCTGCGGATGCGCGTATCGAGCGTGGCGCGCAGCACCGCGATACCGACGCCGATGGCCAGTCCGATCAGCCCGCCGAGCACGAGGTTGAGCGTCACGTTCGGGCTGACGGGCCGCTGCGGCACGGCCGCGTGCTGCACGAGGGTGAGCTTCACCGGCGAGGACGCGGTGGTCTGCCCGTCGGCCGTCGTGCTCTCGGTGGACTCGATCGCTCCCACCACTTTGGTGAGGTTCTCGGATACGGCGGTCGCGACCTGCGCGGCGCGCGCCGGCGACTCGTCGGTGACGGTGATCTCGATGAGCGTCGTGTCGTTGAGGGCGACGGCACCGACGTTCGCGGCCAGCACGTCGTCAGTGACGTCGAGCCGAAGCTGGTCGATGACGGGCAGCAGCACGATCGGCGTGGTCGCCAGATCGGCATACGTCGTCACCCGCTGTCGGGAATACGCGTTGCCCTGCTGCATCTCGCCGATGGTGCCGCCGTTCGACGTCGACACGAATACCTTCGCCGATGAGCTGTACTGGGGGGTCTGCGTGAACGAGTACACCGCTGCCGCGCCGATTCCGAGCAGGGTGCACGCGAGGATGATGATCCAGTTCTGCCGCAGAACCCGGATGTAGTCACGCAGCTCCATGCGCCCCCCACGTACTCGCCAGCACCCCGCTTGCATACGTCTGCCTGCTTCATGCTGCCACAGATCGACCGTTACGCTCACGTAGGTGAAGCGTTCTGACGGCGCACGGACCGCCGATGGCCCTCACGCGGCCGCGGCGTCGTCACGGCGACGCCTCATCGACGCGGCCGTCGGGCTCGTCGTCGCGGCACTCGCCGTGCTCGCCTGGGGATGGCTGGTGCGCACCGTCATCGTCGCCGAGCCGGTGCAGATCGTGGCCGCATACCTCGTGGTGTGGGTGCCGCTCGCGATCGCGGTCGTCGTCGCCGTGCACGCGCACGGCACCCGATCGTTCGCGCTCGACCTCGGCCTGCGGTTCCGGTGGATCGACCTGCTCTGGGGCATCGGGGTCGGATGTCTCGTGCGCGGTGTCGCGGCGCTCATCGAGTTCGCCGTCTGGGGGCGGATTTCGGGTTCGGGCGTCGCGTTCGGGTTCGACCCCACGTGGGCGTGGTTCACCCTGCTCGTCGCGCCGGTGCTCGTCGGGCCGTTCGTCGAGGAGGTGTTCTTCCGCGGCCTCGTGCAGCGCGCGGTCACCGACCGCACCCGCGCCGGCGGCGCCGGCCCGCGCACTGCGGCCGCCATCGGCATCGTCACGACGGCGCTCGTGTTCGCCCTGCTGCATGTGCTCGACGCCCCCTCGCCCGGCACCGCGCTCGTGCTCGGCCTCAGCGCCCTCACGATCGGCCTCGGCTGCGGCATCCTCGCGGCGCTCACCGGCCGCCTCGGCGGCGCGATCATCGCGCACGCGGTGTCGAACGGCCTGCTCGTGCTGCTGATCGTGGCCTGAGGCATCCGACCGCATCGTCGGCGTCGGCGACCGGAAGCTCAGTGCCGCCCGTTCAGCACCCCGCCCGACTCCTGCAGGTAGCAGACCCCGCACAGCGACTCGTAGGTGACATCCTGCCCATCGATGGCGACCTGGTCGCCGTCGAAGACGTACCTGCCATCGATCAGCCGGCCGTTGAAGATGGCCTTGCGGCCGCAGCGGCAGATCGTCTTCAGCTCTTCGAGCGAGTGCGCGACCTCGAGCAGGCGCCGGCTGCCGGCGAAGGCGACCGTCTGGAAGTCGGTGCGGATCCCGTAGGCCAGCACCGGCACGTCGTCCATGAGGGCGATGCGCAACAGATCGTCGACCTGGTCACCGGTGAGGAACTGCGCCTCGTCGACGAGCAGGCAGCTCACGTCGCGCCCCGTGCGCTCGACCACCTCGGCCCGCTGACGCTCGAACAGCGGCAGCACGGCATCGTCGTGGCCGATCGTGAAGTCGACCTCGCGGGTCACGCCGAGCCGCGACACGATCTCGCGGTCGCCCTTCGTGTCGACCGAGGGCTTGGCGAGCAGCACCTCGTGCCCGCGCTCCTCGTAGTTGAACGCGGCCTGCAGCAGGGCGGTCGACTTGCCCGAATTCATCGCGCCGTAGCGGAAGTACAGCTTCGCCATCAGTCGCGCACCGGATCACTCGATGACATAACGCAGCTCCACCCTCACATTCTCTCCTGTGACGGCGGTGCGGGCGGCCATGCCGAACGCACGGGCCAGCGATGCGAACCGACGCAGCTCTCGACGGGTCGGCGGATGCGGGCCGGGCGTCGCATCGAAGACGACGTGGCCGAGGCTGCGGGCCGCATCGTCGAGTGCGAACCTCCGTGCGGCGCGGCGCACGCTCGGCGGGCTTGCGTGCCGATCGGCCCCTTCGTCGCGTCGGAGGCCGACGCGCAGCGCGGCGGTGCGGCCGCCGCTCGCGAGCCACAACAGCAGCGCGGCGACGGCCGAACGCTGGTCTTCGGTGAAGCTCCGCGCATCGGATGCCTCGTCGGCCACCACGATCGCGACGCCCTCGTCGGCGGCGAGCGCGCTCGCGAGGTCGTCGAGCCAGGTCGCCTCGAGGCCTTCGCGCACCGCGCGGCGCAGGGCATCGGCGAGGTCGCGGGCCCGGTCGGCGTCGTCGACGCTGATCCGGTCGGAGGTCATCACCCCGGCGAGGAACGGCAGCACCTCATCCGACAGCACCGCCACCGGTGAGGGGCGCCGAGCGGCCGGATGGGGTCGACCGGATGCCTCGTCGACCGCGCGCCCGAGGGCGGCGCGGTTCGCCTCGCGCTGCCATCGCAGCACGTCGGCCGCGAGCGATGCCGAGTAGGCCGCGGCTGCCGCGGCCATCGCGAGCACCACCGCCACCCGCACCAGGATCGTCGCCGGCAGCGGGCCGAACGGGGCGGTGATCGAGGTGCCCCCGATGACGAGGATCGACAGCACCGCCGCAGACAGCACGCCGGCGAGCGCGAGCGCACGCCAGCTGCAGAACGGGGCGAGCACGAGGATGAGCAGACCCACCACCGCCGATCCGTAATCGTCGTAGAGGTAGCGGTCTTCGCCGGCCGTCGAGACGTACTCGGCGATCGCGCCGCCGACCGCGATGACGACGACCAGGCCGAGACGTTCGGTCGTGAACACGCCGCGTGTCGGCGACGTGCCGATCACCGCGATGCCCCCGGCGATCGCGACGAGCACGACACCGAGCGCCGCGGCGGGCACCGACCGCAGCTCATCTCGGTGCACGATCGTGAGCGCGACCGCGAGCAGTGTCGCGATGACCGCACCCGACGCCACCAGCACACGCGCCGAGAGCGCGCCGAGCGGGTCGAGTTCCTGCTGGGTGATGCGCAGGCCGGTGCTCATGCGTTCGCCTCCCCGGGAGACTCCTGCTCCGCGTGCTGCATCGGCAGGGTGAGCACGACCGTCGTGCCGATGCCCTTCGTCGACCAGAGGCGCACCGTGCCGCCGGCCTGCTCGACCCGCGCCCGAATCGACGTGCGCAGGCCGATGCGGTCTTCGGGCACATGCGAACTGTCGAAGCCGACGCCGCTGTCCATCACCGCGACGGTCACCTCGCCGCCGCCGACCCCGACCGCGAGTTCCATGTCGTCGACCTGCGCGTGGCGGGCGACGTTCACGATGCACTGCGCGACGGCCGCGTCGAGTTCGCCGAGCTGTTCGGCGGGCACGCGCGACAGCACCGCCAGATCGCCCGTGACTCGCACTCGCAGCCCCGAATCGGCCATCGCCGCGAACGCAAGCGGCAGTTCGGGCGGCAGCGCGTCGCCCACCGGCGCGGTCGAACCGATCTCGCCACGACGCTCGACAGCCCAGTCGCGACCGATCACGAGCGCGAGGTCATGTCGTACGCCGGCGCGGAGGCGATCGCTCACCGGGCCAGACCCCGCGTCCGAGATGGCTACGAGGTGTCCGAGCACTGTGTCGTGCAGGCGCGCGATCGCACGCACCTCGTACTCGTGCCGAAGCGCGAGCTCGCGCGCCTTCCGCCCGGCCCGGGCGAAGCCGATCGCCCGCTGCCGTTGGCTGCGGCGGGCCACGCCGTCGAACGAGCGCACCGCCACGAACAGCACCAGCACCAGCAGCGATGGCACGTTGACCACCCATACGCCGCCCACGATCGTGCACGCCACGAACACCGCGGCTTCGCCGAGCGCCCAGCCGAGCGACGCCCACACCACTGCGATGCCGGTGCCGATGCCGGCGCCGCCGACGAGGATCAACGCCGTGCGCGGCAGCGAGAGCAGCACGTTGTTCGAATCGACGAACAGGTCGCTGCGGCTCATCACCAGCATCGCCCCAGCGAACACGATCACGGTGCCGCCCGCGAGGTAGACGAGCGTGCTCGCGATCGTGGGGCGCAGGTCGATCAATCCGATCAGCCCGGCGAACGCGAGGGCGATCCCGAACGCGATGAGGCCACGCGGTTCGCCGCCGATCGCGACGACGAGCCCGACCACTCCGGCGACCGCGACGCAGACGAGCGCCGCCGCGTGCCCGGCACGCGCGAAGGCACGGCTCATGACTCCCCGGGCGAGGTGATCGGGCAACCCCAACGCCATGCCGCCTCCGTTCGGGTCCGACGCGTCGATGCGTTCGGCCGGTGGACCGGCCTGTCCGGATTATCCCATCGAGCGGCCGAATACGGAGACTCCGGTCAGAAGAGGGTTGGTGCGGCGTCGTGCGCGGCCGGTCCCACGGCCGCGGCAGCGGATGCCTCGGCGACGCGCGCGGCGGCCTGCGCAGCCGTTCGCGGCGGCGGTGAGCGCAACGCCGTCGCCGTCGACCGCACCCCGCCGGTGGCGGGATCTTCGCGCACGCGGACGAGCCCGTGCGCCCGGATGAGCGGCCGGATGCGCTCGGCGAGCCAGTCGCGGTACGCCTTCGGCGCATACGCCGCCGCACCCGGATACATGGCCCGGTACTTCGGCACCAGCTCGGGGTGCTCACGCTCGAGCCACTGCATGAACCAGGGCTTCACCGCACCCCGCAGGTGCAGCGCCGAGTGCATCACGCCGGTCGCACCGGCCGCCTTCGCCCGCCGCAGCGCATCGTCGAGATGCGCCCGGGTATCGGTGAGGTACGGCAGGATCGGCATCAGGAACACCGTGCAGTCGAATCCCGCGTCGCGCGCTGCGGTGACGGTTTGCAGGCGTGCGTTCGTCGACGGCGTGCCGGGCTCGACCGACTGCTGCAGGTCGTCGTCGTACACCGCGATCGACATCGCGAGGTCGATCGGCACCTGCTGCGAGGCATCCGCCAGCAGCGACAGGTCGCGCCGCAGCAGCGTGCCCTTGGTGAGGATGCTGAACGGCGTGCCGCTCGACGCGAGTGCATCGATGATGCCCGGCATGAGCCGGTACCGGCCCTCGGCCCGCTGGTACGGGTCGGTGTTCGTGCCCAGCGCGACCGGCTCGTGCTTCCACGACGGCCGGGCGAGCTCGGTACGCAGCACATCGGCCGCATTCACCTTCACCACGATCTGCCGGTCGAAGTCTTCGCCCGCGTCGAGGTCGAGGTACTGATGCGTGGGCCGAGCGAAGCAGTAGGCGCATGCATGGCTGCAGCCCCGGTAGGGGTTGATCGTCCAGCCGAAGGGCACGTACGACTGGCCCGGCACGCGGTTGAGCGCCGACTTCGCCAGCACCTCGTGGAACGTCATGCCGGCGAACTCGGGCGTCTGCACCGAGCGCACCAGGTTGTTGAGCCGCGCCAGCCCGGGCAGCGTGTCGACCTGCTCGACGCCCAGCTCTTGCCCGCTCCACCGCATTCCGACATTCGAACACATGTTCGAACTCCCCGCAACCCGGCACGCCCGGCGCGCCCGCCGCGCCCGACGCGCCCGGCACGCCCGGCACGCCCGCCCGCCGAGTGTTTCCGCCGCTGCCGAGTGTTTCCGCTGGATGGGAAACACTCGGCGCGAACGGAAACCCTCGGCGAGGGGACGACGGCGGTCGGTCACGCGGCGACCGACGCGCCCGCCACGCGGCCCGCGTCGAGCCGCAGCTCCTCGCCCCGCCAGCGCCGGCGCAGCCACCGGTCGTGGCTCGCGATCACGACCGCACCGGGGTAGCCGCCCAGCGCCTCCTCGAGCTCGGTCGCGAGCCCGAGCGACAGGTGATTCGTCGGCTCGTCGAGCAGGAACACGTGCGGCGGACGCGCGATCACGAGCGCCAGCGCGATCCGGCGCTGCTGCCCGGTCGACAGCACTCCGACCGGCCGGTCGAGGTCGCGCGGCGCGAGCAGCCCGAGCCCCGAGAGCGGCACCTGTTCGGCACGCCGCTCCCCCACTGTGCGCGCGTACAGCGCGCGCGGCGAGGCATCCGGATCGGCGAACCGCACATCCTGCTCGAGCAGGCCGACCCGCAGTCCCTTGCGCAGCGCGACCGTGCCCCGATCGGGCGCGACGCGCCCGGCGAGCAGGCCGAGCAGCGTCGACTTGCCGGCTCCGTTCGCGCCCGTCACGAGCAGTCGCGTCTCAGGAGCGATCGCCAGCGTGCCGATCGCGAGCCGGTCGCCCACCGAGGCATCCGTCACTTGGGCGAGCAGACCGGATGCCTCGCCGAGCGCGTGCGCACCCGACGGGATGCCCGCGAACTCGAGGGGCGCCGGCGGCTTGCGCACCTGCTCGCGCTCGAGCGTCGCGAGCCGCACCTCGGCGTTGCGCACCCGGCGCGACACCGCCTGGTCGGTGCGCGAGTGCTTGAACTTGGCGATGAACTTGTCGTTGTCGGTCGGGCCACGACCGTGCGACACCTCGCGCGCAGTCTCGGCGACCGACGCCCGCAGCCGCACGAGCTCGTCTTGCTCTGCCTCGTACTGCCGCTGCCAGCGGTCGCGCTCGTCGGCCTTCACCCGGAGGAACTCCGAGAAGCTCCCGCCGAACACCTGGCCGCCCGCGGACGCGAGACCGTCGGACGGCGACAGGCCGCCCGGCCCCTCGCCCGAGCCCGATCGCGCGAGCGCGAGCGCACCCGCCCGACCCGGGTCGAGGTCGACCAGGCCCGTCGCGACCCGGTCGAGGAACTCGCGGTCGTGGCTCGCGAACACCACCGGTCCGCGCCAGGCGCGCAGCCGGGTCTCGAGGAACGCGGCGGTCGCGTCGTCGAGGTGGTTCGTCGGCTCGTCGAGCAGCAGCGCGTCGGGTGCCGCCAGCAGCAGCGCCGCCAACGCGAACCGGCTGCGCTGGCCACCCGACACCTCGCCGACCGTGCGGTCGGGGTCGATGCCCGAGATGCCGAGCCCTTCGAGCAGTTCGTCGCGGCGCGCGGGCGCCGACCAGACCTCGGCGCGCTCGGCCGCGTCGAGCGCGGCCTGGTAGCGAGCGGATGCCGCAGCGCCCGCGGCGCCGTCGGCATTCGTCGGGTCGCCGAGTGCCGCCGCTGCCGCATCGAGTTCATGCTCGATCGCCCGCACCTCGGCGAGCGCCCGCTCGAGCACGTCCCCGATGCGGTCGCTCGGCCGGTAGGGCGGCTCCTGCAGCAGCAGCCCGGTGCGCTCGGGTCGCGCCAGACGGCCGTCGACGACGGCCTGGTCGACCGAGGTACCGGCCAGCAGGGCCAGCAGGGTCGACTTGCCGACCCCGTTCTCGCCGATGAGGCCCAGGCGCTGCCCGGGCGAGACGGTGAGGTCGAGGTCGGAGAACACGCGCCGGTCGCCGTAGGCGACGGACAGGCCGTCGGCGCGCAGATGATCGGAATGGGAAAGACGTACAGCCATGGGATGCCCCGTTTCGCGAGCTGGCTCCCGGGCCGTCACGGCGCGCGCGACGGCCCGGGAGCGGAAGGGTGGATCCCGCCGGGCATTCGCCGTCGACGAATCGGGTGCACGCGAGACTGTCGCGATCAGTGGAAGAGCACACCCGGGGTCAACGGCGCCTCAGGCGCGGGACGATGGGATGTGCTCACTTCATAGCGGGTACGACGGTAGCACGCGGCATCCGCTCGCACCAGTGTGTCGGCTGGGAGAATACCCCGGCCGCTGCTCGGGTCAGTCCTTCGCAACCGCGGACACGTCGACGCAGACGACTCCCTCGTTGCCGTCCTGGTCGGCGATGACGGTGAGCCCCGGCGCATCGCGGTCGTCCACGACGACGCCGCCAGCTGCGAGGGCGGCGGCGATCCGTTGCTCGGCGGCCTCGGGCGCGACGTAGACCTCGAGGTGGAAGCGCTGATGCGAGGTCTCGTGCTCGTCGGCGTCGGCGTCGGCGTCGCCGAACCACAGGTTCGGCACGCGAACCGTGGCATCGCGGATCTCATCGCTGGGCGACCCGCGGCCCTGCGACTCGGCGCTCCCGGTCAGCAGCGCCGCCCACACCGGGGCGATGGTCGCTGAGCGTGCCGTGTCGACGCCGAGCTCGATCTCGCTGACCGAGGCCGGATCGGCCTCCAGGCCGTGCTCGGCGGCGATCTCGGTGATGCGTCGCGCGAGGTCGACGTCTTGTTGGGTCACCCATTCGACGACGTACTCGGTGCCATCGTCGTCGCGGTAGATCGCGTCGTCGCTGACCAGTTCGAGATCGACGTATCCCGTGCCGATCGTCACGCGCGGGTGATGGCCGAGCGCGTCGCCCGCCTCGCCCACCGCGACGACGAACCGCGCCGCGGCGCCGAACTCGGCGACCAGGTACCTGGCGTGCAGCCCCTGAGCCAGCTTGCGCCAGTCGACCAGGCCGGCCGCGGCGATCCGATCGCCCTTCAGCATGTCCATGGACGGGGAGTGTAACCCTCGTACGGCGCAGCGGCATCAGGGAATCCGCTTGGGGCGAGGCTCGGTTCGGCGCTCGATACGCGCCCTACGCCTGCAGCTGCAGCACCCTCGCGGTCTCGGCGAGCGACGCCGCGGCGGCCTTCGGGTCGTCCGAGAGCTTCGTGCCGTACGAGGGGATCATCTCGCGCAGCTTCGGCTCCCACCCGGCGAATCGGTCGGGGAAGCAGCGCTGCAGCACGTCGAGCATGATGGGCGCCGCGGTCGACGCGCCCGGCGAGGCGCCCAGCAGGCCCGCGATGGTGCCGTCGGCGCCGGTGATGACCTCGGTGCCGAACTGCAGCACGCCGCCCTTGTCGCCGTCGCGCTTCATGACCTGCACGCGCTGGCCGGCGGTGATGAGCTCCCAGTCTTCACGCTTGGCGGTGGGCATGAACTCGCGCAGCGCGTCGAGCTTCTTCTCGCGGGTCGCCATCAGCTCGCCGACGAGGTACTTCACGAGGTCGAAGTTGCGGAACGCGACCTGCAGCATGACGCCGAGGTTGTGCGCGCGCACCGAGAACGGCAGGTCGAACCACGTGCTGCGCTTCAGGAACTTGGGCGTGAAGCCCGCGTACGGGCCGAACAGCAGCGCCGTCTCGCCGTCGACGACGCGCGTGTCGAGGTGCGGCACCGACATCGGCGGCGCGCCGACGGCGGCCTTGCCGTACACCTTCGCCTGGTGCTGGGCGACGAGCTTCGGGTTCGTGGTGCGCAGGAACTGCCCCGAGATGGGGAACCCGCCGAAGCCCTTGATCTCGGGGATGCCCGAGTGCTGCAGCAGCGCGAGCGCGCCGCCGCCGGCGCCGACGAACACGAAGCGGGCGCGCACCTCGTCGGGGGTGTTGCCGACCAGGCGGCGCAGCTTCAGCTTCCACGCGCCGTCGTTCTGGCGCTTCAGCCAGGTGACCTGCGTGTCGGTGACGACCTCGCCGCCGCGGCTCTTCAGATCGTCGAAGAGGAACCGGGTGAGGGCGCCGAAGTCGACGTCGGTGCCCGCGGCGATGCGGGTGGCGGCGACCTTCTGCTTGGGGTTGCGCTTCTTGGCGAGCAGCGGCGTCCACTCGGCGATCTGCTCGTGGCGCTCGGTGTACTCGAGGTCGGGGAACAGCGGCTGGCCGTCGAGGGCCGCGACCCGCTTGCGCAGGTACTCGATGTTCTTCGCGCCGTGCACGAACGTCATGTGGGGCGTCGAGTTGATGAACCGGTTCGGCGACGGCAGCGCACCCGTCGACACGAGGTGAGCCCAGTACTGCCGGCTGATCTGGAACTGCTCGTTGATCGAGACGGCCTTCGCCGGGTCGACCGTGCCGTCCTTGCCCTCGGGCATGTAGTTGAGCTCGCAGAGCGCGGCGTGACCGGTGCCCGCGTTGTTCCAGGCGTTCGAGGATTCCTGCGCGACCTCGCCGAGTCGTTCGTAGACCCGGATGCTCCAATCGGGCTGCAACCGGGACAGCAGGGAGCCGAGCGTGGCGCTCATGATGCCCCCGCCGATCAGCACGACATCGACGGTTTCCTCTGAATGCACGACTTCCAGTCTATGTCGGCTCGGGCGACGCCCTTGACCGCGGGGCACCTCCTGCGGTACCGAGGCGACCGCATCGGCCCGGATGCTCCGCCGCGTACACTGACCGTGGCATCCGGTCGTGCGGATGCCGGACCGCCGCGATCGGCGCCCGTCGCGCCGGAGGGAGACCGCCGTGCCGCTATCCGTGGCCGACCTCGACGACATCCGCATCACCCCGTCCGATACCGGTCTTCCCGGCCGCGCCGCGGGCCTCACCGTCGGCGAGTTCCTCGCGACCGAGCCCCGGCTCGACGAGTTCTGGACCCCGCTGCTCGTGCTCGATGACGCCGCGCTGCGCGCGAACGCGCGAGCGATCCAGTCGTGGTGCGACGAACACGGGCTGGAGCTCATGCCGCACGGCAAGACGACGATGGCACCCGCCCTCTGGTGGCTGCAGCTCGACGGCGGCGCGACGGGGCTCACGCTCGCCACGCCAGGGCAGGTGCGAACCGCGCGGCGGTTCGGCGTGGCATCCGTCATGCTCGCGAACGCGCTGGTCGCACCGCCCGCACTCGCGTGGGCGGCCGCCGAGCTGGCCGACCCCGCCTTCGCGCTGCGGGTCTGGGCCGACTCGGTCGCGACCGTCAACGCGATGGAGGCGGGGCTCGCGGGTCTCGACCTGCCGCGCCCGATCGACGTACTCGTCGAGCTCGGCGCGCCCGGCGGGCGCACCGGGGCCCGCACGCTCGACGACGCGCGCCGTGTCGCCGACCGGGTGGCCGCGTCGCCCGTGCTGCGACTCGCGGGCACCGCCGGCTACGAGGGATCGCTCGGCCACGACCGCTCGTCGGGCGCGGCCGCCGCGGTGCGCGGCTACCTCGCCGACCTGGTGCGGCTGCACGAGACGGTCGCGGGCCTGGCCGGCGGGGAGCTGCTGCTCAGCGCGGGCGGCAGCGCGTACCTCGACCTGGTCGCCGAGGCGTTCGAGGCTCCCGCCGCTCGCGCCGCCGGCACGCGGCGCGTGCTGCGATCGGGTGCGTCGCTCGTGCACGACAACGGGTTCTACCGCGGCATCTCACCCATCGACGACCGGCTGACGCCCGCCATGCGCGGCCTCGCGCGGGTCGTCTCGCACCCCGAACCCGGCCTCGCACTGCTCGACGGCGGCAAGCGCGACTTCCCCTATGACGAGGGGCTGCCGGTGCCGCTCGCGCTCGACGGGGCATCCGTGACCGCGCTCAACGACCAGCACACGTACCTGCGGGCCGCGCCTTCCGGTGCGGTCGGCCCGGTCGACATCGCCATCGGCGACGTCGTCGAGCTCGGGCTCTCGCACCCGTGCACCGCGTTCGACAAGCGCCGGCTCATCCCCGTCGTCGAGCGGTTCGGCAGCGACCGGGTCGTCGCGCTCGTGCGGACGTTCTTCTGATGCGCGTGCTCATCGCCGGGGTCGTGGCGGTCGACGGCGAGGCATCCGCATCCGACCCCGTCGACGTCGTCGTCGACGACGGGCGCATCGCGGCGGTCACGGCGCGCGGCGAGGCATCCGACCGGGCCGTCGACGTCCGCATCGACGGCGGCGGGCGACTGCTCGTGCCCGGCTTCGTCGACGCGCACTCGCACGCGCTCGGCCGCCTCGGCGAACCCGACGTGCAGCTCGGGCTGCTGCGCCAGGGTGTGACCACCGTCATCGGCGGGCAGGACGGCGTCGGCGTCGCCCCCGGCGACGGCGCCTACGCGAACGAGTACTTCGCCGCGATCGACGGGCCGCACCCCGACTACCCCGGCGGCGGCGTGGGCGAACTCCTCGCCGCGCTCGACGGTGCGTCGTCGGTGAACGGCGCGTACCTGGTTCCGGCGGGCACGGTGCGCCTCGAGGTGATGGGGCGATCGACGGATGCCGCGGGGCCGCGAGAGCTCGCCGCGATGCGCCGCCTCGTGGCCGATGGACTCGCCGACGGCGCGGTGGGGCTCTCGACCGGACTCGACTACGTGCCCGGGCGATTCGCCTCGACCGCCGAGATGAACGAACTGGCACGCGAGGTCGCCGCCGTCGGGGGCGTCGTGGCCTCGCACCTGCGCGGCGGCTACGAGTCGGGGTCCGCCGAAGGCGTCGCCGAGCTCGCGGCGATCGCACGCGGGTCGGGTGCCGCGGTGCACGTGTCGCACTTCCACGCCGAGCCCGACATCGTGATCGGCCTCATGGACGGGCTGCGCGACGACGGCGCGGATGCCACGTTCGACGCCTACCCGTACACGCGCGGCTGCTCGCTGCTGTCGATGCCGCTCCTGCCGCCCGAACTCTCGGTGCGCCCGACCGACGAGGTCGTCGCGGCGATCGCCGACCCCGTCGAACGTGCACGCCTGCTCGGAGAGTGGTTCCCGACTGTGGTCGACTATCCGAGCCTCGGACCCTCGTGGCCGTCGATGCTCACCTTCGGGCACATCGCGGCGCCCGACTTCGACTGGATGCACGGGCTCACGATCGGCGCGGCCGCCGCGCGCGCCGGCACGACGCCGGCCGAACTCGTGCTCGACGTGCTCGCCGCCGCCCGCCTCGAGGTGAACGTCGTGATGGCGGTGCGCTCCACCCGCACCGACGCCGACCTCGCGCGGATCCTCGCGCACCCCGCGGCGATCGGCGGCTCCGACGGCATCTGGATCGGCCGGCACCCGCATCCGCGCGCTCGCGGCACGTTCGCGCGGTACGCGGCCCTGCTCGTCGACGAGCTCGGCTGGGGCGGCGCCGCGGCGCTGTGCTCGACCCGCGCCGTCGACCGCTTCGGCCTCGGCGATCGCGGGCGCGTGCGCGTCGGCGCCGTCGCCGACCTCGCCCTCGTCGACCCCGACCGCATCGTCGACCGGGCCACGTATGAGCATCCGCTCGCGGTCGCCGACGGCATCGACGACGTGCTCGTGGCCGGTGTCCCCGTGCTGCGCCACGGCGCGCTGACCGGCGCAACGCCGGGCCGCGGCATTCGTCGCGCCTGATCGGCCGGCGCGGCATCCGTCGCACCGCGCCCCTGTTCGCCCGCGACATCCATCGCCCGTGTTCGCCGCACGCGACCCCGAGCCATCCGACCCCCTAGCCTTTTTCAGGAACCACCCGCCCGAACCGGGCCGTTCTCAGGAGAACACGCCGATGCCGCCGCGCATCCGACCCATTACGCCTGAGAAACGCACAGTCACCCACGCAAGGAGTCGCGAAATGCCGAAGACCGCCGTCACCCTCTCGAACGCACCGAAGCCCGCAGGGCCCTACAGCCACGGCGTCGTCGCCAACGGGTTCCTGTACACCGCCGGTTTCGGGCCGCAGGACCCGGCCACCGGCGAGGTCGTGGAGGGCGGCGTCGCCGAACAGACCCGGCAGGTGCTGCGCAACATCGGCGCCGTGCTCGCCGAGTACGACCTCACATTCGACGACGTCGTGAAGGTCACCGCGCACCTCGAGGATCTCGCCGACTTCGCCGAGTACAACACCGCCTACGCCGAGTTCTTCAGCGAGCCGTACCCCGTGCGCACGACCGTGGGGTCGCGACTCGCGAACATCCTCGTCGAGATCGACGTGGTGGCGGCGCTGCCCCAGGGCTGAAGGCCGCCAAGGGGTTACCTCGGGCCCGCCCTCCCCTCACCGGTTTGTCGGACATTTGCGCCTTCGTAGGACGCGTGGCTGCCCACGCGTCCTACGAACCGCGCTTTGCCGCACGAACCGCCGAGGGCGAACGTGAAGGGCGCGAGCGCCTGATCAGACCGCGGCGGGCAGCTTCGCGGCGACGAGCTCGGCGATCTGCACCGCGTTCAGCGCGGCGCCCTTGCGCAGGTTGTCGTTCGAGACGAACAGCACGAGGCCGCGGCCCTCGGGGGCCGACTGGTCGCGGCGGATGCGGCCGACGTAGCTCGGGTCGGTTCCCGCGGCCTGGAGCGGCGTCGGGATGTCGCTGAGCGCGACACCCGGAGCATCCGAAAGCAGCTCGGTGGCGCGCTCGGGCGTGATGTCGTTCGCGAACTCGGCATGGATCGACAGCGAGTGACCCGTGAACACCGGCACGCGCACGCAGGTGCCGGCGACGAGCAGGCCCGGCAGTTCGAGGATCTTGCGGCTCTCGTTGCGCAGCTTCTTCTCTTCGTCGGTCTCGAGGTCGCCGTCGTCGACGATCGAGCCCGCGAGCGGCACGACGTCGAACGCGATCGTGCGCGGGAATTTCTCGGCGTCGGGGAACGACACGGATGCTCCGTCGTGCACGAGCGAACGCGGGTCCTGCTCGACCGCGGCCTTGGCCTGCTGGTAGAGCTCCTCGCCGCCGGCGAGCCCGGCACCCGACACGGCCTGGTACGTCGAGATGACGAGCCGCTCGAGGCCGGCCTCGTCGTGCAGCACCTTCAGCACCGGCATGGCGGCCATCGTGGTGCAGTTCGGGTTGGCGATGATGCCCTTCTCGGCCTCGTCGATCGCGTGCGGGTTCACCTCGGAGACCACGAGCGGCACCTCGGGATCCATGCGCCAGGCGCTCGAGTTGTCGATGACGGTGACGCCGGCCGCCGCGAACCGGGGCGCCTGCGCCTTCGACGTCGCGCCGCCAGCGGAGAAGATCGCGATGTCGAGGCCGGTCGGGTCGGCAGTCTCGGCGTCCTCGACGACGATATCCTCGCCCCTCCACGGCAGGGTCGTGCCGGCCGAACGGGCCGACGCGAAGTAGCGAATGGATGCCACGGGGAACTCTCGCTCCTCCAACAGCCGCCGCACGACCGCGCCGACCTGCCCGGTCGCGCCAACGATGCCGATATTCACACCACTGCCCACGTTCGCTCCTCCATCACCCGGCCGCACGCGACCGGGAAGTCCTCGTTCCATTGTCCCCGCTGCGGGCGCGCGTGACGCCCGATGGCGGGAGGTTGGCAGGAAACCGCCCGTCAGCGACCGGTGCCGGCGTACACCACGGCGTCGGTGTCGCCGTCGAGCTCGAACGCGGCGTGCACGGCGCGCGCGGCGTCGTGCACGCTGTCGGCACGGGTCACGACCGAGATGCGGATCTCGCTCGTCGAGATCATCTCGATGTTGATGCCCGCCTTGTAGAGCGCCTCGAACAGCTTCGCCGACACGCCCGACGCCGACCGCATCGCGGCGCCGACCAGCGACAGCTTGCCGATCTGGTCGTCGTACTGCAGCGACTCGAAGCCGACCTGCTCCTGCACGCTGCCGAGCGCCGACAGCGCCTTCTCGCCGTCGGACTTCGGCAGGGTGAACGAGATGTCGGTGCGGCCGGTGGCGGCTGCGGACACGTTCTGCACGATCATGTCGACGTTCGCGTTCGTGTTCGCGACGATCTTGAAGATCGCCGCCGCGGCGCCGGGCTTGTCGGGGACGCCGACGATGGTGATCTTCGCCTCGGAGAGGTCGACGGCGACGCCGGCGATGACGGAATCTTCCACAGCAGCTCCTTCGGGGCTTCGCGAGGGATCGTAGACGATGGTGCCCTCGGAGTTGTTGAACGACGACCGCACGTGCAGTGTGACGCCGTGCCGTCGGGCGTACTCGACGGCACGGATGTGCAGCACCTTCGCACCCGAGGCGGCGAGCTCGAGCATCTCTTCGCTCGTGATGCGGTCGAGCTTGCGCGCCTTCTTCACGACGCGCGGGTCGGACGTGAACACGCCGTCGACATCGGTGTAGATCTCGCAGACGTCGGCCTGCAGCGCGGCGGCGAGCGCGACGGCGGTGGTGTCGCTGCCGCCTCGGCCGAGGGTCGTGATGTCACGCGATTCGCGGCTGAAACCCTGGAAGCCCGCGACGATGACGATCGCCCCGTCGTCGAGCGCCTCCTGCAGGCGCACCGGGGTGACGTCGACGATACGTGCGGCGCCGTGCGTGGCATCCGTGATCATGCCCGCCTGGCTGCCCGTGAAGCTGCGCGCCTCGTGACCCATCGCCTTGATCGCCATCGCGAGCAGCGCCATCGAGATGCGCTCGCCCGCCGACAGCAGCATGTCGAGCTCGCGCGGCGCCTGGATCGGCGTGACGTCGTTGGCCAGGTCGAGGAGTTCGTCGGTCGTGTCGCCCATCGCCGAGACCGCCACGACCACGTCGTTGCCCGCCTTGCGGGTCTCGACGATGCGCTTGGCGACCCGCTTGATGCTCTCAGCGTCGGCGACGGACGACCCGCCGTACTTCTGCACGATCAAGCTCACGTGGTCTCCTGGGGACTGGATTCGCGGCGAGGGACGGATGCCACGGGCAATCGGATGCCACGGGGCGGCGCCGCGGCACCATCTTACGGCGGCACGGCATTCCCCCTCCGCCATGTGACATGGCCCGCCCGTGCACGACGCCGATAGCATGCCCGCATGGGGGAGCTCACCGACGCGTGGAGCGAGTTCAACGTCGCGATGCTGGGAGCGACGGCCGCCCTCGCGGGCCTGGTCATCGTCGCGATGTCGGTGAACCTCGCCGAGATCATGAAGACACCGTCGCTGCCCGGCCGTGCCGCGGCGGCACTCGCCGCGCTGATGGCCGCGATCATCGTCACCGCGGTCGGGCTCGTGCCCGATCAGCCGGTCGTGATCTACGGCGTCGAGGTGCTGTTCGCGGGTGTGCTGGCGGCGGCGTTCGAGTACCGGGCCACGCGGCTGATCTACTCGCAGGGCGAGGAATTCGGGCCGCGCTGGGTGAAGGCGGCCGCGGGGTGGTTGCCGGTGACGCTCTTCCTGTTGGGCGCGGTACTCGTGTTCGCGGGGTCTCCGGCAGCGGCACTCGGATGCCTCGCGGCCGCGTCGATCCTCGCGATCGGTTCGGCGATCCTGCACGCGTGGATCGTGCTCGTCGAGGTGCTTCGCTAGGCGGAGGTCTCGGCGCCCGCCGCCGGTCAGGCCCGGTGCGGCCTCGGCATGTACCACTCGGTGAACTCGCGCGCCCGGCCGTCGTCGCCGAACCGGATGATCCACAGGTTCAGATAGTCGCGATCGGCCGGATACTCGGTGCGCCCCTGGATGAGCGCGAGCTCGAGCGTCTCGTGCAGGATCTTCCAGTCGAACGCCCACGTGCCGGACTCGTCGCGATCCTCGAGCCATCCTGCGACGATCGCATCGCGCCCTCGCCGCGGCGTGGCGTCGGGTGCGGTCAGGTACTCGGCATCGTCGCTGAAGAGCGCGGCGATGTCGGCCGGATCGTTCGTCTCCCATGCGCGGATGTACCCCGCGACCCATTCGGCGGCTCTGCTCGGCATGCGCCCAGTCCACCCGGGCGGAGCATCCGCGTCAAGGCCCGGCGGAGAAGCCGCGCGCGCAGCCCTCTCTCCGCCGTTCGGACGCGTTTCGGCGCCCGCGTGGCGGGTGGACACGCCGAAACGCGTCCGAACGAGGGGTTCGAGACGCGCCCAGCCGACTCGTAGGGACGGGTCAGCCGACGGCGCGGCGCCCCTCGAACGCGCGGCCGAGGGTCACCTCGTCGGCGTACTCGAGGTCGCCGCCGACGGGCAGGCCCGATGCGAGCCGGGTCACCGCGATCTCGAGCGTCGTGAGCATGCGGCTCAGGTAGGTCGCCGTGGCCTCGCCCTCGAGGTTCGGGTCGGTGGCGATGATGACCTCGCGGACGGTGCCGTCGGCGAGTCGCTGCATGAGCTGGCGGATCCGCAACTGGTCGGGGCCGACGCCGTCGATCGGGCTGATCGCCCCGCCGAGCACGTGGTACAGCCCGCGGAACTCGCGCGTGCGCTCGATCGCCACGACGTCTTTGGCCTCTTCGACGACGCAGATGAGCGTGGGGTCGCGTCGCGGGTCGCGGCAGATCGAGCAGGTGACCTCTTGCGAGACGTTGCCGCAGATCTCGCAGAAGCGCACCTTGTCGCGCACCTCGAGCAGGATCTCGGCGAGCCGGGTCACATCGAAGTGCTCGGTCTGCACGATGTGGAACGCGATGCGCTGCGCCGACTTCGGCCCGATGCCCGGCAATCGGCCGAGTTCGTCGATCAGCTCTTGGACGATACCCTCGTACACGATCAGCTCCGCTCGCCGAAGCCGGTGCCGGGCACCTCGACCTCTTCGAGGAACCGGGCGCCGAGCACCTCGCGCACGACCGCCTCGCCGTAGCGCTGCACACCCCGCGGCTCGGCGACGGGCGCCGGTGCCGCGTCGATCACGGCCTCGGGCGGGGGGCCCGGGTCGAACGGCGGCTCGTCGTCTTCGGGTGGCGCGTCGGCGTCGCTCGGCAGGTCGTGGGCGGGCGCGTCGCGCACGGCGGTTGCGATGGCGGTCGCGGCGCTGGCACGGCCGGCGGTCGCGTCGGGCGTCGAGGCGTCGGATGCCGCGTGGCCACCCCCTGCGGAAGCGTCAGCCGAGCCCGGCTGCTCGGGCGGATCGGCCGGGATCGCAACCGTCGCCCATGACGACACCGCGCCACCCGACACGGCGGCCGACGACGCGCGCCCCGACTTCGGAGCGGCGGCTCGCGTGGCGGCGCCACCACCGCCGGCGGGCGGCTCGGCGCGCGTCGATGGAGCCGGCTCGCTGCGGTTCGGCGGCGTCTGGGGCAGCGATGAGGACGCGGCGGGAGCCGTCGGGGACGCCCCGGACGGGCTCTGCGGCGCGTCGGGCGCGCCGCGATCGGGGGCACCGCCCTCGTCGGTCGGCGTCGGCGCAGGCGATGCGTCGGCGGGCGGCGCCTCGACGGTGCCCTCGGACTTCGCGATGAACTTCACGCGCACACCGAGCACCTCGGCGATCGCGTTGCGCAACAGCTCGCTCACACTGTTGCCGGGCGAACCGCGGAAGCTCGCGACATCGGCCTCGCTCGGGAACGCGAGCACGAGCACGTCGCCGTCGCGGTACTCGCGCACCTGGGCGGTGAACGCCACCATCCACGCCGAGCGCTTGGTGCGCTGCAGGAGGGCGAGCACCTCGGGCCACGCGTCGCGGACCTGCTGCAGCGTGACGGGGCCGACCGGCGCGATGCGGGGCGCCGCGGCCGGCTCGGGCGCGGCCGGCACCGAGGTCGACGCCGACACCGACGCATCGGGCACGGATGCACCACGCGCCGACGCAGCCGGCGCCGCGGCAGCGGAGGCCTCCGCCGGCACCGCAGGAGCGGAGGCCGCAGCCGGCGCAGCAGGAGCGGATGCCGCCGATGCCGAACCCGCCACGGCCGGCTCGGCCGCGGGCGCCCCCGCGACCGTCGGAACGCCATCGACCCCGACCCGGCGCTCGAGCCGCTCGACGCGGGCGAGGGCCCCGCGGGCGCTGTCGTCGATCGCCGGCACGAGCACGCGCGCGAGCATGAGTTCGAGGTGCAGTCGCGGCGAGGTCGCACCCGTCATCTCGGTGAGGGTCTGGTTCACGAGATCGGCCACCCGCGAGAGCCCGGCTGCGCCGAACAGCGCAGCCTGCGACCCCATACGGGCGAGCTCGTCGTCGGGAACCCCGCGCAGCACCGCCTTGGCGGCCTCGGGCGACGAGGCGGCCACCACGATGAGGTCGCGCAGGCGCTCGAGCAGATCTTCGACGAAGCGTCGGGGGTCTTGCCCGGTCTGCACGACCCGGTCGGCGGCGGCGAAGGCGCCCGCGGCGTCGTTCGCGCCGATCGCGTCGACGACCTCGTCGAGCAGTGCACCGTGCGTGTAGCCGAGCAGCGCGACGGCCCGTTCGTAGTCGATGCTCGACCCTTCGGAGCCGGCGATGAGCTGGTCGAGCAGGCTCAGCGTGTCGCGCGGCGAGCCGCCCCCCGCTCGCACGACGAGCGCGAGCACGCCCGGGGCGACCGAGATGCCCTCGTCGTCGCAGAGCTGCTGCACGTATTCGAGCATCGGCGCGGGCGGTACCAGCCGGAACGGGTAGTGATGCGTGCGCGAGCGGATCGTGCCGAGCACCTTGTCGGGCTCGGTCGTCGCGAAGATGAACTTGACGTGCTCGGGCGGCTCTTCGACGAGCTTCAGCAGCGCGTTGAACCCCTGCGGCGTCACCATGTGCGCCTCGTCGAGGATGAAGATCTTGTAGCGGTCGCGTGCCGGCGCGAACACCGCGCGCTCGCGCAGGTCGCGGGCGTCATCGACGCCGTTGTGGCTCGCCGCGTCGATCTCGACCACGTCGAGCGACCCGCCCCCGCCCCGGGACAGCTCGATGCAGCTCGGGCAGGTGCCGCACGGGACATCCGTCGGGCCTTCGGCGCAGTTGAGGCAGCGCGCGAGGATGCGGGCAGAGGTCGTCTTGCCGCAGCCGCGCGGGCCGCTGAAGAGGTACGCGTGGTTCACGCGGTCGGTGCGGAGCGCGGTCATGAGCGGCTCGGTCACCTGGGACTGACCGATCATCTCGGCGAACGTCTCGGGCCGGTAGCGGCGATACAGGGCGGTGACCACGGATCCATGCTAGTTGCCGCGTCCGACACCGCTTCCGGAACCCCAGGGGGTACTCTGCAAGGCACGCGGTGTCGCGCACGGCATCGCCGCCACGCCGCCCCTGCGCGGCTGGGAGGGAGGGCCCAGCATGTCGATGACCCGCAGCTTCACGACGAGCCGCATCGAGAAGTTCGAGCGATTGCTGCTCGCCGAAGAGGCCGAGGCCGAATCGCGCCTGGCCGAGCACCGCGAAGGCATCAGCGAGGTGCGCGCGGCGAGATCGGATGCCTCGGCCGACGACGAGCACGACCCCGAGGGCCCGACCATGACCCAGGAGTGGTCGCAGCGCTCGGCGGTGCTCGCGGATGCCGAACACGAGCTCGCGGACGTACGGCGCGCACTCGCCCGCCTCGCCGAGGGCAGCTACGGCGTGTGCGAGCGCTGCGGCAAGGCCATCACGGTCGCCCGCCTCGAGGCTCGCCCCACCGCCACCCTCTGCATCGACTGCGCCCGCCTCATCACCCACTGACCGCCGACGAGCGGTCGGGCGCCGACCCCTGCGCCGAGGGCGCCGAGGGCGCCGAGGCACCCGAGGGCGCCGAGGCGGCCCCCGCCAGCCCGCCGAACGCGCGAAGGAACAGCGGGCTCGCCCCGAGCACCGCGTAGAGCACACCGCACACCGCGAGCGTGGGCACGAGCCCGACGCCGGCTGCGGCGGCACCGCCCAGGAACGCCCCGAGCGGCATCGTCGCCGTCACGCCGGCGGTCGTGAGGCCGAACACCCGCGCCCGCATGCCGTCGGGGATGAGCCCGTACATCGCCGTCGAGATCATGGGGTTGAGCGCTCCGGCGGCCAGGCCCGACGCGGCCAGCAACGGCAGCAGCACGGGCGGCTGCGCGCCGAGCGCCATCGCGAGGTAGGGGGGCGCGCCCGCCAGCATGAAGCCGATCGCGAACAGCGTGCGCCCACTCCACCGGTGGCCGATGGCCCCGAACACCGCCGAGCCGACGAGTGCGCCGGCGGCGAAGCATCCGACCATGAACCCCAGCATCGCCGGATCACCCAGGATGCGCGTCGCGTACAGCGGCTTCAGCACCGTGAGGCCGGCCGCGTCGATCGCATTCGTGAGCGTCACGAGCAGCACGATCGCGCGCAGCAGCGGCGAGCGCACCACGAACCGCAGACCGTCGCGGAACGCTGCGCGACCGCCCGCCGTTGCGGCACCCGACTCCGCGTCGCCCGCCGCGTCGCCCGCCGCGAGCCAGACTCGCCCGCGCGGCACGAACGCGAACACCAGCAGGGCGGCGACCACGAATCCCGCCGCATCGACGACGAGCGCGGGCATGGGGCCCGCGAATCCGATCACGACGCCCGCGGTGCCCGCGCCGACCATCGACGCGGTGCGCTGCACGGCCGATTGCGCGCCCGCGGCGCGCGCGATCGGCGTGCGAGCGAGCGCGGCGAGGTCGGGTGTGAGCGAGGTCTTCGCCGCGTCGCCGGGAGGGTCGAGCAGCCCGCCGACGAAGGTGAGCGCGAGCAGCGCGCCGAAGCTCAGGCCGACGGTCGCGTGCAGGATCGGGATGGCGAGCACGGCAGCCGCGCTCGCGAGATCGGCGACGACGCTGGACGCGCGGAATCCGAACCGGTCGACGAGCACCCCGCCCAGCGCGCCCCCGATCACGAGCGGCACGGTCGCGAACACGCCCGCGACCCCGGCCGCGAGCGGCGACCCGGTGAGCTGGAGTGCGATGATCGGCAGCGCCACGATCGCGATCGCGTTGCCGCCGAGGGAGAAGAACGCGGCGGCGAGGTTCGCGATGAGCGGTGTGCGGCGGCGCAGGGCGCGCGAGGCGACCAGGGCAGATGTCTCGGAGGTCTCGGATGTCTCGGATGTCTCGCTCATGCGTTGCTCCGCGGGAAGACGTGCGTGATGAACCGCACCCGCCGGGCACCCGGTCGCGGTTCGCGGCCGCGGGCGTACCACTTCTCGCGCACGGCGGCGAGATCGGCGGCGAGCTCGCGGAACTCGGCGAGGGTGAGGTGCGCGGCGCCGTCGCTCGAGTCGGATGCCGCGACCCACGCACGTTCGAGGTCGTGCTCGGCCTCGACGGCGGCGACGAGTTCGCGGTGGTAGGCCTCGAGCACCGCGAGGCGCATCGCGTCGGACGCGTCGCGGCGCTCGTCGTCGTCGAGAGCGTCGGACGCGTCGAACGCGGTGAACTCGTGCGCGGCGCGCCACCACCGCTCGCGGCGGTCGCGGGCGAGCTCGGGCGCCTCGACGACGAAGCCGTGCTTGGCGAGCGTGCCGAGGTGGTAGCTCACCGAGCCCGGAGCCTCGCCGGTGCGCTCGGCGAGCGCGCCCACCGTCGCCGGGCCGTCGACGCGCAGCATGCCGAGCAGTCGCAGCCGCACGGGGTGCGCGAGCGCACGCATGGGACCCGGGTCGCGAACTTCGATGCGGGAGACGTCGTCCATGCCCCCAGGGTAGTTCTACAAGAACTCTTGCACAAGATTTCTTGTGGATTGTCTACGGCCGCATCGAGGCCCCGCGCCGCCGGACGACGACCGCCAGGAGAGCCCAGCCGAGCAGCAGCGCGATCCCGATCGCGAGCGTCGCCACCGGCGCATCGCGACCGGTCGGGGGCAGCGCCGCGGATGCCGCCGGCGCAGCGGGTGCCGGCGGCGCAGGGGGTGCCGGCGGAGCAGGCTCCTGGCACAGAGCGCCGACGAACCCATCGGCGTCGACGAGTCCTGCGCCGATGATGTGCCGCGGATCCACCTCTCGCGCGTTCACGATCAGGGGCTGCGCGGTCTGCTCGAGCGCTGTGCGCACATCGGCGACCGTCGCCTCGCGGCACCGCTGCATCCCGAGCGCAGCCACCGCTGCTGCGACCGGGGCCGCGGCCGATGTGCCGTTGAATGCGTAGACCCCCGGCTCGACGAGGTTTCCGAAGAAGTTCGTCCAGCCGCCGTCGACCGAGGTGACCAGCGGCGCATCGTTGACGAACGGCTCAGCCAGCGGGGTCGGCGCGCCGCCCGGCTCAGCGGGGAGGTCGAAATACCAGACCCCCGGCCCGACCGATGTGTACGCGCGCGGCGACACCGGGGCGTTCACGTCGGCCGCGGCGACGGCGAACACATCGCGCCCGCCCTGGTGCCCGCTCATGCTCATGCCGACGGAATCCACATCGGAGCGGGCGTACTCCACATCGGTGACGATGCGGCCGAGCACGATCCGCACCGCGGGTGTACCGATCGCGACATCGGCCTCGGCCCGAACGATCAGGAGCTGCGCCGGCGTCTCGCCCGCGAGTTCGGAGATCCTGCCGAACGCGAACGGCAGATCGGGCCGCAGCGGGATGACGACGTCGCGGCCGAACCCCGGCGCGTCGAGGATCGCGACGAACTCGGTGGGCGGATCCCCGACCGGCTCGGCCCACTCCAACCGAATCGGGGCCCCCGCTCCGGCGGCGATCATCACCTCGTTCGTGGCATCCTGCCCCGCACCGGGGTTGAAGTCCATGCAGTCGTAGGGGCCGCTCGCGGGTCCGAGCGTCTCGGCCACGACGTCGGGGCACGGCATCGGGCGGTACGCGTCGGTCGCCCAACCGCCGATCGGCAGCCCCACGTTCGGCCCGGCATCCGCGAACATGCCGTCATTGCCCGCGGCCGCGAAGTACGCGACGCCCGCCTGGGTGACCTCGTGGACCGCCTCACCGACTTGGCCGGGTTGGAAGAAGAGGTCCCCCAGGTTCCAGATGTCATCGACGATGATGTCGGCGCCGGCCGCTGCGAGCTGCCGGATCGCCTGCGCGTACGTGAGCGAGGTGACTCCGGACGACGCGAACAGCAGGGTCGCCCCCGGCGCGACGCCGTGCACGAGCTGCAGCATCCCGCGCCCCTCGTCGCTGCTGATCTGCCCTGCCGATTCGGCGACCACCCCGACGGGTTGCACGCGCCCGCACGGGTTGGCCGGCCCCGGCAGCATGCCGGCGGCCACGTCGTCGGCCGCGCGGGTCACCGCATTCGGCGCCAGGTCGAACGAGTCCGAGATGACCCCGATCGTGATGCCCGTGCCATCCACGCCGAAGTGCGCGCGCGCGACATCGGCCCGCACCGGCACCGAGGCGTTCGACGGCACCGCCGCGCACCCGGCCGGGGCTGCGACCGCCCCGACCGCGGTCGCCGCCGACATGCCCGACGACGACGACGACGACGTCGACGTCGTCACGCTCCCGAACGCGAAGTCGACGAAGCGCAGGTTCGGCAGCTCCACCACCGCGTGGAGCCGGTCGGGCCGCACCATCGCGGTCACCTCGGCCCACGGCCGCGACGAGGCGAGCACGGTGCCGAGGTCGGCCACAGCCGAGAGATCGGCATCGTCGGGATGCCCCGCCTCGTAGAGCAGGGTCATCGCGATGCCGCCGTCGCGCCCGAACTGCAGGCTGCCCGGGCCATCGGCAGGCACCCCCTGCCGGGCCGCCGCGTCGACCAGCTCGCGAGGCGCGGCCGAAGCATCCTCAGAGACCTCGGGCAGCACCGCGGCCAGCCGCCCGGAGACCGGAGCGTCCGCGTCGGGCTCGGCAGCCGCGGCGTTCGGCACCGCCCCGAGCCCGAGTGCCCCGAGCGCCGGCGGGCCGAGCGCGAGTGCCCCGAGCGCCGCGATGAGCCCCAGCCATCGACCCGCACGCCCCCCAACCCGCATGGGGGCAGGCTACATCGGCCGCCCCGCCAGGGGAACGACCGCCCCAGGCGAACCGCTCAGGCGCCGACGGCAGGCGCTACTCGAGCAGCGACGCCTTCGGGCGCTCCTCGGCCGAAGGAGCGGGCTCCGGCCGCACGGCGAGCCGGTCCTCGAAGAACAGGCCGAAGAGTGCACGACGGATCCCCGAGCGCGGCGGAGGCACGCTCGCCGTGCCGCGATCGATGAGCCGCCACCGCTCGTACTCGGTCAGCGGCGCATGCACCTCCACGTACTCTCCCCCGGGAAGCCGCACGATGCGCCCGGTCTCGTAGCCGTGCAGCAGCAGCTCCTCGTCCTTCCGCTGCAGCGCGATGCAGACCCGTCTCGCCACCTCGAAGCCGACCAGGGGGCCCGCAACGACCAGCACCCGAAACATCCAGATCGTCGCCTCGAGCCCGACGTGGAAGTGCGTCGCGATCAAGTCGGCGCTCGCCGCACCCCACAGTGCACCGTAGAAGACGATCGCGGCCACGCCGATGCCCGTACGACCGGGGGCGCTCCTGGGCCGGTCGAGCAGGTGGTGTTCGCGTCGGTCGCCCGTGATCCAGGCCTCGAGGAACGGATACACCGCGGCGAGCACCAGGAACCCGCCGACCACCAGCAGCGGCGCGATGACCGCGAGGGTCCACGTGCGCCCGAACCACTCGACCTCCCACCCCGGAGGCACGAGACGCAGCGCACCGTCGAGGAACCCCGTGTACCAATCGGGCTGGCTCCCGGCCGAGGCATCGCCCGGCGACGAGGGCCCGAACAGCCAGACCGGCGCGATCGTGACGGTCGCCGCGATCCCGAGGATGAGCCCGATGACGATGAGCAAGAGCGCCCCGGCGCGCACCGCCAGCTGCGGCAGCACGGGGACGCCCACGACGTTCCGCTCGGTGCGGCCGGGCCCGGCGAACTGCGCGGGCCCCAGCCGGAATGCGAGGCGGATACGCAGCGCCAGGAAGATGACGAGCGCCGCCGGCGCGATGAGCACGTGCACGAGGTAGAGGTGCTCGATGACCTGCCCCGGGAACTCGCCGCCGAACAGCAGTGCCGACACCCAGGTGCCCACGACGGGGATGCCGAGCACGATGCCCTCGACGATGCGCAGGCCGGTTCCAGAGAGCAGGTCGTCGGGCAGCGCGTACCCGCTCCATCCGGCGACGAGCGCCATCACGAACACCAGGAACAGCAGCACCCAGCTCCACTGCCGCGGGCGGCGGAACGCACCGGTGAAGAAGCTCACCAGCAGCTGCATGATGAGCGCCGCCGGCAGCAGCAGGCCCGCCCAATGATGCGCCTGACGCATGAGGAGGCCGCCGGGCACCTCGAACGACACCGCGAGCGTGGACTCGAGGGCCTTCGACATCTCGACGCCGCGCAGCGGCGCGTAGCCGCCGGCGTAGATCACCGATTCGCTCGAGGGCGAGTAGACGAACATCAGGAAGATCCCGGTGACGAACAGCACGACCAGGCACGCCATCGACACGACGCCGAAGAGGTTCGACCAGTGCAGCGGCACGGTGCGGCCGCGGAGCGTCGCGGTCACCGATCGGATGCGGCCGGCCGTGGCGGTGGACCGCACCGCCGTCGACAGACGATCGGTGAGCGAGGTCCGAGTAGTGCGGGCCGCGCGGGCCGCGCGGGTGGTGCGGGATGTGCGGCGTTCCCGGGTGCTGGGCGATTCGACGGGCATCGGTCACACCCGGTTCCAGTGCCGCAGCAAGTCTGGGCGCACTCGGATCCAGACCACGCTGACCCGGCTCCCCGTGAAGTCCACGTTGACGAGGGCGGTCGCCTCGCCGTCCTGAGTGACGAGCAGCCCGGCCTGGCCGTTGACCGAGCGCTCCACGATGCGCCGTCCGGCCCGGGCCGCCATGCCGTGCACGAGCACCGTGATCGCATCGCGGACGCCTTTCACCACGCGCGCCCGCGAACGGCCGGGCTCGCGGGATTCGACCACCACCGCGACCTCGGGATCCAGCGCCGCCTCGAGCCGCCCTACGTCGCCGTGCTCGGCGGCCACCCGGAACTCGTGCACCGCGTGGTAGCGCATGGGGCGGGCCGCCCACTCCCAGGCCGCCCCCCACGGTGTCCGAGCACGCGGCGTCCGTCCCCCCGACCGCGCCGCTCGATCTTTCGCCTTCGTCGTCATCGTCATGTCCAAGCCCTCCACACACTGAGACACGGCGGACGCGAGCGATGTGACACCCGCGCGGACGGGCGCGATCAGGCGAGGTTGCGGATACCCCGAACATCGAGTGGGCGAAGCACGCGCCACACGCCCCGTCTGGAGCGTCTCTTGCCCACCCGAGGCGCAACGCCGGGCGGGGCGCCGACGAGATCAGGGCACGACGACGGCCTGCGTCTGGCGCGCGATCTCGAGCTCTTCGTCGGTCGGCACGACGAGCACTTCGACCTTCGATGCGTCGGTCGAGATGCGGCGCGCACCGCGCGAGCGCGACCTGTTGCGCTCGGGGTCGAGTTCGACGCCGAACCCCTCGAGGCCGCCGACCGCCCATTCGCGCACGCGCGCCGAGTTCTCACCCACGCCCGCGGTGAACGCGATCGCGTCGACCCGGCCGAGCTGCGCGGCGTACGCCCCGATGTACGAGCGGATCCGGTGCGTGTACACCTCGAACGCGAGCGCCGCGTGCTCGTCGCCGGCGTCGACCGCCGCCTCGAGGTCGCGCATGTCGGCGTGACCGCCGAGCCCCAGCACCCCGCTGCGCTTGTTCAGCAGGTCGTCGATGCCGTTCGCGTCGAGGTGCGCGCGTCGCTGCAGGTGCAGCAGCACCGCCGGGTCGATGTCGCCCGAACGGGTGCCCATCACGAGGCCCTCGAGCGGGGTCATGCCCATGCTCGTCTCGACCGAGCGCCCGCCCGACACCGCGCAGACGGATGCCCCGTTGCCGAGGTGCAGCACGATGATGCGCAGCTCGTCGATCGGCCGCCCGAGGAACTCGGCCGTCGCCCGCGACACGAACCGGTGCGACGTGCCGTGGAACCCGTACCGGCGCACCCGGTGCTTCGCCGCCAGTTCGCGGTCGATCGCGTAGGTGTAGGCCGCCGGCGGCATGGTCTGATGGAACGCTGTGTCGAACACCGCCACGTGCGGCACGTCGGGAAACGCGCGCTGCGCCGCCTCGATGCCCTGCAGGTTCGCCGGGTTGTGCAACGGCGCCAGCGCCGACAGCTCGTCGATGTTGATCTTCACCAGGTCGGTGATGACGGTGGGCTCGAAGAACCGCGCACCGCCCTGCACCACGCGGTGGCCCACCGCGATCGGCGGGAACTCGTCGAGCGACGGCCCGTGCTGCCCGAACGCGTCGAGCATCACCGCGAACCCGGCGGTGTGGTCGGGGATGGGCAGCTCGCGCACCCATTCGGATGCCTCGGACGGGTCGGATGCCTCGGACGGCACCTTGTGCACCGCGCGCCCCTCGCCCTCGCCGATGCGCTCGACCAGGCCGCTCGCGAGCGTGCGCGAGGCATCCACGTCGATGAGCTGGTACTTGAACGAGCTCGAGCCCGAGTTCACGACCAGGACGATGCCCATCTCACGCCTCCGCGGCCTGGATCGCGGTGATCGCGACCGTGTTCACGATGTCTTGGACCAGCGCGCCGCGCGACAGGTCGTTGACCGGCTTGCGCAGCCCCTGCAGCACCGGCCCGATCGCGACCGCTCCGGCCGAGCGCTGCACCGCCTTGTAGGTGTTGTTGCCCGTGTTGAGGTCGGGGAAGATGAACACCGTCGCGCGCCCCGCGACATCCGAACCCGGAAGCTTCGTGCGCGCGACCGCAGCATCCACCGCCGCGTCGTACTGGATCGGGCCCTCGACCGCGAGCTCGGGCGCGCGTTCGCGCACGAGCGCCGTGGCCTGGCGCACCTTGTCGACATCGACGCCCGACCCCGACTCCCCCGTCGAATACGACAGCATCGCGATGCGCGGCTCGATGCCGAACTGCGCCGCGGTGCGCGCCGACGACACCGCGATGTCGGCCAGCTGCTCGGCCGTCGGGTCGGGCACCACCGCGCAGTCGCCGTAGACGAGCACCCGATCGGCGAGCGCCATGAGGAACACGCTCGACACCACGCCCACGTCGGGCCGGGTCTTGATCACCTCGAACGCCGGGCGGATCGTGTGCGCCGTCGTGTGCGCGGCCCCCGACACCATGCCGTCGGCCAGGCCCAGCTCGACCATCATCGTGCCGAAGTACGAGACATCCGTCACCTTCTCGCGCGCCTGCTCGAGCGTGACGCCCTTGTGGGCGCGCCGCTCGCGGTACGCCTCGGCGAACTTCGTCACGTACACCGCGTCGTGGCTCGACACGACCTTCGCCCGCGAGATGTCGAGGCCGAGGCCGATCGCACGCGCGCGCACCTCGATCTCTTCGCCGAGGATCGTGAGGTCGGCCACCTCGCGCTTCAGCAGCGTCGCGGCCGCCCGCAGAATGCGGTCGTCGTCGCCCTCGGGCAGCACGATGTGCTTGCGCGCCTGGCGGGCACGCTCGAGCAGCTGGTACTCGAACATGATCGGCGTGACCACGTCGGTCGTGGCGACGTCGAGCAGCTCGAGCAGCGCCGCGGCGTCGACGTGCTGCTCGAAGAGCGCGAGCGCGGTGTCGCGCTTGCGCTGCGATTCGGCGGCGAGCTTGCCTCGCGCCTGCGTGATGGCGATCGCCGTGGCGTAGCTGCCGAGCTGGGTGCGGATGATCGGCAGCTTCGCGCGCAGCCCCTCGATGAGCCGCTCGATCGTCTCGGAGAGCGGGAACCCGCCGTTCAGCACGATGCCCGAGATCGAGGGGAACGTCGCCGAAGCGTGCGCGGTGAGCACGCCCAGCAGCGCCTCGCTGCGGTCGCCGGGGATCACCACGACCGAGCCCTCGATGAGCCGGGTCAGGATGTTCTCCATCGACATCGCCGCGATCACCACCCCGAGCGCTTCACGGTTGAGCAGCTCGTCGTCGCCCGAGAGCAGCTCGCCGTCGACGGCGCGCATGATGGTGCGCATCGACGGGGCGACGAGGTAGCGGTCTTCGGGGATCGCCCACACGTGCACGACCCGCGACGGGTCGGCCGTTTCGGCGCCGGTGGCGCCGGCCTCGATGCGGGCCGCGGTGCGCACCGAGCCGACGATCTCGTCGAGCCGGTCGGGGTCGGCTCGGTTGGCGACGATGCCGAGCAGCGTCGCGTGCTCGCGAGCCAGCTCGCCGACGGCGAGCTCGGTGAGCTGGGCGAGCTCGTCGGGCGTGCGCGGCTCGGCGAAGCCGAGCTGTTCGCTGCGGCCGCGCCCCTCGGGCACCCGGCCGCCGATCACGAGCAGCACCGGGGTGCCGAGGTTCGCCGCGATGCGCGCGTTGAACCACAGCTCGGTGGGGCTGCCGACGTCGGTGTAGTCGGTGCCGACGATGACGACCGCGTCGCACTTCGCCTCGACGGCCTTGAAGCGCTGCACGATCGTCGCGAGCGCGGCCTCGGGGTCGGCGTGCACAGTCTCGTAGTCGACGCCGATGGCCTCGTCGTACTCGATCGGCACGACGCCGTCGTGCGCGAGCAGCAGGTCGAGCACGTAATCGCGCTCGTCGGTCGACCGGGCGACCGGCCGGAAGACGCCGACACGGGTCGCGCGCCGGGCCAGCGTGTCGAGGGTGCCGAGCGCGACGGTCGACTTGCCCGTGTTCCCCTCGGCGGAGCAGATGTAGATGCTGTGCGCCACGCATCCACCCTATTGGCCTCCCCGTGCCTCGCGACGAGATGTCGGAGATCTCCGCCGACACGCCGCCCCGAGCCATCCGTCAGCGGCGTGTCGCCGGCGCGATCCTACGTTTCGTCGCGGCGGGCGGCCCGACGCGACGGAGCCGCACGTGTTCGGCCGGAGCATCCGGCTCGGGTAGACTTGCGGAGGCTCCTCACGTGGCGCCATCCAGGCCAACTCCCCCAGGGCGGAGACGCAGCAAGGGTAACCGGGCTCTGGCGGGTGCGTGAGGGGTCCCTGGAGGATTCGCCTAGTGGCCTATGGCGCACGCTTGGAAAGCGTGTTGGGTGAAAGCCCTCGGGGGTTCGAATCCCCCATCCTCCGCCATGCACGTGAGCGCCGCGCCCCGAGGGCGCGGCGCTTTCGCGTTCGTTCCGCGCCGCAGCGCGCAGAGAACAGGATGAGACGCCTGGGGCTCAGGCGACGGGGATGACCCGGCTCACCGTGTTCTCACTGCACGCCGCCCCACCGTCTTGCGGCGCAACCCCGCGTCGACGCGACGGCGTGGCGGCGTTAGCGTGGTCGGCATGCCGCTGCCTCCGCTCGTCGACCCGGTCGACGCCCTCGATCCCGACGAGCTGCGCCGCACCGCACGCCAGGTGCGTCTGCCCGAACTCGGCGAGGTCGGGCAGCGTCGGCTCGCGGCCGCCCGCGTCGCGGTAGTGGGCGCCGGCGGCCTCGGCTCCCCCGCGCTGCTCGCGCTCGCGGCGGCCGGGGTCGGCACGATCGGCATCATCGACGACGACGTGGTGGACGTGACGAACCTGCACCGTCAGGTCGTGCACGGCACGGGCGATGTGGGCCGGCCGAAGGTCGACAGCGCCGCCGAGCGGCTCGCCGCCCTGGCGCCCCGGCTCGTCGTGCAGCGGCATCCGGTGCACCTGACCGACGCGAACGCCCGCGACGTGCTCGACGGCTACGACCTCGTGCTCGACGGCAGCGACCGGTTCGAGACGCGGTACATCGTGTCGGATGCGTGCGCCGACCTCGGCATCCCGGTGGTGTGGGCGGCGGTGCTCGGCTTCGACGCGCAGGTGTCGGTGTTCTGGTCGCGGCCGCCGGTCGGCGATGGCCGCGTCGGCGCCGTCGAGGGCGTGACCCTGCGCGACCTGTACCCCGTCGAACCCGAGGGAGGCGTGCCGACGTGCGCCGACGTCGGCGTGCTCGGTTCGCTCTGCATGCAGGCGGGGGCGCTCATGGCGACCGAGGCGATCAAGCTCATCACGGGCGTCGGCGAGCCGCTGCTCGGCCGGGTGCTGGTCATCGACGGGCTGCGCGCGCGGCAGCGCGAGGTCGGGTTGCGTCCGGCGGCGGCTCCGCAGCGATCGGATGTCTCGCAGAGCTCGACGAGCATGACGGATGCCGCGCCGGCACCGCCCCCGATCGGCCACGTCTCGGCAGGCGAACTCAGGCAGCGCCTCGACGAGGTCACGGTGCTCGACGTGCGCGAGCCGTCCGAGCGCGCGGAGCGCGCGATCGCGGGGTCGCTGCACACCCCGCTCGGCACGGTGCTCGCGGGCGACCGCACCGGGCTCGACCGCGATCGCGCGATCGTCGTGCACTGCGCGATCGGGCCGCGCGCCGAGCGCGCTGCGGCGGTGCTCGCCGCCGAGGGGTACCGGGTCTCGGTGCTCGACGGCGGCATGCGGGCGTGGGCGGTCGTCGAGGCGACGTCGTGATCTCGGTCGAAGAGCAGCTCGCGCGTGTGCTCGCCGGCGCGGCCGAGCTGCCGCACGAGACGGTGCCGGTCGACGCCGCCCACGGCCGCGTGCTGGCGGTCGACCTGCGCAGTGCGATCGAATCGCCACGCGACGCCAATTCCGCGATGGACGGCTACGCCGTGCGTCGTGCCGACGTGCGGGGCGCGAGCCCCGACGCCCCGGTCGCGCTGCGCGTCGTCGGCGAGGTCGCCGCGGGCTCGGGGCACGACCCGGTGATCGGCCCGGGCGAAGCGGTGCGGATCATGACCGGTGCGCCCGTGCCGGCCGACGCCGACGCGGTCGTGCCGATCGAGCGCACCGCCGATGCCGACTGGGCGGCCGACCCCGTGCGCATCGCCGAGGAGCCCGCGCCCGCCGCCCACATCCGCCCGGCCGGCGACGACCTCGGGGCGGGCGAGCTCGTGCTGCCCCGTGGCATCCGGCTCACCGCGCGAGCGCTCGCGAGCGCCGTCGGCGCGGGCGTCGGCGAGCTCGACGTCGTGGCCCGCCCGCGGGTCGCGATCATCGCGACCGGTGACGAGCTGGCTGAGCCGGGGGCCCCGCTCGCCCGCGGGCAGGTGCACGACTCGAACAGCCTGCTCGTCGCGGCGCTCGCGGTCGAGCAGGGGGCGGTCGTGGTGCACCGCGGTCGCGCGGGCGATGCGCCGGGCGCACTCGACGCCGAGGTGCGGCGTGTGCTCGAGGCATCCGTTCGGCCCGACCTCATCGTGCTCACCGGCGGCGTCAGCGCCGGCGCCCACGACCCGGTCACCCGCCTCGCGCTGGAGTTCGCGAAGGTGGCGATGCAACCCGGCAAGCCGCAGGCGTTCGGCCGCATCGACGGCGTGCCCGTGTTCGGGCTGCCGGGCAACCCGGTGAGCGTCGCGGTGTCGTTCGAGGTGTTCGTGCGGCCGTTCCTCGCGGTGCTGCAGGGGCTCGACCCGACACGGCCGACCGAGCGCGCGATCGCCGACGAGGCGTGGCGCACCCCGGTCGGTCGGCGGCAGTACCAGCCGATCGTCGCGCAGCGCGTCGACGGTGTGCTGCACGTGCGCCCCGCGTCGGATCGGGGCAGCGGGTCGCACCTGGTGGGCCGGCTGGCGCGCGCCGAGGGGTTCGCGGTCGTGCCCGCGGAGGTCGCAGCGATTCGCGTCGGCGACGAGGTGGAGGTCATGCTGGGGTGATGAGCTTCACGCATCTGGATTCGGCGGGCCGTGCCCGCATGGTCGACGTCACCGAGAAGGCCCCGACCGTGCGCAGCGCCACCGCGCGCGGGCTCGTGCGGTGCAGCGCCGAGATCGTGCGGATGCTGCGCGACGGCGCCGTGCCGAAGGGCGACGTGCTGGCGGTGGCGCGCATCGCGGGCATCGCGGGGGCGAAGCGCACCGCCGAGCTGCTGCCGCTCGCGCACGTGATCGGCGTGCACGGCGCGGTGGTCGACCTCGAGGTCGTCGACGAGGGCGTCGAGGTGGCGGCGACGGTGCGCACCGCCGACCGCACTGGCGTCGAGATGGAGGCGCTCACCGCCGTGTCGATCGCCGCGCTCGCGATCGTCGACATGGTGAAGGGCGTCGACAAGTCGGTCACCATCGAGCAGATCCGCCTCGTCGCGAAGACCGGCGGCAAGTCCGGCGACTGGCACCGGCCCGCATGACCCACGCGCCCGGCCCCTCGCTCGCCGCGCTCGTCCTCGCGGGCGGGCGGGCGCGCCGCCTCGACGGCGCCGACAAGCCCGGGCTGCGGGTAGGCAGCGCCCGGCTCGTCGACCACGCGGTCGCGGCGGCCCGCGCGCTCGGCGCGGATCCGATCGTGGTCGTCGGCCCGCCCGGCATCGTCGACCCGGATGCCACGGTGCGCGTCGTCCGCGAGGATCCGCCGTTCGGCGGCCCCGTCGCGGCGATCGCGGCGGGGTTGCGCGAGCTCGAGGCATCCGAACCCGACCTGACCGTGCTGCTGGCCGCCGACCTGCCGCGCGCGCAGGCGGCCGCCGCCCTGCTGCGCCCGTGGATCGACGCAGCCGACCGCACCCCCGACCCGAAGGAGGCGGGCGCCGTGCTCGTCGACGCCGGCGGTCGCGACCAGTGGCTGGCGGGCGTCTACCGCACGGCCGGCCTGCGCGAGCGGCTCGCCACGCTCAGCGAGGCAGGTGCTTCGCCGCACGGTGCCGCGCTCGGCGCGCTGGTCGGCGCGCTCGCGCTCGCCCGCATCCCCGACGAGGGCGAGTCGGCCGATATCGACACCTGGGACGATCTCGACTCGTGGCGGGCCCGGCTCGGTACCCTCGAAGCATCCGCCGACCCCGCCGGCCACGACCCCGCCCGCCCCGAGGAGGACGCATGACCACGGATGCCCCCACCCCCGCCGAGCTCGACGAATGGGTCGCTCGACTCGCACCCGAACTCGGGCTCGACGCCGCCGACGTGCCGACCGGCCGCGTGCTCGACCTCGCCCGCGACGTCGCGCACGGGGTCGCCCGGCCCGGCGCACCCGTGTCGGCGTTCGTCGTCGGGCTGGCCGTCGGCCGCGGGCTCGACCTCGACGAGGCGCTCGCCCGCGTCGACGCGCTGCTCGCCGAACGGCGGGACTGATGGCGCGGGTGCGTCTGTTCGCCGCCGCGGCCGACGCGGCCGGCACCGAGGAGCTCTCGCTCGAGGCATCCGATCTCGGCTCGCTGCTCGCTGCGCTCCGCGCCCGGGGCGACGACCGGCTCGCGCACGTGCTCGACCGCTCGAGCTTCCTCGTCGACGGGTCGCGCACCAGCGAGCCCGCGACGCCGCTCGCAGCCGACGCGCTCGTCGACGTGATGCCGCCGTTCGCAGGCGGCTGAACCTCGCGGCTCGGATGCTGCGGCCGGGGCCGCGGCCTACCCGCCGATCGCGCTCATGGGGCGGTCGGGCTGCAGGAACCCCGGGTCGTCGATGCCGTGCCCGGCGAGCTTGCCGCCGATCGAACGGCGCATGATGGCCGCGAGCACCTCGTCGCCCGCGCCCGAGCGCAGCGGTGACAGCAGGTCGTCTTCGGTGCGTGCGAACAGGCAGTTGCGGAACTGCCCGTCGGCCGTGATGCGCACCCGGTCGCACGCGCCGCAGAACGGGCGCGTCACCGACGCGATCACACCGACCGTCGCGGGGCCGCCGTCGACGAGCCAGCGCTCGGCCGGTGCCGCACCGCGCTCGCCGACCGGAGTCAGTTCGAACCGTTCGCCGAGCGCGGCGAGGATCTCATCGGCCTCGACCATCTGCACGCGCGACCAGACGTGCCCGGCATCGAGCGGCATCTGCTCGATGAACCGCAGTTCGGCGCCGATCGACACGGCGTAGGCGAGCAGGTCGGCGAGCTCGTCGTCGTTCTCGCCGCGCATGGCCACGGCGTTCAGCTTCACGGGTGCGAAGCCCGCGTCGATCGCCGCGCGGATGCCGGCGAGGACGTCGTCGAGCCGGTCGCGGCGTGTGAGGCGCAGGAATCGCTCGGGTCGCAGCGTGTCGATCGAGATGTTCATGCGCGCGAGCCCGGCCTCGCGCAGCGGCACGGCGAGCTCGGGCAGCCGCAGCCCGTTCGTGGTGAGCGACACCTCGAGCGGGCCGTCCTCGCCCTCGATCGCGGCCATCCGCCGCACCACGTCCACGACGTCGCGGCGCAGCAGCGGCTCGCCACCCGTGAGTCGCACCTCGGTCACGCCGAGCCCGGCGGCGACCCGCGCGAGCCGCTCGAGCTCGTCGGTCGTCAGGATGTTGTCCTTCGCGAGCCACGGCACGCCGTCTTCGGGCATGCAGTACGTGCAGCGCAGCGAGCAGCGGTCGGTCAGCGAGATCCGCAGGTCGCGGTGCACGCGCCCGTAACGGTCGACGAGGCCCGTCACAGCCCCACCCAGGCGGATGCTCCGTCGTGCTGCCACTGGCGCTTCCACACCGGCAGGTCGGTCTTGATGCGCTCGACGATCTCGCGGCACGCGGCGAACGCTTCGGCCCGGTGGGCGGAGGCGACGGCGACCACGAGCGCGTCGTCGCCGACGTCGAGATTGCCGATGCGATGGCTCACCGCGATCTCGAGAGTGTCGCCGTCTGCGGCTTCGGCGAGCCGGACCAGGATGCCGCGGAGCATCGTCTCGGCGTCGGGATGGGCCGTGTAGTCGAGCCCGACGACGCGGCCGTCGACCTCGGGGTCATGGTCGCGCACCTGGCCGATGAAGAGCGCGACGGCACCGGTGCGCGAACTGCGCACGGCGGCGAGGTGCGCGCCGACGTCGAGCACGTCGGCAGTGACCCTGGCGATGCGGATCATGCGTGGTCTCCCCCGTCGAGCTGCGCGATCGCGTGCGAGAGCACTCCCGCGATCAGGGTGACCCCGTCGCGCACGCCGCCGGTCGAGCCGGGCAGGTTCACCACGAGCGCCGGGCCTGCGGCACCGAGTGCCACGCCCGCGAGTCCGCGCGACAGCAGCGCCCCAGGGGCGGGCGCGCGTCGAAGCTGCTCGCCGATGCCGGGCAGTTCGCGTTCGAGCAGCGGGCGGGTGCCCTCGGGGGTGCGGTCGCGCGGGCCGATGCCCGTGCCGCCCGTCGTCACGACCAGACGCGCCCCGGCGGCGAGCGCCGATGAGATCGCGCCCTGCACCGAGTCGGCGCCGTCGGGAACGACGGCCGGCTCGCCGACGAGACATCCGGCTTCGCGAAGCATCCGTACCGCCAGCGGACCCGACGCGTCTTCGCGCACCCCCGCCGCCGCCCGGTCGCTGACCGTGACGACCGCTGCCGGAACTCCCGACGTGCCCGTGACCGACTCCATCCCGTCAGGCTAGTCGAGCCACGGCACGCCGGCGTTGCTCAGGCGTAATGGGTCGGAACTCCGACGCAGGTCGGCGCGTCTTCCTGAGAACGGTGCGTTCGCGCCGGCCCCCGAGAGCGGCGGTGAGGCGGTGTCCTCATTAATGCCGAATAGCGCTCGCACCGTGCGAACGCGGATGATGTCAGAGATGTCAGCGGCGCCGATTCGAGCGAGGAGTGGGGACGCAGGGGGCTCCTTCTCAGCGTCGCCGGCAGTAGGGGGCGACGGCCTCAGGGTGACCACCCTGAGGCCTCGTCGCTCGCTTTCGATGAGCATCGGTCTGCAGGTGGGCCTGCTCACCGTGCCATTCCTGCTGCTGGCTGCGTGGGTCCTCCCCGATCCGATCTCCCGAGCCGTCATCGTGGGATTCACGGTGGCGCTGATCGTCGCGGTCTCGTGGGTCTGGTTCCGCTATCGGCGCACCGAGGTGACCGCGAGCCGGTACGGCATCGTCGAGACCGGGTTCCTCGGCGGGGTGCACGTGGTACCCGCCCGCAGCATCGCCCGGATCATCCGGCTGCAGCTCTACCGGGGCACGAGCCTCGAGACCTCGAATCAGCTGTTCGCCGTCGACCGTGACGGCCACTGCCTGCTGCGGTTGCGCGGAGCGTTCTGGGACTGCGAGGCGATGGACGAGGTCTCCGCCGCCCTCGGCGTCGAGGAAGAGGTGCGACCCGAGCCCGTGACGACCGCCGAGCTGCGCCGCACCGACGCGCGGATGCTCTACTGGTGGGAGCGCGGGCTGCACGCTCGCACCGATGGCCAGCGCGGCGAGCGCTAGCTGGTCGCGATACCGAGCAGCGGCAGGTCGGCGCGATGCGTCGGCAGTTCGACGAAGCCGAGCCGGTCGTAGAACGCGCGGGCGTTCGTGTTCGCGGGGTCCATGCCGAGGTGCACCCCGGGCACCCCGCGGACGGCGAGCGCGGCCCGGAGCGTGTCGATGAGCGTGCGGCCGAGGCCGCGCCCCTGTGCCTCGGGCAGCAGGTCGATGTGCAGGTGCGCGGGGTGCGTCGCGAGGTCGGCGTTGCGCATGCGCTCGGGGTCGGCGCCGTCGCGCAGCAGGCTCGCCTCGGTGTACTTGGCGCCGGGGCGGGGAGCCGTGCCGGGGGCGGGATGGCGGGCGACGAAGCCCGGCGTCCACTCCCGCTGCCACCAGTCGATGAACGCCGCGGTGTCGGCTACGCCGATCACGTAGCCCACGACCGCCTCGTCGCCCGAGCGCAGCGGCGCGTCGGGGTCGTCCTCCGCGGCGTCGGGCTCGGCGGCCGGGCGCACGACAACCCACGCCAGTTCGGGCTGGGAGTCGACGTACGGCCACGCGAACACCTCGGCCATCAGCGTCTCGTCGGAGTACAGACCTCGCGCGTCGTCGCCGCCGGCAGCGGTGCGCACGCACACCTCACCGACCGCGGCGCGGTCGGCGGGCCGATAGGGACGGATCTCGTAGGTCACCGCGCGAGCCTACTCCGGACCCCGCGCGCGAGGCTGCTTCACCGGCGTCGCCGCGTGCCGAAGATGCCCTCGACGACGCTGGTGAGCACATCACGGGTCGCCTTCGATCCGAGCACCTGCTCGAGCATCGAGCCGGCCCCGCCCGAGCCCGACCTGGACGTCGACCGCGTCGTCGACCGCGACCGGTTCTTCGATGCGGTCTCACGCATGATGCGGTCGTACTCGGCCTGCGCGGCCTTCTGCTCCTTCGCCCGCTGCTTCTCGATCGCCGCCTGCTGCTTGGCGTACTCGGCGTCGGCGGCCGCCTTCGCCTTCGCGTCCTCGGCCGCCTTCGCCGCGGCGGCCGCGGCGTTCAGCTTCGCGGTGAGGATCTCGCCGGCCGACTCGCGGTCGACCGGGGTGCCGTACTTCGCCTGCAGCGGCGAGGCGGCGACGGCGGAGTCGATCTGCGCGTCGGGCGTGGGCGACATGAGGGCCTGCGGGGCGCGCAGGCGGGTCCACGCGACGGGGCTCGGCGCGCCGTTCTCGTTCATGACGGTGACGACCGCCTCACCGGTGCCGAGGCTCGTGAGCACGCTCTCGAGGTCGTACGCCGACTTCGGGTATGTCGAGACGGTGGCGCGCAGCGCCTTCGCGTCGTCGGGCGTGAACGCGCGCAGCTGGTGCTGGATGCGCGATCCGAGCTGGGCGAGCACGTCGGCCGGCACGTCCTTCGGGGTCTGCGTGACGAAGAACACGCCGACGCCCTTCGAGCGGATGAGCCGCACCGTCCGCACGATCTGCGCCTGGAAGTCCTTCGAGGCATCCGCGAACAGGAGGTGGGCTTCGTCGAAGAAGAACACCAGTTTCGGCTGGTCGAGGTCGCCGACCTCGGGCAGGTCGTTGAACAGGTCGGCGAGCAGCCACATCAGGAACGTCGAGTAGAGCGCGGGTCGGTCGGCCACGCCGGGTACCTCGAGCAGACTGATGATGCCGCGACCGTCGGATGCCACGCGCAGGAACTCGGCGGTGTCGATCTCGGGTTCGCCGAAGAACACGTCGGCGCCGGCCTCGGCGAACGCGACGAGCTCGCGCAGGATCACGCCGACCGTGGCTTTGGACAGGCCGCCGAGCGCGTCGAGCTCGCCCTTGCCTTCGTCGGAGACGAGGTACTGCAGCACGGCCCGCAGGTCGGCGAGGTCGAGCAACGCGAGCCCCTGGTCTTCGGCGTAGTGGAAGACGAGGCCGAGGCTCGACTCCTGGGTGTCGTTGAGGCCCAGCACCTTCGACAGCAGCAGCGGGCCGAACCCCGCGACGGTAGCCCGGATCGGGACGCCCCTGCCGATGCCGCCGAGCGAGAAGAACTCGACCGGGAAGCTCGCGGGCGTCCAGTCCTGCCCGATGCCCCGCGTGCGGGCGAGCAGCTTCTCGCTGCCCTCGCCCGAGGTCGCGAGCCCCGACAGGTCGCCCTTGATGTCGGCGGCGAACACGGCGACCCCGGCCGCGGAGAGCTGCTCGGCGAGCACCTGCAGCGTGCGGGTCTTGCCGGTGCCGGTCGCGCCCGCGACGAGCCCGTGCCGGTTCGTCATCGCGATCGGGATGCGCACCTGCACCGCGGGGTCGGCCTCGCCGTTCACGAGTGCGCCGAGCTCGAGCGCGGTGCCGTCGAACGCGTACCCGGCGGCGACCGCGCCCGCCTCCGCTGCGGTGAGCGGAGCATTCGGTCCCGGCGACTCCGGCACTGATGCGCCAGTGGCATCAGTGCCGGAGTCGCCGGCGGCGGATGCGGTGTCGGGTGCCGGCGCGGCCGACTCGCGAGCCGCGTCAGCGGCCACGTCAGCGGCGGCCTGCGCGGCGGCGGCCTGCGCATCGGCGGCGGCCTGCGCGGCGGCGGCGGCCTCCTCGGCCTTGCGGATCGCCTCCTGCGCCTGGCGCTGCAGTTCCTGTGCCGCTTCGGCCGCCGCCTGGGCGGCAGCCTGCGCCTTCGCGACCGCGTCGTCATCCCCCATGGGGCGATCCTAGCGACGGGGTGCGAGCGGGTGCAGGCTCGTCTCGGCGGCCTTCACGGCGAGCCACACCTCGCTGCCCGGCGCGAGCTCGAGCTCGGCGACGGCGGCGGCCGTCACGTCGGCGTGCACGGGCGGGGCGCCGAATCGCAGTCGCACCCCGCCGCCCGGCGACGGCTCGATCGCCGTGACGCGGTCGTGCCACACGTTGCGCAGGCTCGTCCGCTCGGGCCGCCGGGTCGCGACCACGACCGACGACGGACGGAAGACGGCGGCCGCCGACGCCCCCTCGACCAGCGGTTCGGCAGCGTCGCCGGTGAAGGTCGCCTCGCCCGCCACGACGATGCCATCGGCGGCGGCGCCGACGACGAGGTTCACGCCGGCGAGCGCGGCCGTGAACGGGCTGCGCGGCGCAGCCAGCACCTCGCGGGTGGGCCCGGTGTCGACGATGCGGCCGCGCTCGAGCACGGCGGTGCGGTCGGCGAGCACGACCGCGTCGATGACGTCGTGGCTCACGACGACGGCCGACGTGCCCGATGCGGCCAGCTGCTCGCGGAGCATCCAGCGCAGCTCGGGCACCACCTCCACGTCCAGCGACGCGAACGGCTCGTCCAGCAGCAGCAGCGCCGGGCGCGCCGCAAGGGCGCGTGCGATCGCAACCCGCTGCCGCTGCCCGCCGGACAGCTCGGCCGGGCGGCGGTGCGCCAGGCCGTCGAGCCCGACCCGGGCCAGCCAGGATGCGGCGAGCGCGGTCGCGTCGCGTCGGGGCATCCCGGCCGCGCGGGGACCGAACGCGACGTTCTCGAGGGCGGTCAGGTGCGGGAACAGGGTCGGATCCTGCCCGAGCAGCCCGATCCGGCGCCGCTCGGGGCGCACGAACGTCGACGACCGGTCGGATGCCTCGGCGAGCGTGCGACCGTCGAGCTCGATGCGGCCCGCGGCGGGGCGCAGCACGCCCGCGAGCAGCGCGAGCACGGTCGACTTCCCGGCGCCGTTCGGGCCGAGCAGGGCGAGCACCTCGCCCGCGCCGACCGCGAACGCCACCTCGAGGTCGAACCCGTCGCGCACGAGCCGCAGTCGCGCGTCGAGCGCACCGCCCGCCGCCGCGGTCGAGGCCGCCGGTTCGCGCGTCATCCGACGCTCCCGGGGCGCCAGCCGCGCACCAGCACGAGGATCACGATCGCCACGACCAGCAGGAGCAGCGACAGCGCCACGGCCGCCCCCTGCCCGACGCCCGAACCGTTGAACGCCGTGTAGATCGCGAGCGGCATGGTGCGGGTCGTGCCGGCGGCGTTGCCCGCGAACAGCGCGGTCGCACCGAACTCGCCGAGGGCGCGCGCGAAGCAGAGCACCGTGCCGGCGACCAGCCCCGGCGCGGCGAGCGGCAGCGTGACCCGGCGGAACGTCGTCCACCGGCCCGCGCCGAGCGTGGCGGCGGCCTGCTCGTACCGGGTGCCCGCGCTGCGCACCGTGCCCTCGACCGCCAGCACCAGGAACGGCAGCGCCACGAACGCCTGCGCGATCACCACCGCCGCGGTCGTGAACGGCAGCCGCAGCCCCAGCCCGGCGTCGAGCCACTGGCCGACGAGCCCCGTGCGCCCCAGCAGGAACAGCAGCGCGATACCGCCCACCATCGGCGGCAGCACGAGCGGAATCGTGACGAGCGCCCGCAGCCAGCCCGCGACCCGCGGCGTCGCACGGGCGATCACCAGCGCGAGGGGAACGCCGACCACGAGGCATCCGATCGTTGCGAGCGCACCCGTCACGAGCGAGAGCCGCAGCGCGTCGATCGCCTCGGGCGAGGTGACGTCGGCCGCGAGGGTCGACCAATCGACCCGCGCGACGAGCGCGGCCAGCGGCAGGACGAGGACGACGACCGCGAGCGCCGCGGGCACGAGCAGCAGCGGCGGGATCGCCCCGAGCGGCGACGGCTCGACGCGAGCACCCGCCCTGCCGCCGGCGCGGGTCACGGAGCGCCGAAACCGTACTCGGCGAGGAGCGCCTGCCCCTCGTCGCTCAGCACGAACGCGACGAACGCAGCGGCCACATCGGGGTTGCCCGCTGCGGCCAGCGCGGCGATCGGGTACCGGTTCACGACCTCGTCGGCGTTGGCCGGCACGATCGTCTCGACCTCGTCGCCCGCGGCGACCGCGTCGGTCGAGTACACCAGGCCCGCGTCGGCCTCGCCCGCACGCACCTTGGTGAGCACGGCGGTCACGTTCTGCTCCTCGCTGACCGGGGTCAGCGTCACGCCGTCGAGGTCGAGCAGCTGGTGCGACGCCGCGCCGCAGGGCACCTCGGGCGCGCACAGCACCACCTGCAGGTCGGGGTTCGCGAGGTCCTCGATCGCGGCCACGCCGCCCGGGTTGCCGGCGGGCACGACGATGCGCAGCGTGTTCGTCGCGAACAGCTCGGGGTCGGCCGCGAGCAGGCCCGCGTCGTCGACGGTCGCCATCGTGCGCTCGTCGGCCGAGGCGAACACGTCGGCCGGCGCCCCCTCGACGAGCTGGGTCGCGAGGGTCGACGAGCCGTCGTACACGATGGGCAGCACATCCACCCCGGGGTGCTCGGCCTCGAACTCGGCCGCGAGCTCGTCGAACGCGGCGGTGAGCGAGGCGGCCGCGTACACGGTCAGCTCGCCCTCGAGGGCGGGAGCATCGGATGTCTCCTCCGGCGCCGCGGACGTGGCGGTCGGGCTCGACGAGGCGCATCCGGCGAGGGCAGCGAGCAGGGCGAGCGCGGCACCGGCGCCGGCGGCGCGGCGGACGAGGCGGTTCGGGTTCACGGGGTTCCTCCGGGGGTTTCGACGATGACGGTGGTGGCTTTGACGACGGCGACCGCGAGCGACCCGACCTCCAGCGCGAGATCGTCGACGGCCTCGGCCGACATCAGCGACACGACCCGGTGCGGGCCGGCCTGGATGTCGACCTGGGCCATGACGCCGTCTCGCTGCACGCGAGTGACGAGCCCGACGAACCGGTTGCGGGCGCTGCGTGCGACGCCCGACGGGTCCTCGGCGGCGGACGCGAGGTCGACGGCACGGCGCGCGGCGTCCGCGCCGTCGACCACGAGGCGACCGTGTTCGTCGTGTTCGGCGGCGAGCACACCCTGGTCGACCCAGCGGCGCACGGTGTCGTCGCTCACGCCGAGCAGGCCGGCGACCTCGGAGATCCGGAATTGCGGCATGAATTGGAGGATAGTGCCGCAATTGCGGAGTTGTCGAGGCGGTCGAGCAGTGCGTCGCGCCTACGCCGACGCAGATTCCGGCACCGGCTCCGACTCCGGCGCCGGCAGCGCCCGCCCGGTCTCGAGGTACGACTTGAAGCTGGACAGCAGGTGCGGCCAGACCTCGCCGGCCTCGATCCGTGCCGGGTGCCCCTCGCTCCACTCGTCGCTCGTGAACGTCAGTTTCGTCAGCGCATCGCCCGCGGGCTCGATGCGCCACGTCATGCGGCTCACGAGGTCGGCGTGGTTCTCGCGGTACGTCGCCCCGGGGTGCTCGGTGAGCTGCAGCACGTGCGGCGCGTCGGCTTGGAGGACGTCGCCGTACACGTGCACGGTCTCGTCGCCGTCCTGACCGGGGCCGACATACTCGTACCGGGAGCCCGGAAGCAGGTCCCCGCGCAGCACACTGCCCCACATCACGGCGCGGTTGCCGGCGTCGCCGGTGATCGCCTCCCACACCTGCTCGGGCGTGGCGGCGACGTACAGGGTCATCTCGAATTCCACGGTGTTCTCCGTCTCGGCGTTCATGACCTCGACGCTACGGACGCGGCGGCCGCGCGGATTGAACGAACGCGACACCGCGGGTCGACGGTGTCGGCGGCCGGCCGTAGGTTGGCCGGGTGAGCACGCAGGGCGGCCAGTACTGGCGGGCGCGAGCGGGCGCGCCGCGCAGCCGCGGCGTCCTCGTGGCCGGGCAGGGCGCGCCCACCGTCGTCGAGGCCGCGCCCGGTGCGCCGCCCACGGCGGAGGAGCCGGTGCGGATGCCGCGGATCGCGCCGAACGAAGCGCTCGCCGGGCTCGTGCGGCACTACTGGATCCCCCGCTGGCGGTTGCCGCCCGGTCGGGCGGCGACGCAGCGCGTGCTCGAGTACCCCTCGGCGAACCTCGTCGTCGAGCCCGGCACCACCGCCGCGGTGCACGGCCCGTCGATCGGCCTCGCTGAGCGCACGCTCGAGGGCGAGGGGTACGCCTTCGGCGTCGCGCTGCAACCCGGTGTCGCGCCGCTGCTGACGGGCCGACCGGCGCGCGAGATCGTCGGCGCCGCAGTGCCCGTGCCGGGCCTCGACGGCCTGTCGCGCACGGTGGCCGACGCGGTCGACGCCGGGCTCGACCACGCCGCGGTCGAGACCTTCGAACGCTGGTTCGCCGCACGCGATCTGCGCCCCTCCCCCGACGCGCGGCTGGTGCGAACGGTGATCGCGCAGGCCGAAGACGACCGGTCGATCGTGCGGGTCGAGCAGCTCGCCGCGTTCGCGGGGGTCGGTGTGCGCCGGCTCGAACGCCTGGTGCGCGAACAGCTCGGGCTGACGCCGCGGTGGCTCATCCGCCGGTATCGGTTGCAGGAGGCCGCGACGCGGCTCGCGGCATCCGACCCGCTCGACCGCGCGGGCACCCTCGCCGACCTGGCCGCCGAACTCGGCTACGCCGATCAGGCGCACTTCACGCGCGAGTTCCGCACCGTGATCGGCGTTCCGCCGGGTCGCTACCTGCGCGAGGCGACCGCGGGCAGGATGGACGCATGAGCTCTGTCGGGCCGTCCTCGCCCGGGCGTCGCGCCGAGGGCGCGCTGCTGGCCAAATGGATGCTTCGCCACGACGGCGAGCCGCTGACGACCGCGTCGAGCCGGCTCATCCCCGTGCGCACCGCCGACGGCGAGCCCGCCATGCTGAAGCTCGCGCACGTCGAGGAGGAGGAGCGCGGCGCCCACCTGCTCGCCGCGCTCGACGGGCACGGCGCCGCGCGCGTCCTGCGTCTCGAGGGCGCCGCGGCCCTGCTCGAGCGCGCCACCGGGCACGGCGACCTGGCGCGGCTGCCCGCGCAGGGGCGCGACGACAAGGCCACGAGGATCATGTCCCGCGCGGCGCAGCGGCTGCACGATGCATCCCGCCTCGTGTTCGACGCGTCCGACCCGCCCGAGCTCATCGACCTGCGCACCTGGTTCCGCGAGCTGTTCGCGCGGGCTGATGCGCAGAGCGCGCTGCATCGGCGCGGCGCGGATCTCGCGAATGCGCTGCTCGACGACGGCCCCGAGCCGTCGGTGCTGCACGGCGACGTGCACCACGGCAACGTGCTCGACTTCGGCGCACGCGGTTGGCTGCTCATCGACCCCAAGGCGCTCGTCGGGGACGCGCTGTTCGACTTCTGCAATCTGCTCTGCAATCCGTCGCTCGAGTTCGCGCTCCGCCCCGGGCGGCTCGAGCGCCAGTTCGCGGTCGTCGTGCACTCGGCGCGGCTCACGGTCGACGATGCCGCACGGCTCGGGCACTGGCTCGTGGCGTGGTGCGCGCTGTCGTCGACGTGGTTCGAGATCGCCGACGACCCCGGGCGGGCCGCGCAGGTCGCCGCGATCGGCGAACGGGCAGTCGCCGCCGGGCTCGGCTGAGCCGACCCGTTGCGCCCGAACCGGCCCGGAGGGTGATCGCGTCTTGAGTGCCGCCTATCCCGATGCCCGCGCGTAGGCCCACGACCAGTCCCTCGCGAACGTGCCGACCCTCGCACGGCTCGAAGCGTTCGCCTTCCAGGCGCACCCCGAGATCGTCGAGTCGTTCGGTGCCGAGGGGCGGTCAGCGGTCAGCGCTGCTCAGCGGTCGGCGCTGCTCAGCGGTCGGCGCTGCTCAGCGGTCGGCGCTGCTGATGCCGGCCGGCACGTCGGTCGCGGCGGGCTGCGCCGTCGCCGACCACAGGCCGCCGACCACGGCGGCCGCGGCGCACCAGACGGCCGCCCAGGCGACCACGGGCACGGGCCGCACACGGACCTGCATCGATGAGCGGGCAGACATGGGATCCGACGGTACGCGAGCCCGCCTGACCGAAAGCTGAGCACCGCTCACCTGCGCGACGTGCGCGATCCGGTCACCGCGCCTCGAGATCGGGGTCGTCGGCAGTGAACACGTAGTCGCCGCGCGCATCGAGCTCGGGTCGCAGCCCGCCGGCGGACGCCGCCGCGAACGCGACCCGGCTGCGCTCGCGCAACTCGCGCGCGATGTCGGGCGCGCCCTCGCGCACCGCCTCGAAGTCGGCGACGAGCGCGAGTCCCTCACCGTCGGCATGCCACGCCGGCTGGGGCCGACGCTCGAGCGCCCGCCGCACGCGCGGCGAGTCGAGCCGCCAGCGCACCTCGAACCGATCGCTGCGGTCGTCGAGGTTGATCGCGTCGCGCAGCTCGCCGTAGAAGTCGGGCAGATAGGCGCCGACCTCGGCCCCGAGCCGGACCAGGTTCATGCGGGCGTTGCGCCGGATGAGCGGATCGTACGTCCAACGGATCTCGTCGACGCCGTGCGCGAGGCACACCGCTCGCTGCCGCAGCTTCAGCGCGACGCCGACACCCCGGCCCCGGTGGGCCGGGTCGACGGCGTTCATGTGGGAGTGCAGGTGGATGCCTCCGGCCCAGCCGAGGAACCCGAACGCGGCCCCGACGATCGGCCCGGATGCGTCGGCCGACGCCGGCGGCGGTGCATCCCGCCCCGAAGCATCCGTGCCCGGTGCATCCCGCCCCGAAGCATCCGTGCCCGGCGTCGCCGGAACCGCGACCAGCACCGTCGCACCCGCGTATCCGGCCGCCCGCAGCAGCGACCGGTCGGGCCCGGTGCCCGCGCCCCAGGTGGCCTCGAACCGGGCGATCACCGCATCGAGCTCATCGGCGCGCGCGGCCCTGGTGACGACGCCCACGGTCGCGTCCTCGGCATCCGCTGCCGCCGCAGCCGCGCCCGACGTCGAGGAGTCGGTCGGGTCGATCATGCGGCGAGACGATCCTGCATGCCCCAGGCCTGCCCGTAGCCGCCCTCGTCCTCAGGACGGGCCATCAGCTCGAGGAACGGCACCGCGTCGAACGCCTCGGGGCCGAGCACGCCGCTGCCCGCCCACGTGCCCGACGCGAGCAGCTCGAGCGCGATCACGGGGTTGAGGGCCGTCTGCCAGACGACGCACTGGGCCTCGTACTCGCGCATCGTCCACTCGTTGTCGCTCACGTGGTACAGGTACACCTCGCGCGGCGCGCCCTCGCGGCCGGTGCCGGTCACCCACAACCCCGCGCACGTCTTGCCGGTCATTCGAGGGCCGATCGTGGCCGGATCGGGCAGGGCTGCCGCGACCACATCGCGCGGCGCGACCTCGACCGGGCCGGACACGCCGGCTGCGGCGCCGCGCACCCGGATCGGGGTCGTCGAGTCGAGGCCCAGCAGGTGCAGCGTCCGCAGCACGCCGATGAACTCCTCGCCGAGGCCGTACTTGAACGTCACCCGCTTCGCGTCGACCCAGCGCGGCATGAGCAGCACCTCCTCGTGCTCGACGTTCACGCACTCGACCGGGCCGATGCCTTCGGGGAACTCGAACACCTCGGGCTCGCTGAACGGCGGCGTCGTATACCAACCCGTGTTCTCTTCCCAGATCACGGGTGGGTTCAGGCACTCCTCGATCGTCGTCCAGATGCTGAACGACGGCGCGAAGATCTCGTTGCCGGCCTCGTCGCGCACCACGAGGTTCGCGCCGTCACGGGTGCCGAGCTCGTCGATCTCGCTGAACAGACGGTCGGCGGCGTAGCGGGCGAACACGTCGCTGAGCCCCGGCTCCACCCCCATGCCGACGAGCGCGAGCCTGCCCGCCTGCTCCCAGTCGCTCGCCTGCGCGAACTGGTCGTCGCCGAGCTTCACACCCGTCTGCGCGTACGGGTCGGTCGGGTGCGGCTCGGACAGGCTCATCGCCATGTCGAGATAGTCGGCTCCGGCGGCGAGCGCGCCCGCGAACACGGATGGCACGAACTTCGGCTCGACCGCGTTCATCACGTGCGTGGTGTCGTGCGCGCGGGCGACCTCGGCGACGCGCTCGGGATCGCTCGCGTCGACCTGCGCCGTGGCGAACCGTGCGGCGAGGTCGTCACCGTGCTTCGCGCGGATCCACTCGACGGTGCGCTGTGCCCGTGCCTCGTCGTAGTCGCTCACGACGAGCAGTTCGAAGAAGTCGCGCCGCGCGGCGATCTTGGCGATGGCGTCGCCGACCCCTCCGGCGCCGATGAGGAGGATGCGCATGCCTCGACGCTAGCGCGCCCCACGGCATCCGTCATGCCCGCTCGTCCGCGCTCCCCCGTCCCCGTCCCGCGCTCCCCCGTCCCCTCCCGCGCTCCCCCGTCCCCTCCCGCGTTCCCCGTCCCCTCCCGCGTTCCCCGTCCCCTCCCGCGTTCCCCGTCCCCTCCCGCGCTCCCCGTCCCCTCCCGCGCTCCCCGTTCAGCGGATCAGGAATTCCTGCGGGGGTGGCGGCGTGTCGTGGCGTGACACACCGGCACCCCTCCCGTTTTTCCTGATCCGCTGAAGGGGCGCAGCAGGGAAGGGTGCAGCAGGGATCTGGGCGCGGGAAGCGTCAGCGGGGGCGGCCGGCCTTGGCGTCGGCGACGGTGCGCGCAACGGCGGCGGCGATCATGGGCCAGTCGTCGATGACGCGCACGGCCGCCACTCTGATCACCGGCATGCCGAATGCCTGCGCGATGAGGGTGCGATCGCGATCGGCGACGAACTGCTGCCGCGTGCGGTGGTGCGCCCACCCGTCGATCTCGTAGAGCACCACGCCGTCGATGATGCCGTCGAAACGGCCGTGGCCGGCGAGCTGGAACTGCGGCTGCACGTCGAACCCGCCCGCGCGGAGCCGTCGCACGAACAGCGTCTCGACCCCCGACTCGAGACGCCCGCAGAGCTCGTCGACCCGAACCCCCGTTCGTCGCGGAGCATCCGCGATGATGCGCTCGACCTCGCCGCGGCGGAGCATCCGCTCGTGGATCGCGGAGTCGACGACCGCCTGCGCGTGCTCGGAGTCGAGGCAGCGCACGGCCTCCGCGAGCGCGGTGCGCGGTGAGACGAGCCAGTCGAGCGACCCCGTGGCATCCGCCTCGAGCCCCCAGTGCACCGTTGCGGGCGCTGTCGGATCGCTCAGCCGGATCTCGCGTCGCTGCCGGTCGGGCAGACGCGGATGCCACACGGCCGGCGCCGGAACGAATGCGGTCGGGTTCAGCCCGTCGATCGCCCGCCGCGACGCGTTGCGGGCGAGATGCACGTGCAAGCCGTCGCCGATGCCTGCCCACACGCCGTAGCGGGCGAGCGCCGACGTGCATCCGAGGCGGCCGCCGATCGCGACGGCCCGCCGCTGCTCGGCGTCGGCGGCGGGCGTCGCGTACCAGCCCGGCTTGAGCCGGATCAGCGATCCGCCACGAACCTCGGCACGGAGGTCGGCATCACGGACGCCGTAACGCCGCAACCGGCTGATGTGCGCCACCTCGCCGAGACGGCCGAGGACGAAATGCGGGTCGAGCATCCGATGAGCGTGCCAGCCGGTCATCGTCATGCCCGGGCCGGCACGGGCGACCTGGGGCCGATCATGCCGCCGACGCGCCTGTGGAGGAGCGCTCAGGGTGGTCACCGCCCGCGCCGTACCTTCACCGGATCAGGAATTCCTGCGGGGTTGTCGGTGTGTCGTGACCCGACACGCCGGCACCACCGCCGTTTTTCCTGATTCGCGGAGGGGGGCGCGAGGCGGGGGGGGGCGGGGCGGGGGCGGGGGATGGGGAGCGGGGGGTGGGGTGCGTGGGGTAGGGAGCGTGGGGTGGGGAGCGCGGGATGGTGCGCGGGGGATGGTGCGCGCGGGATGGTGCGCGCTACAGGCCGACGCGCGCCAGGAAGGGGTTCGTGAATCGGCGGTCGGGGTCGAGGCGGGCGCGCAGCGCGCGGAAGTCGTGCCAGCGGGGGTAGCGTGCGGCGAGGTCGCCGGCCGACAGCGCGAACAGCTTGCCCCAGTGCGGGCGAGCCGTGGCGGGCAGCGCCGCCTCCAGATCGGGCAGCAGCGCCTCGACGGCCGGCTGGTCGGCGACCCACGTGAAGTGCAGCGCCACCACGTCGACGCCGTACGCCATGCTCAGCCACAGGTCGTCGGCGCGCACCGTGCGCACCTCGCAGACCTGCAGCAGCGGGGCGATGCGCGGCGCGAGCCGGCGCACCGCCTCGATCGCGGCCACCGCGTCGGCGCGCGGCACCAGGTACTCGCTCTGCAGTTCGTCACCGGCCGACGGGGTGAACTCGAGCCGGAAGTGCGGCAGCCGCTCGAACCACGGCCCCGGTACGCCGAGCTGGGTCGTGCAGGCCTCGGTTCCGGCGCCGGGAATCGGATGCCTCGGGCCGGCAGCGGCGGTCGCACCGAGTGCCTCGGCGCCCGCCGCGGCCGACGCGATCATTGCGACGAGCGTCTCGTCGACGGGAGCGTCCTCGTCGGCCGCGGGATCGGCGAGTGGGCGGGCGGCCGTGGCACGAGGCATCCGCTGCTTGACCCAGAGCTGGTCGGCGACGTCGGCGTTCTGCCAGGTGGTGAAGATGCTGACGCTCGTGCCGAGCGCGGTGACCGCGTCGAGGTCGGCGAGGATCGCGTCCCAGCGGGGGCCGTCGAACACGGTCTGCGCCACCTCGTATGAGGGCTCGACGTCGAGTTCGAGCGAGACGACCACGCCGAGGGCGCCGAGCGAGACGACCGCGCCCGCGAAGTCGGCGTCGCCGCGACGCAGCGTGACGATCTCGCCGTCGGCCGTCACGAGCGTGAGCGCCCGCACGGCGCTCGCGAGCGAGCCGATACCGTCGCCCGAGCCGTGGGTGCCCGTCGCGACGGCGCCCGCCACCGAGATGTGCGGAAGCGACGCGAGGTTCGCGAGGGCGAGCCCGCGCTCGTGCAGCAGCGGCGCGAGTTCGCCGTACCGTACCCCGCCCGCGACGCGCACGGCGACCGTCGACCCATCGTCGCCCGCGACCTCGGCGAACTCGACCGGCAGGCCGTCGGTCGCGATCAGCGTGCCGTCGGTGTCGGCGAGGTCGTTGAACGAGTGCCGGCTGCCGAGCGCGCGCACCGGGCCGGGTTCGCCGAGGATGCTCCGCAGCTCGTCGACGCTCGTCGGGCGCACCAGGCGGCGCGCCGAGTACGACAGGTTGCCGGCCCAGTTGCGGCCGGGGCCGCGCCCGGCGCCGGCGCGCTCCGTGGCATCCGTCTCGGTCATGCGCATCCTCTCGCGGTCGCTGCACTCACCAGCGCAGCACGGGCCATCCGTCGGCGTCCCACTCGAGCGGCACGAGCGCGAGCTGGAACTGCCCGTTCAGGTCGCCGTCGTAGTAGTGCAGCGCCATCATGCCATCGGCGACCGACTGCCCGCCCGGGCCGATGCGCGATCCGTCGGTCTCGGCGAGGATCGTGCCGCCGTCCTCGAGCAGCGGCACGCCGTCGCGGTCGACGTACGGCCCGGTGATGTCCGACGCCCTGCCGACTGCGATCTTGTACGTGCTCTCCGCGGCCCGGCAGCAGGAGTCGCGCGAGACGAACAGGAACCAGTCGCCGTCGTGCTCGACGAGGTACGGTGCCTCGATCGCGTTCGGCGGGGCGCCGCGGTCGGCCAGGCGCAGCGGCTCGGCCAGGCGCAGCGGTTCGGCGTCGGGCTCCGAAGCATCCGGATGCCCCGCCGCGGTGCCGGCCCGCAGCCCGCTCGGCCACTCGAGCTCGACCATGCGGATGCCGCTCCAGAACGAGCCGAACGCCATCCAGGGCGTGCCGTCGTCGTCGGTCGCGACGCCGGGGTCGATCGCGTTGAAGTCGTCGGCCGGCGTCGATGCGATCACCGGACCCCGATCGACCCACTCGTAGGCCGGATCGTCGGGGTCGAGCGTCGTGTTCGTCGCGAGCGCGATGACCGACGTGTTCTTGCCGAACGTCGACGCCGAGTAGTACAGGTACCAGGTGCCGTCGTGTTCGACGAGCTCGGGTGCCCAGAGGTTCGTCACGCCCTTGACCTGCTCGCGCAGCCACTCGGGCTTGGTGTCCCACACCTCGCCGGCGTAGCGCCAGGTCGTTCCGTCGGTCGACGAGCGCACCTGGATGTTGCCGTTCGCCACGGTCTGGTTGCCGGTCGAGTACACGAACCAGGTGTCGCCCTGCTTCGCGAGCGCCGGGTCGTGGGTCATCAGGTCGCCGGTGAGCTCGGGCGCGCCGCCGCCCGCACACCCGGCGAGCGCGAGCGTCAGGACGCCGGCCGCGAGCACGCCCGCGGCCCTCGCACGCCCGGCGGGCGCCGCGACATCCGCGCGTCCCTTTCGCGGATCAGGAAGAACGCGGGTGATGCCGGCGTGTCGGGGCGCGACACGCCGAAACCACCGCAGGAATTCCTGATCCGCGATCGCGCGGGGGCCGGCGAGCGGCCGGCTCAGCCGCGCGAGCGGCCGGCTCAGCCGAGCGAGAGCGCGGTCCACGAGACCGGGGGCAGGGTGATCGTGAGCTCGCCGCCGGCGATCGTCGCGGTGTCGTTCGTCTGCAGCGTCACGCGCTCGCGCTCGTCGAGCGTGTTCTTCGCGTACACGTCGTCGTCGGCGATCAGGTGCGACTCGAGCACCGAGATGTCGCCGAGCGAGGCGATGTCGATCGTGAGGGTCACGGGTTCGGTCTGCGAACGGTTCACCAGGAACACGGCGGATGCTCCGCTGTCGGCGTCGTGCGTCGCGACCGCGTCGACGAGCGGTACCTCGCCGTACTCGGCGGTCGAGTAGGTCGGAGCGTCGAGCTTCAGCTGCAGCGCCTCACCCCGGGCGAGGCGCGACGTGATCGAGAACGGGAAGAAGGTGGTCTGCCGCCATGCCGGGCCGCCGGGCTCGGTCATGATCGGCGCGATGACGTTCACGAGCTGCGCGAGCGACGCGCTGCGCACCCGGTCGGCGTGGCGCAGCAGCGAGATCATCAGGTTGCCGAACACGACCGCGTCGGCGACCGAGTACACGTCTTCGAGTAGGCGCGGCGCGACCGGCCAGTTGTCGATGCCCTCGATCTTGTCGACGCCGTGGAATCGGTCGATGTACCAGACGTTCCACTCGTCGAACGAGATGTCGATGGTCTTGGCGCTGCCCACCACCGCCTTCACGTGGTCGGCCGTCGCGACGACCGTCTCGATGAACCGGTCCATGTCGACGGCCGATGCCAGGAACGAGCCGAGGTCGCCGTTCTTCTCCTCGTAGTAGGCGTGGCACGAGATGTAGTCGACGTCGTCGTAGGTGTGGGTGAGCACGACCCGTTCCCACTCGCCGAACGTCGGCATGTGCGCGCTCGACGAGCCGCAGACCACGAGTTCGACCGACGGGTCGAGCTGGCGCATCGCCTTCGCGGTCTGCGAGGCGATCTTGCCGTAATCGTCCGCCGACCGGTGCCCGAGCTGCCAGGGGCCGTCCATCTCGTTGCCGAGGCACCACATCTTCACGCCGAACGCGTCGGCCTTGCCGTTGTCGATGCGCTGCTGGGACAGCGTCGTGCCGCCCGAGATGTTCGTGTACTCGAGCAGGTCGAGCGCCTCGAGCGTGCCGCGCGTGCCGAGGTTGACCGCGAGCATGAGGTCGCTGCCGACCTTCGCGAGCCAGTCGTCGAACTCGTGCAGGCCGACCTCGTTCGTCTCGGTCGAGTGCCACGCCAGGTCGAGCCGGCGCGGGCGCTCATCACGCGGGCCGACCGAGTCCTCCCAGCGGAACCCCGACACGAAGTTGCCGCCCGGGTAGCGGATCGTCGACACCCCGAGCTCCTTCACGAGGTCGATCACGTCCTGTCGGAACCCGTCGGGGTCGGCGGTCGGGTGGCCGGGCTCGTAGATGCCGTCGTAGACGTGACGGCCGAGGTGCTCGACGAAACCGCCGAAGACGCGGCGGTCGATGCGGCCGACCGAGAAGTGCGGGTCGATGGTGAGGCGAGCGGTGGGCATGGTGGTTCTCCCGTTGGTCGAGTGGATCGGTCTGCGGGGATGCCTCGTCGAGGCATCCGTGGATTCGGAGGAAACGAGGGCGAGCGCTACTTCACACTGCCGAGCGTGAGCCCGCCCTGCCAGTAGCGCTGCAGGAACAGGAACGACAGCAGCAGCGGCACCACCGAGATGAAGGCGCCCGAGGTGATGAGGTTCCACACCTGTTCGCCGCCGGCGCCGGCGTTCGACAGCGCGAGCCAGCGGTTGAGGCCGACGGTCACCGGCAGCAGGTCGGGGTTGGTGAGCACGGCGAGCGGGAGGAAGAAGTTGTTCCAGGTGCCGACGACGCTCAGCAGCAGCACGGTCACGATCGCGGGCCGCAGCAGCGGCACGACGATGGTGCGGAAGGTGCGCCACTCCCCCGCGCCGTCGATGCGGGCGGCCTCGAGCAGTTCGTCGGGCACCGCGTCCTGCGTGTAGACGCGCATCAGGTAGACGCCGAAGGGGTTGAGCAGGCTCGGCAGGATGACGGCCCACGGGGTGTTGATGAGCCCGTACTGGCTGAGCAGCATGAAGGTGGGGATGACGAGCGCGGTGAGCGGCACCATGACCGACCCGAGAATCATGCCGAACACCGCGGTGCGGCCCCTGAACCGGTACTTCGCGAACCCGTACCCGGCGAGCACCGCGACGATCGTCGCCCCGAGTCCGGCCGAGAACGCGTACAGGAACGAGTTGCCGAGCCAGCGCCAGTAGATGCCGCCCTGGTGCTCGAACAGGCCGACCACGTTCGCGAAGAACGCGAGCGGGTCGTCGAACCAGAGCGCGGGGCTCGAGAACAGGCTGCCGGTGCTCTTGGTGGCGGCCACGAACAGCCACCAGATCGGCACGACGAAGTAGATCGCCATGATGATCAGCAGCACGTGCGAGCCGATGCGGCGGCCGCCGGCCGTGCCGGAGCGTCGGGCGCGTTCCTGGCGGCGCAGCGCGCGCGTGTCGGCGACGGTCATGGCCCGGGTGTTCGCGTCGGTCGCGGCGGGGAGGACGGCCATCACTTCAGTCCGTTCTGCTTGCGGGTGAGGAACAGGAACCCGAAGGATCCGAGGAAGACGAGGATGCCGAGCGAGAACGCGATGGTGGCCGCGTAGTTGAACTGGCTGTAGCTGAAGGCCAGCGCGAACGCGTACATGTTCGGCGTGTAGTCGGCGGGCAGGGCACCGGATGCCACGCTGCGCAGCACGGTCGGCTCGGTGAAGAACTGCAGCGTGCCGATCAGGGCGAAGGTGATGACCATGATCATCGACGACGAGATCATCGGCACCTTCACCCGGGTCGCGATCTGGAATCCGCTGGCGCCGTCGATGCGCGCCGCCTCGTAGATCGCCGGGTCGATGGCGCGCAGTGCGGCGTAGATCACGATCATGTAGTAGCCCGACCACTGCCAGGTCACGATGTTGACGAGCGAGAAGAAGATGTTGTCGCTCGAGAGGAAGTTCGGCGCGTCGAGACCGAACAGGTCGAAGATCGTCGACGCCGGGCCGAACCTGGGGCTGTAGAGGAAGCTCCACATGAGCGCGCCGATGACGACCGGGATCGCGTACGGCGCGAAGATCAGCAGGCGCGAGGCCTTCGACAGCCAGGTCGCGAGGGTGTCGAGCAGCAGGGCGGCGACGCCCGCGACGATGAGCTGCGCCGGGATCATCACGATCGCGTAGAGCAGCACGCGGCCCATGCCCCCGAGGAACAGCGGGTCGGTGAAGGCCTTCAGGTAGTTGTCGATGCCGACGAACTTGGTGCCCGTCGCGAGCGTCGAGCTGAACAGGCTCATGCCGAACGCATACACGAGCGGGAAGACGAGGAACGCGGCGAACACCACGAGGAACGGGGCGATGAACAGCCAGCCGACGTTCTGCCGGCGCTCGATGCCGCTGCGGCGACGGCGCTGGCCGCCCGCCGGGCGCTGGGGTGCCGACGCGGGCGCGTCGACGGCCTGGGTGGTCATGGGATCTCTTCCTGGTGCGGATGTCACGAGCGGATGTCACGAGCGGATGCGCCGTGGCATCCGCCTGGGAACGATGCGAGGTGGGCCGGCCCGACCTCGCCGGGCCGGCCCATCGGCCTACTTCAGTTCGAAGCCCTGCTCGGTGGCGTAGGTCTCGAGCGTCGCCTGCAGGTCGTCGAGTGCCGTCGAGGCATCCTTCGACCCGTCGACCACCACCGCCGTGACCTCCTGCTGGAGCTGGTCGTACGCGTAGTTCTGGAACGGGCTGAACGTGAAGCCCGCGTATCCGGCCGCGGCGTCGAGGAACACGTCCTTGTTGATCTGCTGTCCGCCGAAGAACGGGTACTCGAGGTCGCGGAAGTAGTCGGACTCGAGGATCGGCTTCCACAGCGGGAACAGCGCGGCCTGCTCGATGCCGATCTTCCACGCCTCCTCGGTGCCGAAGACCTCCTTGGCGACGACCGCGGCCGCCTCCGGGTCCTTCGCCTGGCTGGTCACCGCGAACGTCGAGCCGCCCCAGTTGATCTGCACGGGGTTCGACGCGTCCCACTGGGGAACCGGCGCCGCCTGCCAGACCGCGTTCTCGTCGGTGCCCTCGAGGCCCTGCAGGTAGCCGGGGCCCCACGCCGCGGCGACGTAGATCGCGTAGGTGCCGTCGACGAGCATGGTGTTGTAGTCGGCGGTGAACGCCTCGTCGACCGCGACGAGACCCTGGTCGGCCAGGTCGGCCCAGAAGCTCAGCGCGTCCTTCGAGCCCTGGTCGGCGACGTCGATGCCGATCTCGCCGGGCTTCGCGTTGTCGTAGTCGAAGGGCACCGAGCCCGCCTGGGCGAAGAGCGCCTGGGTGTAGGCGCGGCCGTTCGGCGGGAAGTCGGCGAGCACGCCGGGGGCGCCCGCATCCTTCAGCGTCTTGGCGGCGGCGGCGAACTCGTCCCACGTGGTGGGCACCGGGATGCCGTACTGGTCGAGGATGTCCTTGCGGTAGAGCATGCCCATGGGGCCGCCGTCGACCGGGATCGCGTAGACCGCGTCTCCCGACGAGACGTCCTTCCAGGCGCCCTCGGTGTAGTCGTCTTTCACCTCGGCGGCGCCGTACTCGCTGAGATCCACGAGGGCGTCACGGATCGAGAAGCTCGAGAGCACCTCGGCCTCGAGCATGATGACGTCGGGCGCGCCCGAGCCCGATTCGATGGCGGTCGAGAACTTGGTGTACTCGTCGTTGCCCTGGCCCGCGTTGGTCCAGCAGATCTGCACGTCGTCGTGGTTCTGGTTGAACAGGTCGACGACCTCTTCGAAGGCGGGGTACCAGGCCCACACGCTGACCTGGGTGGCGTCGGGGTTCACGATCTCGTTGGTGCACGATTCGGCGGCGTCGCCGGCGCTGCACCCGGTGAGCGCGGCGGCCGCGACGGCGACGACGCCGGACGCGGCCAGGAGCTTCGACTTCATGGCTGTGATTCCTCTCGCGGTGTGTGGACACCGTTGTCGCTGGCGATGGGTTCGGACCGGCGAGGAGAGGAGGCTCCACGCTGAGTCCGACAATCTACAACGTTGTAGGTAAACGTTGTAGATGACATCTTGGGGCGAGAAGGGCGACCCTGTCAAGCGCTGCCGACCCGGGTTCGAGCGCGCTCGCACGTGGGTGCCGCGCCCGCCGATCAGGCCGCAGATATCTCGACGGCCGGCGCCGACTCGCGCACCTCGATGCGGTAGTCGGCCAGCAGCAGGCGCGGCGGCGTCGCCTCGCCCGCGCCCGCGATGCGCTCGAGCAGGGTGGTCACCGCCGTGCGCGCGATCCAGTCCTGGCCGGGATGCACCGTGGTCAGCGACGGGATCGAGTACCTGGCTTCGTCGAGGTCGTCGAAGCCGATCACCGCCACATCGTCGGGCACCCGCCTGCCCGCCTCCTGCAGCACGCGCATCGCGCCGAGCGCGAGCGTGTCGTTGAGCCCGAACACCGCGTCGAACTCGACCCCGCGGGCGAGCAGCTCGCGCATCGCCGTGGCCCCGTTCGCGCGGTGCCACAGGGTCGTGAAGCCGACGATGTCGGCGTCGAACGGGATACCGGCCGCGGCGAGCGCCTCGCGGTAGCCCCGCAGGCGCAGCCCGGCCGACCCGATCACCTCGCCCTCGTGCGCACCGATCACGGCGATCCTGCGCCGGCCCGCGGCGATGAGGTGCTCGGTCGCGGCGCGCGCCGCCTCGATGTTGCGCATCGTGACGTGGTCGGCTGGGCCGTCGAAGATGCGCTCGCCCAGCACCACCAGCGGGTACGGCACGTCGAGGAACGCGACATCCTCCTGCGACATGCCGAGCGGGCTGAAGATGAGCCCGTCGGTGAGCTTCAGCCGCTGGCTCTTCAGCAGCTCGATCTCGCGATCGCGGTCGCCGTCGGTCTGCTCGACGAGCACCACCGCGCCGGCATCCTCGGCGGCGGCGATGACCGCGGCGGCGAGCTCGGCGAAATAGCTGAGCGACAGGTCGGGGATGGCCAGCGCGATGGCCCCGGTGCGACCCGAGCGCAAGTTGCGCGCGGTGAGGTTCGGCGTGTAGCCGAGCTCGCCGATCGCGCGTTCGACGCGCTCACGTGTCTCGGGGCGCACGTGCGGGTAGTCGTTGATGACGTTCGAGACCGTCTTGATCGAGACGCCGGCGAGCCGGGCGACGTCGTGCAGAGTCGCAGCCATGGCCACCTTTCTGATCGATCAACCCTACAACGTTGTAACGCCCCGACCCGGGAGCAGGTCACGGGCGCGTTCGGCCCGTCGGCGGCGTCACGTTCGCCTGTGCGCGTTCGGCGTTGCGTCGCGACATCCGCTCGATCCGGCCCAGGCGCTCGCGCTCGAGCGGGCCGGCGAACACCGCCCACACCAGCAGCGCCGCGCCGGCGCCGACCAGCGCACCGCCGATCGTGTCGGTGACCCAGTGGACGCCGAGGTAGGTTCGGCTCACCGCCATCAGCACCGTGTACGCGACCCCGGCCGCCCACACCCGGGCCCGAGGCATGATCACCCCGACGACGACCGCGATCGTCGCGGCGTTCGCCACGTGACCCGAAGGAAACGACCCGAAGTCGGAGGTGACCAGCATGTCCTCGGGGCGGTCGCGGCCGAACAGCTCCTTCAGCAGCTGCACGATCGCCGCACTCACGACCGATGCGAGCACGAAGTAGAGCGCCGCCCAGGGTCGTCCCAGCACCACGAGCAGAATCGCGCTGCCCGCCGGGATGAGGATCACCCCGACGATGCCGCCGCCCAGCCAGTTCATGAAGCCGGCCAGCACGTCGCCCACCGGGCCGCGGATCGTGAGCACCTCCTCGGCCCATTCCTCGTCGATCGGCATCGGAAGGCCACCGCCGCGCAGCATGATCAGTGCTCCCAGCCCGAACGCCAGCACGATCGCCGTGAGCCCGACCGCGATCGGCACGCGGCGCCGGAAGCGCCGCACCCGCGATTCGCGCATCTCCCGGCTCATCTGCCCACCGTACCGACCCCGGCACCGTCGCGACCCGGTCGATGCAGTCGGCCCGGTCGGCCCGGTCGATGCAGTCGACTCAGTCGACTCAGTCCGCGAGCGGGGGAACCGTACGCGGCCGCACGAGCGTCCACAGCGCGGTGATCGCGACCAGGCTGGCGAGCACCTGCACGAACGCCATCGGCACCGCGCTGCCCACCCCGAGCATGCCGATGAACGGCGAGATGAGCCCGGCGAGCCCGAAGTTCAGCGCACCGAGCAGCGAGGCGGCGGTGCCGGCCTCGGCGCCGTGGTTCGCGAGCGCGAGGATCTGCACCGCCGGGAACGAGAACCCGCACGCCGTGATGTAGACGAACAGCGGCACGGCGGTGCCCCAGAACCCGACGCCCGCCGTGTCGAGCGCCATGATCGTGAGCGCCATCGCGAGGTGCACGATCGTCGTGACCGCCAGGATCCACTGGGGTCCGACCCGGCCGCGCATGAGCCGAGAGCTCGTCTGCACGCCGATGATGATGCCGACCGAGTTGACGCCGAACAGCAGGCCGTACTGCTGCGGCGTGAAGGCGTACACCTCCTGGAAGAGGAACGACGACGTCGAGAGGTAGCCGAACAGGCCGGTGAAGGTCATGCCGCCCGCGATCGCGGCGCCGAGATAGACCCGGTCGCGGAAGAGCACGCCGTAGCGCTGGCGCACCGTCGAGTGCCCCGCCACGTGCCGGCGCTCGGCGGGCAGCGTCTCGCGGATCGAGAACCCGACCGCCAGCACCACGAACAGGCCGTAGCACGCGAGCACCCAGAAGACACCGCGCCAGTCCATGACCGCGAGCAACTGCGACCCGATCACGGGCGCGAGCACCGGCGCGAGGCCGTTCACGAGGGCGAGCCGCGAGAGCATTTTCACGAGCGGCTTGCCGCCGAACAGGTCGCGCACCATCGCCATCGCGACCACGCCGCCCGCCGCAGCGCCGAATCCCTGCAGCAGCCTGAACACGCTCAGCCACACGATGTCGGGCGCGAGCGCCGCGGCGATCGAGGCGGCGATGTGCAGGCCGGTCGCCAGCAGCAGCGGCAGGCGACGACCGACCTTGTCGCTCCACGGCCCGACGATGAGCTGCCCGAAGCCGAATCCGACCATGGTGCCGGTGAGGGTGATCTGCACAGCAGCCGGCCCGACCCCGAACTCGTCCTGCAGCACCGGGAACGCCGGCAGGTACAGGTCGACGGTGAATGGCCCGAGGGCGGTGAGCGCGCCGAGCACGAGCACGTAGACGAGTCGGCGCCGCGGCGAGAGCAGGTCGCCCGGGTGTGCGTGTGCGCGCAGGTCGTCGGGGCGGATGATCGGAATGGATGCGGTCGACATGGGTTCCTGGGGCGTGGCGGGCGGCCTCGAATCGATTCGAATCGGTCGGCCGACCGAGTCTAGCGGATCGGGTCGCGCAGCAGGTCGGCGAACGCCGCTTCGGCCGCGCCGATGAGCAGGCGGTCCTCGCCGAGCGCCGCGACGCGGATCTCGAGCCCTTCTGCGGCGGCCGGCATCGCCTGCGCGACGACCGCGTCGTGCAGGGCGTCGGGGTCGCTCGCGGCGACGGTGGCGAGGAACCCGCCGAGGATGACGAGCGACGGATTCAGCACGTTCACCGCGTTGGCGAGGGCGGTGGACAGGATGCGCCGCTGGCGCGCCAACTCGGCGGCGACCTCGACGTCGTCGCTCGCCGTGAGCGCGGCGGCCAGGGTCGGCTCGTCGGCGTGCGCGAGCCCGGCGACCGCGAGCAGTCGCGCGCGGCTCACCTCGGCCTCGAGCACGCCGGCCGGCGCGGTGCGGTCGTCGGGATCGGCGATGCCGGGACGGTTCCAGCCGAACTCCCCCGCGTAGCCGCCCGCGCCGCCCACCGGCAGTCCGTGCACGATCAGCCCGCCGCCGATGCCGCTGGCGCCGCCGTTCAGATACACGATGTGGTCGACGCCACGCCCGGCGCCGAACAGGTGCTCGGCGGTCACGCCGAACGTGGCGTCGTTGCCGACCACCGCGGGCAGCCCCGTCTCACCTTCGACGAGCGCCGGCAGCGGCACGTCGCGCCAGTCGAGGTGCGGCGCGAAGCGCACCAGCCCGTCGTCGGCGCGCACGAGCCCGGGAACCGCGAGGCCGACTGCGATGAGCCGCGAGCCCGCGAGTTCGGACGAACGCCACCGCGCGATCACTCCGGCCACGAGGGCGGCTGTCTCGGCCGGCGTGACGATGTGATCGACCTCCACCCGCTCGCGCACGGGGATGCGGCCGTCGAGCCCGACCGCGGCGATGGTGACCGCGTCGAGCTCGGGGTTCACCGCGATCGCGACGACGTCTGGAGAGGGCGCGACGACCGGCGACGGCCGGCCGACGCGATTCGTCGGGTCGGGGGCGCGTTCGACCGCGAGCCCGAGATCGACGAGTTCGGCGGCGAGCGCCGCGACGGTCGACCGATTGAGGCGCGTCACCGCGGTGAGACGGGCGCGTGAGAGCGGCCCCTCGAGGTGCACGAGCGTGAGGAGTTTCGAGAGGTTTCGACGGTGCACGCCGTCGAAGGTGCCGCTCCGTTCGATCACTCCCACACTCTAGGCAGCCCGGCGAGGACGCCGATACCGGACACGCCGAATTTGTTGCGCTTGACTCGATATCCGGCCTCGACGTATATTCGAGGCGTCCAGATCACTTTCGGTACATCAGCCGAAAATTTCGAGAGGTTCAAAGATGAACAGACGCAGCACCAAGCTCGTCGCACTGGGGGCGACCGCCGGACTCGCGGCGCTCGCGCTCGCGGGCTGCGCGCCCGCGGGCGACGGCGCAGACGGCTCCGGCGACACCACCACCATCACCTGGTGGCACAACGGCACCGGCGAGCCGCTGAACTCCTTCTGGGAGGACGTCGCGGGCGAGTTCGAGGCCGAGCACCCCGGCGTCAACGTCGAGGTCGAGGCATTCCAGAGCGAAGACCTCCAGCGCACCCTCATCCCGAACGCCCTGCAGGCGGGCGGCGACGCCGCACCCGACCTCTTCATGGTCTGGGCCGAGGGCGAGATCAAGGCGCAGGTCGAGGCGGGCTACCTCAAGGACCTGAGCAGCCTCACCGACGTCGTCGAGAGCGTCGGCGGCGCGGGCACCGGCTGGAACGTCGACGGCAAGCAGTACGGCATCCCCTTCCGCTACGGCATCGAGGGCATCTGGTACAACGCCGATCTGTTCGAGCAGGCGGGCATCACCGAGATCCCTGCCACGTTCAGCGAGTACAGCGACGCCATCAACAAGCTCGCCGCCTCGGGCGTCTCCCCGGTCGGCGTCGGTGCCGGCGACGGCTGGCCGGCGGCCCACTGGTGGTACCAGTTCGCCATCAAGACCTGCTCGCCCGAATCCCTCACCAAGGCAGCCGACACCCTCGAGTTCGACGACCCGTGCTTCGTCGAGGCCGGCGAGAACCTGAAGGCGTGGATGGACGAGTTCGACGGCGACCTGCCCTTCCAGTCGAACCCGACCAGCACCCCGGCGCAGAGCGTGCCGAACAGCTCGGCGGGCCTGCTCGCGTCGCAGACCACGGCCATGGAGCTCATGGGCACCTGGCACCGCGGTGAGGTCGCGAAGCTGGTTCCCGGCGCACCGGCCGACAACCCGCCGGCGCCCGAGTGGCTCTCGTGGATGCCCGTTCCCGACATCGAGGGCGCTTCGGGCGCACCCGGCGCCGCACTCGGCTCGGGCGACGCTTGGGGCGTCTACGTCGACGCCCCCGACGAGACGCTCGAACTGCTCGAGTACGTCATGAGCGAAGACGTGCAGACCCGCTTCGCAGCGCTCGGTGAGATCCCGACGGTCGCGGGTGCCGAAGCCGGCATCACCGACCCGGTGCTCAAGCAGATCGCCGAGGGTACCGTCAACGCCTCGCTCGTCGTGACCTGGCTGGACACCCAGTACGGTCCGGTGATCGGTCAGGCGATGAACGACGCCATCGTGAACCTCATGTTCGGCGACGGAACGCCCGAGTCGGTCCCCGAAGCGATGAACGCAGCGGCGGCCACGCTCTAGCATGACCGCTCTCGACACGGCCGGGCCCGCGGTGACCGCGGGCCCGGCCCCCTCACGCAACACGAAGCACTCCGCACGGCGCACGACGCGCAAGTGGGGCGAGATCTCGCTCTTCGCCGGTCCCGCCGTGCTGGTCTACCTGATCTTCGTCCTCCTCCCCGTCCTCCTGGCGGCGTTCTACAGCTTCTTCAACTGGAACGGCCTGGGCCCCCTCGACCGCTTCATCGGGCTCGACAACTACACCCGGCTGCTCGCGGACCCCGTGTTCCACCGCTCGGTGTTCAACAACTTCTTCATCATCGTGATGTCCCTGCTCATCCAGGGGCCCCTCGCGATCCTCGTCGCGCTGCTCATGAACCGGCCCCTGCGCTTCCGCGGGCTGCTGCGCGCGCTCATCTTCGTTCCGTACGTCCTCAGCGAGGTCACCGCGGGCCTGGCGTGGCAGATCCTGCTGCAGTCGGTTCCGCCCAACCGCTGGGGTCCGTTCGACACGCTGCTGCGGTCCATCGGCATCGAGAATCCGCCGGCGTGGCTGGCCGATCAGGACGTCGTGATGTGGACGATGTTCGGCATCCTCACGTGGAAGTACCTCGGTCTCGCGATCATCCTCATGCTCGCCGGCCTCTCTGGCGTGCCCGAGGAGCTCTACGAGGCTGCGGCCCTCGACGGCGCCGGCTGGTGGAAGACGCAGTGGTACATCACGGTGCCGCTGCTCGGGCCCACCATCCGCATCTGGGCGTTCCTGTCGATCATCGGCGCGTTGCAGCTCTTCGACATGGTCTGGATCGTGACCGGAGGCGGGCCACTCAACGCCTCGTCCACGATGGCGGTCTACATGGTCAAGAACGGCCTCAACGTCAGCCAGATCGGCTTCGGCAGTGCCGTCGCCGTCGTCCTGTTCCTCATCTCGCTCGTCATCGCCCTCGTGTACCAGCGCTTCGCGCTGCGCCGCGATCTCGCTGGCGCCATCACCGGAGGGGTGCGCTGATGACCGCCACGACCGCCATCACCACCCGCGGAGCCAAGACGGCCGTGCCGCGGCGCCGCGCCGGCGAGGGCTTCGACTGGGGCCAGCCGATCGTCTACGTCGTCGCCCTGGCCGTCGCGGCCATCGCCGTGGGGCCCGTGCTCTACGTCTTCATCTCGGGCTTCCGCACGAACCCCGACTTCTTCACGAACCCGGCGGGCATGCCCGACCCGTGGACGGCCGACAACTACCTGCGGGTCCTCAGCAACCCCACGTTCTGGAACCAGGTGTTCGCGAGCACCGTGACGGCGCTCGGCACGACCCTCGGCGTCATGCTGTTCGGCGTCATGGCCGCGTTCGTGATCGCGCGGTACGACTTCAAGGGTCGCCAGCTCCTGTATGCCATGTTCACGACGGGGCTGCTGTTCCCGCTCACGATCTCGATCCTTCCGCTCACGGTGCTGCTGCGACAGCTGAACCTGTTCGGCAGCTGGTGGGGCCTCATCATCCCCCAGGTGGCGTTCGCACTTCCGACGACGATCATCATCCTCGTTCCCTTCCTGCGCGCCATCCCCGGCGAGCTCGAGGACGCGGCCATGGTCGACGGCACGAGCCGCATCGGGTTCTTCTGGCGCATCATGGTGCCGCTCTCGATGCCCGCCCTCATGACCGTCGGCGTGCTCGCGTTCGTGGGCAGCTGGAACGCCTACCTCCTGCCGCTCTTCGTGCTGCAGGCGGGCGGCGCGGGATCCGACAGCTACACGCTGCCACTCGGCGTGCAGTTCTTCTCGACCGCCAACGGACAGGACACCACCGGCGTGCTCTCGTATACGGCGCTCGCGATGCTCCCCGCGATCCTGTTCTTCACGCTGGCTGAGAAGCGCATCGTCGGCGGACTCCAGGGAGCGGTGAAGGGATGATGATGGACCACCCCCGCCCCTGGCAGGATGCATCGCTGCCCGCCGCCGAGCGGGTCGAGTCGCTCGTCGCGGCGCTGACCCTCGACGAGAAGATCGCCCAGCTCTACGGCGTCTGGGTCGGCGCGTCGGCGGACGGCGGCGACGTCGCCCCGAACCAGCACGAGATGATCGGCGACATCGACCTCGACGCACTGGTGCCGAAGGGCCTCGGCCAGCTCACCCGGCCGTTCGGCACCGCACCGGTCGATCCGGGCGTCGGCGCGCTGTCGCTCGCCCGCACGCAGCGGCGCATCGTCGCCGAGAGCCGATTCGGCATTCCCGCGCTCGCCCATGAGGAGTGCCTCGCGGGCTTCGCCGCATGGGGTGCGACCGCGTATCCGGTTCCGTTGAGCTGGGGGGCGACCTTCGATCCGGGGCTCATCGAGCGGATGTCACGCCGAATCGGCGACGACCTGCGACGCGTCGGCGTCCACCAGGGACTCGCCCCGGTGCTCGACGTCGTGCGCGACGCCCGCTGGGGCCGGGTCGAGGAGACCATGGGCGAAGACCCGTACCTCATCGGCACCGTGGGCGCCGCCTACGTGCGCGGGCTCGAGTCGGCCGGCATCGTCGCGACGCTCAAGCACTTCGTGGGGTACTCCGCGTCGAAGGCCGGCCGCAACCTGGCGCCGGTCTCGGTCGGCCCGCGCGAGCTCGCCGACGTGCTGCTGCCCCCGTTCGAGATGGTGCTGCGCGAGGGACGCCCCCGCTCGGTGATGAACGCGTACACCGACATCGACGGTGTGCCGACGGCCGCCGACGCCGCGCTGCTGACCGACCTGCTCCGCGGCGTCTGGGGCTTCGAGGGCACCGTGGTCGCCGATTACTTCGCAATCGCGTTCCTGCAGACCCTGCACGGCACGGCGGGGTCGCTCGCCGATGCCGCGGCGGCCGCGCTCGAGGCCGGCATCGACGTCGAACTGCCGACCGTGCACGCCTTCGGCGCGCCGCTCGTCGAGGCCGTCGCCGACGGACGCCTCGACGTCGCGGTGATCGACCGGGCGCTGCGCCGGGTGCTCGCGCAGAAGCTCGAGCTCGGACTGCTCGACGCCGACTGGGACGCCACGCCCCCGGCGCTGCGCGATCTCGCCGACGACATCGACGCGGTGCGCGGCACCATCGACCTCGATCCGCCCGCCAACCGGGCGCTGGCGGCCGAGATCGCCGAGCGGGCGATCGTGCTGCTGCACAACGACGGCACGCTTCCCCTGACCGGCCCGGGGCGCACCGCGCCCGCGCGGATCGCGGTCATCGGCCCCAACGCCGACGACCGGTTCGCGGTGCTCGGCTGCTACTCGTTCCCGGCGCACGTCGGCGTGCACCACCCCGAGTCGGGCGACGGCATCGCCCTGCCGACGCTGGTCGAGTCGCTGCGGGCCGAGTTCCCGGATGCCTCGATCAGCCACGTGCACGGCACCTCCGTCGACGGCGGCGAGACCGACGGGTTCGCCGAGGCGGTGGCCGCGGCATCCGAAGCCGATGTCGTGGTGCTCGCCCTGGGCGACCGCGCCGGTCTGTTCGGCCGAGGCACGAGCGGTGAGGGGTGCGACGCCGAGTCGCTCGCGCTGCCCGGAGCCCAGGGCGCGCTGCTCGAGGCGGTGCTCGACGCGGGCACGCCGACCGTCGTGACGCTGCTGGCGGGGCGCCCGTACACGCTCGGCACCGCGCCCGAGCGCGCCGCAGGCATCCTCGAGGCCTTCTTCGCCGGCGAGGAGGGCACGCGCGCCCTCGCGGGCATCCTGAGCGGACGTGTCTCGCCCAGCGGGCGACTGCCCGTGTCGGTGCCGGCGTCGGCGGGCGTGCACCCGTCGACGTATCTCGCGTCGCCGCTCGCGCAGCGCAACGGCGTGTCGAGCATCGACCCGACCGCCCGCTACCCGTTCGGCCACGGCCTCACCTACACGAGCTTCGAGTGGGGCGACGTGTCGGGCGACGCCTCCGCGGTCCCGACCGACGGCGAGGTCGCCGTGCAGGTGCGGATCGCGAACGCGGGCGACCGCACCGGCGCCGAGGTCGTGCAGCTGTACCTGCACGACCCCGTCGCGAGCATCGTGCGGCCCGTGCAGCGGCTCATCGGCTTCGCCCGCGTCGAGCTCGCACCCGGCGAGGCGGCCGATGTGCGGTTCGTCGTGCCGGCCGACCTCGCGTCGTTCACGTCGCGCGACGGCGAGCGCATCGTCGAGCCGGGCGAGCTCGTGCTCGGCCTGGGCCGCTCGAGCGCCGACCTGGTCGGCAGCCACCGGGTCGAGCTCACGGGCGCGGTGCGGCGGGTCGACCACACCCGCCGCCTGCATCCCGAGGTCACCGTCGAACGACTGACGCTCGAGGCATCCGTGACGGCCTGACCCCCCGACGACCGGCCGACGGCACTCCCCCATCCCCCAGCCGTCGGCCGGTACCCCTCCCCGCACCACCCCACGAAAGGAGCAGCGCAGCCCCACCCGGCGGTCCCGACCGCAGCGCACCGCACCACCACGCACCGGATCCAGGGCGTCGACCCCCGACGCCCGCTTCACGCGCGAAGGAGCGCACCATCATGCAACGACGCACGATACGACGGGCACTCGGGCTCGCCACCGCCGCGGCGGTCGCGGGCGCAGGCGCCCTGATCGGAGTCGCGCCGGCCGGCGCGGCACCCACGACCGTGAACGCGGTCGATTTCGAAGACGGGACGACCGGCGGCTGGACCCAGTCCGGCGGCGGCGCAGGCCTGCTCGAGGTCATCGACGGCCCCGACGGAGGCAAGGTGCTGCGCGTGAACGACCGCGCGGCCGACTACGAGGGCATCCAGAGCCCGCTCGGGCTGTTCGAGCCCGGCAAGACCTACGACCTCTCGATGCGAGTACGACTCGCCGACGGCGTCGCAGGATCCACGGGCGTTCGCTTCGTGATGAAGCCGAACTACACCTGGATCGGCGACACCACGATGAGCGCGGGCGCGTGGACGACCGTGCACGACACCTTCGCGGTCCCTGCGGACGCCGACCCCGCCACGCTGCAGCTCTACATCGGCACGGCGAACCTCGCGCCCGCCGCGCCGTACAGCTACCTCGTCGACGACATCGCCATCACCACCGACGGCGCCCCCGAGGGGCCGGGTACCACCGTGCTCGCCACCGACTTCGAGGCGGGCCTCGACGGCTGGGGCCTGCGCAGCGGCAGCGGTTCGACGCCGGCTCTGGTGCAGCTCGCCGCCCCCGGGCACGAGAGCGACCAGGCGGCCGTGGTCACCGCACGCGCCAGCCAGGGCGACGGCCTCGGGCACGACGTGACCGGCCTGCTCGATCCGGCCGTGACGTACGAGCTGAGCGCGTGGGTGCGTTTCGCCGACGGCCAGCCTGTCGACGACGTGTGGCTGAGCCGCGCGAACACCGTCGACGGTGCGACGACGTACTCGACGCTCGCGCAGTTCGACGGCATCTCGAACACGGGCTGGACGCAGGTCACCGCGCGGTTCCCGGGTTCGGCGGCGGATGCTTCGCTGCTGTACTTCGAGACGCGGTACCAGAACGGTGCCACCGGCAACACGAGCGACCTGCTCGTCGACGACATCACCCTCGTCGCCCCCGGCGAACCGACCATCGAGGACCTCACACCGATCAAGGACACCGTCGACTTCCCCGTCGGCGTCGCGATCGACTCCCGCGAGACGCGGGGCGCGGCATCCGAACTGGTGCTGAAGCACTTCGACCGCGTGACGCCCGAGAACTTCATGAAGCCCGAGGCCTGGTACAACGCCTCGCGCGAGTTCGTGACGACGAACGCCGAGTCCGACGCGCTCATGGACTTCGCGCAGGCCAACGACCTCAAGGTCTACGGGCATGTCCTGGTCTGGCACAGCCAGACGCCGGCCTGGTTCTTCCAGGATGCCTCGGGGCAGCCGCTCGCGGCCGACGACGCCGGCAAGGCGGTGCTGCGCGATCGACTGCGCGCGCACATCTTCGACGTCGCCGGGTACCTGGCCGGCAAGTACGGGCCGTTCGGCAGCGAGACCAACCCGCTCGCGGCGATCGACGTGGTGAACGAGGTGGTCTCGGACGGCGGTGAGTACGCCGACGGGCTGCGCCGAAGCGAGTGGTACCGAATCCTCGGCGAGGACTACCTCGATCTCGCGTTCGAGTACGCCGACGAGGCGTTCAACGACGAGTTCGCGGCCGACGGGGCATCGCACCCGGTCACGCTGTTCATCAACGACTACAACACCGAGCAGGGCGGCAAGCAGGTGCGCTACCACGCACTGGTGTCGCGGCTGCTGGAGCGCGGCGTGCCGGTCGACGGCGTGGGTCACCAGTTCCACGTCAGCCTCGCGATGCCGGTGTCGGCATTGGCGGGTGCGATCGACGCGTTCCAGGACCTGCCCGTGACGCAGGCGGTGACCGAGTTCGACGTGACCACGGGAACCCCGGTGACCCAGGCGAAGCTCATCGACCAGGGATACTACTTCCGCGATGCGTTCCGGGCGTTCCGGGCGCGCACCGACGAGCTGTTCACGGTCACCATGTGGGGACTCACCGATGGCCGCAGTTGGCGATCGGGTTCGGGCGCTCCGCTGCTGTTCGACGACGCGCTGAAGGCGAAGCCCGCCTACTTCGGGGTGGTCGACGGGCCGCTGCCGGCGCCGCTGCGCACCGCGAACGTGTTCCAGGGCGACGTGCCGCTCGACGCGGCGGCGACCGCGTCACCCGAGTGGGCGAAGCTGCCGCTCATCGCGATCGAGGGCTCGGCCCGATTCGGGGTGCGTTGGGAGGCCGACCACCTGTCGGTCTTCGTCTCGGTCGACGACGCGTCGACGGATGCCTCGGACGGCGTGTCGTTCACGGTGGGCGATGCCTCGTACGCGGTGGCACGCGATGGCTCGGGCGACGTCGACGCGGTGGCGACCGAGCGGGCCGGCGGCTACGACCTGGTCGTGCACCTGCCGCTCGACGCGGCCGCCGCAGGCGACACGCTCGGCCTCGACGTGCGGGTGACCGACGCTGCGGCGGGTGGCTTCGGTTCCGTCGCGTGGAACGCGCCCGGCGAGCTCGGCACCCTCACGCTCGTCGAACCGGTCTCGTACCTCGAGGTGGCCGAGGCCGAATCCGCACCGTCGATCGACGCTGTGGTCGACCCGGTGTGGGCCGACGCGAACGCCGTCACGACCGAGAAGCAGGTGCAGGGCACCGACGGCGCGATCGCGACGGTCCGCACGCTGTGGCGGGGCGATACGCTCTACGTGCTCGCCGAGGTCGCCGACCCGATCGTGGACGTCACGGGCAGCGACCCGTGGGTGCAGGACTCGGTCGAGATCTACGTCGACCCGGGCAACGCGAAGAACGGCTCGTACCGGTACGACGACACCCAGATCCGCATCAGCGCCGAGAACGCGGTGTCGTTCGGCACCGGCGACGAGGCGTTCCAGCGGGCGCGCGTGACGTCGGAGACCGCGATCGTCGACGGCGGGTACGTCGTCGAGGCCTCGGTGCTGCTCGGCGACTACTCGGGCGCCGACACCGTGCACGGCCTGGACTTCCAGGTCAACGACGCGTCGAACGGGCAGCGCACGGCGATCCGCAACTGGGCCGACCCGACGGGCGCCGGCTACCAGTCGACGGCACGCTGGGGCGTCGGTCGCTTCGCGGCGGCGTCGAGCGAGCCCGGCGAGCCCGGCGAACCGGGTGAGCCCGGGGAACCGGGTGAGCCCGACGCGCCGGTCGTGCGGCTCAGCGCGGCGAGCGTCGCAGCGGGCGGGCAGATCGAGCTCGACCTCAGCGGGTTCGCTCCGGGTGCCGAGGTGACGCTGCGCCTGCAGGACCCGCAGCCGGCGGCGTTCGCGACGCTGCTGGCGGCACCCGTGCGGGCGATCTCGCCCCTCGCGGCCCTGCTCGCCGCGCCGGTCGACCTCGCAACCGTCACGACCGACGGCTCGGGCTCGGCGCACCTGGTTGCGACGATCCCGGCGTCGACCGCACCGGGCTCGTACGAGCTGGCGGCGCTGGTCGACGATGCGACGCTCGCGAGTGCGCCGCTCGAGGTGACCGCGGCCGACCCGGTCGCGGACCCCGGGGACGAGCCGTCCGACGGCACCGCCGGCTCCGCCGGCGCGGGCGGTTCCGGCGGCGGGGGCGACCTCGCCGAGACCGGGGCGCAGTTCGAACCCTGGGCGCTGGCGGGCCTCGTGCTCGTCGCGCTGGGCGCACTCGTCATCGTGCGCCGACGCCGCACCGCCTGATCGGTTCGGACTGCAACGGATGGGCCCCATCCCCGCCACGGCGGGAGATGGGGCCCATTCGCGTGCCGCGGCTCGGCACGGCCCCGCTCGGCACGGCCCCGCTCGGCTCCGCACGACCCCGCTCGTCCTCCGTCGCGCCACGTCCGCGCCTTCTGCGCCACCTCGGGTGGCGCGGAGCGCGCCGAACTGGCGCAGCGGCAGGATCAGGCGTCGGCCGGCGCCGCCGTGCTCTCGCGGATGACGAGACTCGTCGCGAGGTCCATGCGGGGGGTCGGCGCGGCGACGCCGATGGGCGCGTCCGCGAGCCGGATCGCCAGCCGCGCGGCCTCCTCCCCCATACGCCGCAGCGGCTGGTGCACCGTCGTGAGCCGCGGCGTGAGCCAGCGGGCGAGCGGGATGTCGTCGTAGCCGACGACCGACAGGTCCTCGGGCACCCGCAGGCCGAGCTCACGGGCCACCTCGAGCACGCCGAGTGCCTGCATGTCGCTGCCGGCGAACACCGCGGTGGGGCGGTCGGTGCCGGCGAGCAACTCACGCGCGTGGTCGCGCCCGCCCGTCACGTGGAAGTCGCCGAATCGGATCCAGGCGGGGTCGATCGACAGCCCGGCCGAGTTCATCGCCGACCGGTATCCGTCGACCCGGGCGAGCGAGCACATCATGTCCTCGGGTCCGGTGATCGCGGCGATGCGCCGGTGGCCGAGTTCGATGAGGTGCCGTGTCGCGGCCAGGCCCCCCGACCAGTTCGCCGAGCCGACGCTCGGCGCATCGGGCGACGGATCGCCCGCGGGATCGACGATCACGAACGGGATGGCGCGGGCGCGGAGCTGCTCGCGGTACTCGGGCGCGAGGTCGCTGAAGACGAGCACGACCCCGACGGGGCGTCGGCGCATGACCCCTTCGACCCAGTCGGCGTCGGGCGAGTGCCGGCTTCCGCTCACGGTGAGCACGACGCTCAGCCCGTGCTCCTTCGCGACCGACTCGACACCGTCGATGAGTTCCATCGACCAGATGCGGTCGAGCTCGTGGAAGACGATCTCGATGAGCTCGGCCCGGGTCTCGCTGCGCCCGCCGCCTCGGCGCTGGTAACCGCGCTCGGCGAGCACCTGCTCGACGCGCTCCCGGGTCGCGGGGGCGACGTCGGCTCGACCGTTCAGCACCTTCGAGATCGTCGACAACGAGACTCCGGCCTCGTCGGCGACATCGGCGAGCGTCACACGCTCGCTCGCGACATCCGATTTCATGTTTCGAATCCTAGTGGCGAAACTTGCGGCCCTCGCCGCGGCGATCCCGGCTTGCATCGCAAGCCCCCGCCGGTTATGTTGGTCTCGCCAACAAATCATCGACGACGCTGAAAGGCGGATCACCAATGGCCAGCGCGCCCACCCGCGACGACAAATTCTCCTTCGGCCTCTGGACCGTCGGCTACAACGGCACCGACCCCTTCGGCGGCCCCACCCGCAACGCGCTCGACGTCGTGCACGTGGTCGAGAAGCTCGCCGACCTCGGCGCCTACGGCCTGACGTTCCACGACGACGACCTGTTCGCGTTCGGCTCGACCGACGCCGAGCGTCAGACGCAGATCGACCGCCTCAAGCAGGCCCTCGCCGACACCGGCCTCATCGTGCCGATGGTCACCACGAACCTGTTCTCGGCCCCCGTCTTCAAGGACGGCGGCTTCACCTCGAACGACCGCGACGTGCGTCGCTTCGCGATGCGCAAGGTGATGCGCCAGCTCGAGCTCGGCGTCGAGCTCGGCGCGAAGACCTTCGTCATGTGGGGCGGCCGCGAGGGCGCCGAGTACGACTCCGCCAAAGACATCCGCGGTGCCCTCGAGCGCTACCGCGAGGCGGTCAACTTCCTCGGCCAGCACGTGATCGACCAGGGCTGGGACATCCGCTTCGCGATCGAGCCGAAGCCGAACGAGCCCCGCGGCGACATCCTGCTGCCGACCCTCGGCCACGCGATCGCCTTCATCGACTCGCTCGAGCACCCCGAGCTCGTCGGCCTCAACCCCGAGGTCGGCCACGAGCAGATGGCGGGCCTCAACTTCGCCGCCGGCATCGCCCAGGCGCTGTACCACGGCAAGCTGTTCCACATCGACCTGAACGGCCAGCGCGGCATCAAGTACGACCAGGACCTCGTGTTCGGCCACGGCGACCTGCACAACGCGTTCGCGCTCGTCGACCTGCTCGAGAACGGCGGCCCCGGCGGAGTGCCCGCCTACGACGGCCCCCGTCACTTCGACTACAAGCCGAGCCGCACCGAGGACGAGAACGGCGTCTGGGAGTCGGCCAAGGCCAACATGCGCACCTACCTGCTGCTGAAGGAGCGGGCCGCGGCGTTCCGCGCCGACCCCGAGGTGCAGGAGGCGCTCGCCGCCGCGAAGGTCGACGAGATCGCTACGCCGACCCTGAACGAGGGCGAGACCTGGGAGTCGCTCGCGGCCGATCGCTCGGCGTTCGAGGACTTCGACGCGAACGCGTACCTCGGCGGCAAGGGCTTCGGCTTCGTGCGCCTGCAGCAGCTGGCCACCGAGCACCTGCTCGGCGCTCGCGACTGACCCACCACCCGCACCCCTTACCCCCGCACCCCGCACCCCCCTCATCCACCCACCATCGCCGAGTGTTTCCGCTCGAACGCCTGGTGTCCGTTGCAACGGACACCCTCGGCGGGAGCGGAAACGCTCGGCGATGAGGGCCGGCGGGGCGGCGGGGCGGGGTGGGACACACCGAAGGAACCGCAATGACGCTCGTCGCCGGAGTCGACTCGTCGACCCAATCGTGCAAGGTCGTGATCCGGGATGCCGCGACCGGCGCCCTCGTGCGCTCGGGCCGCGCCTCGCACCCCGACGGCACCGAGGTCGACCCCCAGGCGTGGTGGTCGGCCCTCCAGCAGGCCATCGCGGCGGCGGGCGGCCTCGACGACGTCGCCGCGATCTCGATCGCGGGCCAGCAGCACGGCATGGTCGTGCTCGACGCCGAGGGCCGGGTCATCCGCCCCGCGCTGCTCTGGAACGACACCCGCTCGGCCGGCGCCGCGCGCGATCTGATCGACGAGGTCGGCGCCGACGCGTACGCCGAGCGCACCGGCGTCGTGCCCGTGGCATCCTTCACCGCGACGAAGTTGCGCTGGCTGCGCGACGCCGAGCCCGAGGCCGCGGCGCGGGTCGCCGCGGTCGCGCTCCCCCACGACTGGCTCACCTGGCGGCTGCGCGGGTTCGGCCCGGCCGGCGAGGCGGATGCTCCGCTCGGGCCGGTGCTCGACGAGCTCGCCACCGACCGATCGGATGCCTCGGGCACCGCGTACTGGGGCGCCGACGGGTACGACCGCGACCTCCTCGAGCGCGCACTGGGCCACGACGCCGTGCTGCCCCGCGTGGTCGGCCCGGCCGACCGGGTCGGCGAGACCGTGGCCGGCGTCGTCGTCGGCCCCGGCGCGGGCGACAACGCGGGCGCTGCACTCGGCCTCGACGCGCAGCCCGGCGATGTCGTGGTGTCGATCGGCACCTCCGGCACCGTGTTCGCGGTGACCGAGCAGCCCGTGGCCGACGCGTCGGGCACCGTCGCCGGCTTCGCCGACGCGAGCGGCAACTGGCTGCCGCTCATCGCCACGCTGAACGCGGCGCGCGTGCTCGACTCGACCGCGGGGCTGCTGGGCGTCGACCACGCCGAGCTCGGCCGACTGGCGCTCGAGGCCGAGCCCGGGGCATCCGGCCTGGTGCTCGTGCCCTACTTCGAGGGCGAGCGCACGCCGAACCTGCCCGACGCGACCGCCTCGCTGCACGGCATGACCCTCGGGTCGACGACGCGCCCGAACCTCGCCCGCGCCGCCGTCGAGGGCCTGCTCTGCGGGCTCGCCGACGGGCTCGACGCGGTGCGCGGCCAGGGCGTCGAGGCCCGCCGGGTGCTGCTCATCGGCGGTGCCGCGCAGAACCCCGCCGTGCGCGCGATCGCCGCGCAGGTCTTCGACGCGCCCGTCGCGATTCCGGCGCCGGGCGAGTACGTCGCCGACGGCGCCGCCCGCCAGGCCGCCTGGGCGCTGACCGGCGAGCGGCCCGGCTGGGTCGTCGAGCTCGCCGCCGAGCTCGAACCCGACACGCGGCCCGAGATCCGCGCGGCCTACGCCGCTGCCGCCGGCCGCGTCGCCGACGCGGCGTCCGCGGCATCCATCCCCGCCCTCGGCTGAGCCGGGGCGGCCCACCGACTCGTGGCCGGCGACGCAGGTGCGCTCGTCGTCGGCCACGACCCCCTCCCGAGGCAGGACCCATGACCACCGACCCCGTCGCTCACCGTCGAGGCGAGACCGTGCTGACCGTGCTCGATCGCGACGGCGTTCCGCTCGCCGACACCGACATCGTGGTCGCGCAGACCCGGCACACGATCGCGTTCGGCAACATCGGGTTCGACCTGGTCGACCTCGCGAACGGCCGCGGCGCCCCCGGCGACGAGGAACTCGGCCGGCGGTTCACCGACCTGTTCGACACCGCGACGCTGCCCTTCTACTGGGCGCAGTTCGAGCCTGTCGAGGGTCGTCCGCGCACGGACGAGCTGCGTCGCACCGCGGAGTGGTTCCGCGACCGGGGCGTCGCCGTGAAGGGGCATCCGCTCGCCTGGCACACCCTCGCGCCGGCCTGGCTGCTCGGCCGGCCCGTCGACGAGGTCGAGCGCACCCTGCGCGCTCGCATCCGCCGCGACGTCGCCGACTTCGCCAGGCTCATCGACACCTGGGATGCGATCAACGAGGTCGTGATCCTGCCCGAGTTCGACGCCGAGCCCAACGCGATCACGCCGCTCGCCCAGGCGCGCGGCCGCGTGCCGATGGTGCGCCTCGCCGTCGACGAGGCGCGAGCCGCGAACCCCGAGGTCAGGCTGCTGCTGAACGACTTCGACCTGTCGCCCCGGTACGAGCGCCTCATCGAAGCGGTGCTCGATGCGGGGGTGCGTCTCGACGCGATCGGTCTGCAGACCCACATGCACCAGGGGTTCCGCGGTGAGGCGCAGCTCGTCGAGATCGCCGACCGGTTCGCCCGGTTCGGGCTGCCGCTGCACTTCACCGAGACCTCGCTGGTCTCGGGCGACCTGATGCCGCCGCACATCGTCGACCTCAACGACTGGCAGGTCGACGAGTGGCCGTCGACGCCCGAGGGAGAAGCCCGCCAGGCCGACGAGCTCGAGCGGCACTATCGCGCCCTGGTCGGGCATCCGGCCGTCGAGGCGATCACGTACTGGGGCATCACCGATCGCGGCGCGTGGCTGAACGCGCCCATCGGGCTGCTGCGCGCCGACGGTTCGCCGAAGCCGTCGTACGAACGCTTGCACGAGCTCGTGCGCGGCGAATGGTGGCTCCACGACACGGCGCTGCGCACCGATGCCGACGGCCGGGTGGTCGTGCGCGGTTTCGCGGGCGAGTACACGGTGCGGGCGGTCGGCGACGCAGCGGATGCCTCGGATTCTCCGGATGCTCCGGCTGCTGCGGCTGGTGCGTTCACCGTCGCGCGCGGCACGGCCGGCGAGGCATCCGTCATGCTGTCGAACCGTTCGGAAGCCTGACGGCGCCTCGCCCGACCCGACTCGTCACCCGCGCGCGATCAACCCGTTCAGCAGCGCCGCGCCGGTCTCCGCATCGGGCACGGTGACGACGAACGGCCCCGCACCGCGGCGCTCGACCTCGATCGCGGTGCCGCCGCGAAGGATCACTCCGCGTCGACCGCGCGCGTCGAAACGGAAGCCCCATCCGCCGAACTCCGCCGGGCGCACGTCGACCGCGCGCGCGACGACCGCGTCGGCGAGCCGCACGCGCCCGATCGGCAGACCGAGCAGGGTGCGCACGGTGAGCCCCGACCCGTCGATCGCGACGCGCGCGGCCGTCGTGGTCGCCAGTACGCCGATCACGAGCACCGCTCCGAGCGAGAACAGCCACGCCGACGGCGCCAGCACGACCGGCACGAGGGCGAGCACGAGGGCGAGCACCGCGAGCGCCGTTACCGGCCAGGGTGCCCGCACCACCGACGTCCACACGGCACGTTCTCCTGGCGCGAGGCGGATCGCCGCCCGCAGCGCGATCGCGACGGCTTCGCCGTCGTCGTCGCCCGCTTCGGGCGCCGGCAGCACGATCCACGTCGCGACGCCCGCGAGCACTGCGAGCCCGAGCGCGATCACGACGACGACCGCCACCTCCCAGCCGTCGGGCACTCCGCCGTCGAGCTGCAGACCGGTGAGCGACACGAAGACGACGGCGAGCGCGAGCGTCACGCCGGGCGAGAACACGGCGGCCGGGCGCGTCGCAGCGGCCGGGCTCGGGGCACCGGCCGCGCTCGGGCCACTGCCCGGGCGCGACGGCGAGGCATCCGCGGTGCGCGTCGCCGGTCGACGCGACACCCAGGCCGAGACCGCCATGATCGCCAGCACGCCGAGCGAGATGCCGAGGTAGGTGAGCAGGTTCGCGACGGGCGGCATCCAGCCGTCGGCTTCGCCGTCGGCGCCCCAGTGCGTGACGAGCGGATCGGGGGTGCGCGGCAGCCAGGCGATGAGGATGCCGGTGCCGGCGGCGATGATCGCGAGCGGAATCCACAGCACGACGGCGAGCACGATGCGGCGGTCGCGGCGGTCGCGGCGATCGTGCGCAGCGCGGTCGGTCGCGGGCGCGTCGGGTGCGGACGCGCCGGAAAGCGGTGCTGCGGATGCCTCGGGGCGGCGTCGGGTCATCGGGAGAGCTCCTCTCGGACGAGTGCCAGGATGGCGTCGGCGGTGATGCCCCGCTCGCGGGCGGCCTCGACGAGGTCGACGGCGTGCCGGCGCACCGCGGCCAGTTCGGCGGCGGCGCCCGTGACGATCGCGCCGCGCCCGCGCCGGAGTTCGACGAAGCCCTCGTCGCGCAGCGACTGGTAGGCGTGCAGCACGGTGTGCACGTTGACCTCGAGCGATGCGGCGAGTTCGCGGGCGGCCGGCAGCCGGTCGCCGGCGGCGAGCCGACCGGCGAGGACCTCGGCGCGCACGGCGCGCACGAGCTGCTCGAAGATCGGCGTCGACGACGCGGGATCGATGCGGATGATCACCCGCTTATTATTCTAGTTTTCACTAGAACAATGCAACTCACGCCGACGCGTGCCCGAGCCATCCGATCGCCTGCGCGAGCAGCTCGCGGTGCGGGCCGGAGTCGTACGAGCGCACGTCGTGCCCCAGCGCGTCGTAGACGAGGCGCGACTCGCCGAACTCGCGCGCCCAGACGAGCGGGTGCCGGATGCCCTGTTCCTCGTGCTCGGCGATCGGCTCGATCACGTCGTGCAGGCGCAGGCCCGAGTACCGCTCGTCGACGACGTCGAAGTCGAGCAGCCCGGCGCGGACCGGGTGGTCGCCGACGAGGTGCACGTGCGCGAGCCCGAGCTCGGGATGCCACGACCGCCCGTCGACCCAGCGGCCGCCGAGCGCGAGGTCGAAGGCCGGGTAGTCGCGCAGGCTCGCCGCGGCGGCGTGCACCGCGAGGATTCCGATGCCCCGCTCGACCGCGACGGCGAGCGGCGCGGGGTCGACCCGGACGTCGCCGTCGACCGCGTCGGCGGACCCGACCGCCTCACTGTCGTCGACCGGACGGTCGGGGTCTCCGGCGTTCACCACGAGCAGGTCGAGGTCGTCGGGCAGGCCCGCGAGCGCGGCATCCACATCGGTGCGCACCTCGATCTCGTACCCGGCCCGCTCGACGAGCGAGGCCAACCGCGCACTCGTCTCGTCGAACCGGTGCCAGGGGTCGGCGTACCGCCCGCCGCCGCTCAGGATCATCGCGCGTCCGCTCATGCCGCCATCGTGTCCCGTCCGGCCGCGCGGGCCACGTCGACCCGCCGACGCTCCATCCGCGCGACGAACACCGCGTACGCGACGGCCGACGCCGCGATGCCGGCCGAGAACCCCCACGCCGCCGGGCGATCCCACCGCAGGTCGCCGGCGCGCACCGCGACCGAGACGAGCATCACGGCGAGGCTCGCGAGCTGCGCCTGGAACACCCAGCGGAAGCTCGACCAGCGCCGGTCGCGCAGCATCCACACGTTCACGAAGCCCGGCAGGGTCAGCACGGCGCCCACGACCCTGGCGGTGAGCGGGGTGAGCGGCCACGCCCACGAGCCGAGGAACGGCTCGGGTGCGGCGAACAGCACCAGCCCGGTGACGGATGCCACGCTGCCCGCCACGGCGAGCGCGATCGCCCACGCCCGCGGTATATCGACGTCGACCCGATCGGGCGCCCACGGGTCCCGCCGCCGGTTCACGAGGAACGCAGCAAGCACCAGGACGGGGGTCGTCGCGTACAGCGCCGCCCAGGCGGTGAAGGACGGATGCCCGTGGTGGAACCGATCGAGGTGCAGCAGGGTGGCGACGCCGAGCAGGGTCGCGAACACGACGACCGCCGGATACCCCGGCCAGACGCGGTGCCAGTGCGTCTCGCGCACCACCCAGGCGAAGAACCAGATGCCTCCGAAGTAGGCCGAGCCGAGCAGCATCGCGGTGATCGGTGGCTCGATGGTCCACGCGAACGTCGCGTCGGTGTCGGCGGGGAGCACGAGCAGCAGCACCACCGCGGCGGTCAGGAAGGGGATGATCACCGCGCCCAGGGCCCGCGTCGGGAGCAGCACCCGGTCGTCGCGGTCGGTCGCGGTCATCGCTTCAGCTCCTCGCGCCGTCGGGCGCCTGGAACGCGACGGCCACGGCGTCGGCGGTCGACAGCGCCCGGCCGCGCCCCCTGGCCGCTTCGAACATGATCGCGTCGGGGCCGTCGAGCACCCGGTCGACGAACGGCGAGGTCACGATGAACGGGCGCATGTTGTAGAGGCCGGTGCGCTCACGCAACACCTCGGCGGCGCCCATCAGCAGGCCGGCGCGTGGCGCGTCGCCCTCTTCCGCTGCGACCGCGGTGAGTCCCTCGAGCCCGTAGGCGATGCCCTCGTCGTGGGCGAGCCGGCACGAGAGGTCGAGGTTGATCTCGAACCGGCGGCGGGCCTCGTCGGCCTGGCCGAGCAGCAGGCGCACCCATCCGACGTGGTACTGGGCGATCGCCTCGGCGTGCCGGTCGCCGCGCCGCTGCGCGATGTCCAGGCTCGAGGCGAAGCGCTCGAGCGCCGAGTCGTAGTGGCCCTGCAGCAGCTCGATGCGGCCGATCGTGACGAGCGCGTGCCCCTCTCCCCACGTGTCGCCGGCCTCGCGCATGCTCGCGAGCGCGCGCTCGAGGCTCTCGGCCGCGCCGACCGGGTCGGGCGGGGTGAGTGCGGCGAGCTGGGCCAGGCCGAGCGAGATGTACGCGAGCCCTTCGCCGGGCAGGTCGCCCGACGCGCGGAAGCCCTCGGCGCTGCGCCGCAGGTCGGGGATGAGGGAAACGTCGGGCCACTGCCAGAACGCGATCGCCCTCGTGAAGTAGAGGGCGGTCGCCTCGGTGAGCCGGTCGAGCGGTTCACCCGAGTCGAGCACCTCGTTCATCCAGGCGCGCGCTTCGCCGAGATGGCCGCCGACCCACCAGTAGAGGTAGAGCATCCAGGCGAAGTGCGCGGCGGCCGACCACTGCCGGGTGTCGAGCAGATGCCGCATCACGGCGCGCAGGTTGTCGGCGTCGTCGTTCAGCCGGTCGACCCAGGTCTGCTGCGACACGCCCTCGAGCGCGTACTCGGCCTCCTCGCTGAGGGCGATGAACCACGCGGCGTACCGGTCGTGCACCGCCCGGGCGTCTGGGAGCTCGAGCAGGTGCTCGTGGGCGACCTCGCGCACCGCGCCGAGCATCATGTAGACCGCACGGTCGCCCCGTTCGCGCTGGTGCAGGATGCTCGCGTCGACGAGTGCCTCGAGGTCGACCACGACGTCGCCATCGCCCGCTCCGGCTGCGCCCGGGCTGGGCCGGGCGATCGCCTCGGCCGCCTCGAGCGAGAACGCTCCGGCGAACACGCCGAGGCGAGCGAACAGGAGCTGGGCCGACTCGGGAACGAGTTGGATGCTCCATTCGATCGCGCCCCGCATGGTGCGGTGCCGTTCGGGCAGGTCGCGAGAGCCGTCGGTGAGCATCGGCAGGCGCTTGCGCAGCCGCTCGAGCAGTTCGGCGGGCGGCAGCACCCGCGCGCGGGCCGCGGCCAGCTCGATCGCGAGCGGCACGCCGTCGAGCGCGACGCAGACCCGGGCGACGTCGATCGCGTTCTCTGCGGTGAGCTCGAAATCGGGCTTCACTGTGCGCACCCGGTCGACGAACAGTCTCACCGAGGCGGCCTGCAGCTCGGTCGGCCGGTCGACGATGCGCGACGGGTCGGGCAGCGGCAGCGGACCGAGTTCGACGCCGTGCTCGCCCGAGACCCGGAGCAGGCTGCGACTGGTCACCAGCAGCGAGATATCCGGCAGCTCCTCGAGCAGGTCGCGCAGCACCGTGCCCGCGTCGATCACCTGCTCGAAGTTGTCGACCAGCAGCAGCATCCGCCGTCCGCGCAGCGCGACCTGCAGCTTCCGATCGAAGTCGCCCTCGCCGGTGTCGTGCACGCCGATCGCGGCGGCGATCGCGGCCGTCACCCGGTCGGGCGCGGTGACCGCGGCGAGGTCGACGAACGCGACCCCGTCGGCGAAGTCGTCGCGCACCTCGTGCGCCACCACGAGCGCGAGCAGGCTCTTGCCGATGCCGGCGGGGCCGGTCACGGTGATGAATCGCGCTGAGCCGCGCAGCAGGTCGAGCACCCGGGCGAGCTCGCGCTCGCGGCCGATCATCTCCGACAGCGGAACGGGAGGCGGTGTCACGTGCCCGGTCTCGACGACGAGCGGCTCGCCGGTCGACGGCCACACGGGTTCGCGTGCCGCGGCCGTCGCGAAGCGCTCGGCGAGCAGGGTCGCGAGGTCGCCCCGCACGAGTTCGGCGAGTTCGTCCTCGTCGGCGAAGTAGACGTAGGCGGCGCCGTCGTCGTCGCGGATGCGGTCGAGCAGTTCGACCAGCCGCGGTTCGCGCTCGGCCGCCTCTTTCACGTAGACGAGCTTGGGCATATCGCGGGGGGCGAGCCGGTACTCGTCCTCGAGTCCTGAGATCTCCTCGCCCGGGGCGACCCAGCCGTAGCGCTCGGCGTAGAGCCCGACGAAAATGTCGCTCTGCTCGAGATAGGCCCGGTAGAGCTCGCGGGGCGGGTGCGGGCGGGCGCCGAGTTCGAACATCACGGGCGCGAGGCGCAGCTCTTCGATCGCACGGCGCACGGCGCGCCGTTCCGGCGCGAGTTCGCGCAGCGTCGAACTCACGAAGACACGCAGGCGCTGGTCGGGCGTCCGGATGGACGCCCGCGCAGGGTTCATGAGGAAAAGTCTCTTCCTGCGTGGGCGCGGTGTCCAGCAACGGCACGGATGTCACGAGCCGCCGCCGTCCCCCAGTGCGGGGGTCGTGCGACTCCGGCACCGATGCGCCCCTGGCATCGGTGCCGGAGTCGGCGCCGGCCCCAGGCGGAGGTCAGCTCGCGTCGCGCGCGAGCGCGGCGCCGGCAGCTTCGAGCCAGCGCACCGGGTCGGCCATCGCGGCCGCCGACGACCCCGCCAGGTGCGTCAGCGAATGCGCCGCGGCGAAGGCCGAAGCATCCGCGTCGACGGCTCCGGCGACCAGCGCGACCGGCACGCCGGCCGCCGCCGCCCGCGCGGCGACCTCGGTGGGCGCCTTGCCCGCCGCCGACTGCCCGTCGTACCGGCCCTCGCCGGTCACGATGAGATCGGCGCCGGCCAGCGCCGCGTCGAGGTCGATCGCGTCGGCGACGGCGGCCGCACCGCCCGCCATGCGGGCGCCCCACGCCAGCAGCCCGAATCCCGTGCCACCGGCCGCACCCGCACCCGGAGCGTCGGCGAGCGCGCGCACGTCGCGGGCGTCGCGGCCGTCGCCCGACCCGGCCAGCACCTCGACGAAGCGGGCGAGGTTCGCCTCGAGCACGGCGACGGTCGTGGCATCCGCGCCCTTCTGCGGGCCGAAGACCGCCGCGGCGCCCGACGCGCCGAGCAGCGGGTTCGTCACGTCGCCGAGGATCCGCGCGCCGCCCGCGGGCGGGCGGCGCAGCGCCGCGAGGTCGACCGTGCGCAGGTCGCCGAGCCCGCGGTTGCCCGGCGCAACCTGCCGGCCGCCGGCGTCGAGGAACCGCGCCCCGAGCGCGGTGAGCGCACCCGCGCCGCCGTCGGTCGACGAGCTGCCGCCGAGCGCGAGCAGCAGCCTTCCGCAGCCGGCGTCGAGCGCGGCGGCGATCGCCTCGCCGAACCCGACGGTGTGCGCATCGAGCGGGCGAAGCGGGTCGAGCAGTGTGAGCCCGCTCGTCGCGGCGAGCTCGACCACGCCGGTTCCGTCGGGCAGTCGCAGCCAAGCCGTGTCGACCGGGCGCCCGTCGGGCCCGGTGACGGTGAGCGGCATGCGCTCGGCGCCGGGGACGGCTGCCGCGAACGCGTCGATCGTGCCCTCGCCGCCGTCGGCCATCGGCCGTTCGACGAGCTCGTCGTCGGGCACGACCGACCGCCAGCCCCGCGCGATCGCCGCGGCCGCATCGGCTGCCGCCACCGTGCCCTTAAACGAGTCGGGCGCGAGCACGATGCGCCGGCTCATCGGGCGCTCGGATCGGCGTCGTGCGTCATGGGTCCCTCCGTTGGAAAGCGTATTCCCAGTGTACCCGACGCGGCCGGCTCCGACTCAGCGCTCGAGCTCGATCGGCCGCGCCAGCCCGCCGATCTCGAGGCTCGGCCAGCGCGGGTCGCTGGTCAGCACGTCGAAGCCGGATGCTCCGAGCAGCATGGTGTCCTCCACCTTGGCACCCGGCGCCGACGGATTCCACGCGAACGCCTGCCCCACCTGCACCCGGTCGGCCGCCCCGGGCACCGCACGCGGATCGCGTCCGACGTACCCGGCCGCGCCGCCCTGGTGGTGGCGCCGCCACTCATCCGCCGCGAACCCGTGCCGCGCGTATCCGGCGACGCCGTCGGCGAGCACGGCGTCGAGTCGGCGCCCCGGCCGCGTCGCCACGAGGAACCCGGCCTCGACGTGCAGGATCCGCGACGAGGCATCCTGCTCGTCCGGCTCGGCCGCACCGAACCGCACCCACCGGGTGAGGTTCGCGATCAGCCCGGCCCGTCGCCCGCACGCGACGAGCATCGCGCGTCGCCCGAGCGGCGCCGCGGTCGGCAGCGGATGCCGCACCCCGAGCCGCGACGCACCCGCGACGAGCACGACGAGGGGGTCGATGCCGCGCGCGGCGAGGCCGCCCGCGATCGCCGCGGCGACCTCGCGCTCGGCCTGCGCGGGATCGGCGGCGGCCGCGACGTCGGTGAGCACCTCGGCGGCGGTGCGGCCGAGCGCTCGATACCGCGCGGTCTCACCGGGCAGCAGGCTCGCACGCGCGGCGCGCAGCTCGGCGGCGAGGTCGGTCTCGTCGAGGACACGCGGCAGCGAGGGTCCACCGAGTGCGGGCAGCAGTGGCTCGTGCCACGGCACGGGCACGATCGCCGCGGCGTCGGACGGAAGCAGCTCCTCAGCGGCGAACCGCTCGGCCTCGTTCGCGAACACCCGCACCTCGTCGCCGTCACGACGCACGACGACGCCGACGACGGGGTCGCCTGAGAGCGACACGTGCGTGCGAACTCCGTCGAGGTACCACGAGACCGCACCGTGCGAGCGCAGCACCAGCGCCTCGGCGCGGCGTTGCTCGAGCAGCTCGAGCAGGCGGTCGCGCTTGGTGGCGCGGTCCCGCGCCGAGGGGCCGGCGACGGATGCGTCGAGCAGCCCGCTCACCGCGGGGCCGCCGTGCTCTCGCGCACCTCGAGACGCGGCCGGAACGTCACCGCATGGGCGACCGGTTCGCCGGCGATGA